>CAZODM010000299.1:0-1001 GCA_964578585.1 uncultured Desulfobacterales bacterium | reverse complement strand
TGAAAAGTGAAGAATTAATTTTCTATTTTTTTAATGAAGCCTTTGCTGTTTTTATTGAGGCAACAAGCATACTTATTATTTCCCTGTTTTCTTCTATTAGTTCTCTCACCCTCTCATTAGATAAGTATCCCGATTTTTGAAGAAGCTGAATCCAATATTCTGTTTCATTTGACTCTTTAAGACCAATACTGAGTTTTGAGATAAAATCCGCTTTTGACTGTGCAAATTCAGATTCACGTATCATAGCACCAATGGAAGTTCCTGATCGTAGTAATTGTTTGCTTAAAACATATTCTTTATGCGTTTTCATGATCTCCTTATAAGCCTGTATCACTTTCAAAGCAAAATCAAAACTCTTTATTTTAAGAATATTCTCAGTCACAATTTTTCATTTTTCGTTTTTCGTTTTTCACTCCTCAGACACCATTTTTCTTTTTTCTCAGTTTTTTCATGGTTTAATATGTTCTGTATTTAGGGTTTTAAGGTTTGAAAGTTTCGGGTTTTTGTGTTTAATCTTCTTTCTTGTTTTTCTTCACGATATGTTTAAACTTCAGAACGGCAAAATTGATTTCAATGGTTGTTTCACTTTCGCTGGTTTGCAGGTCATCATCCAAAAGTTCTGATAGTATTTCACCGCTTTTTTTCATTAGCGATTTTTGTTTTTCTTTTTCCGGGTTCGTGGAAAGTTCATTTACAACATTTGTCAGCTCACGTAATTTCGCAAAGGTTTCAATGATAGCAATCGTTGTTTGTGTAGCTGTTTTGCTCTTCAAAATGGTAGCCAGCATATACAAGCCTTTTTCTGTAAATGCTTTCGGAGCTACTCTTGTTTTCGATAGTTTTGTGGTCGAAAATTTCGACCGCAAAGCTTCAAGCTCTCGTTCTGACAGTTGAATTAAATAACTTTCGGGGAACTTCTCCGGATTATTTTTAACCGCTTCGTTTATTCTTTTGGTTTCAACACCGTACAGTTCCGCCACATCAGAATCCAACAATACTTT
>CAZODM010000298.1:0-1023 GCA_964578585.1 uncultured Desulfobacterales bacterium | reverse complement strand
CTTTTTCTCTTCTAAACAAAAAAAAAGGCCCATTCAAAATGAATGGGCCTTTTGGGTCTGATGGAGCAATTGGATAATAATTTTAACTGCTTAAATATTAATCCATTTCACCCTGTTGTTCTAATTTAATTAACTTAAATTAGAAGGTGAACTCCAGACGATGGCGCAGGAAGTACAGGTTGTCTGGGTCGGAGCCAGGACCAGTAGCAGCTGTATTCCAGGCATCGCCGGTGAACATATAGGCGGCTTCAACCTTGTAGATCAGGCCGGGAGCAAGTGTCCAGGTAGCCACGGCATCAAGTTCGGTACCTACGGTCTTGTCGTTGCCGAGATAAGCATTGCCATTGCCATCTGTATTTAATTTGGCCGCTCCCTCCTCATTTAACCGCAGATAGGTTGCGGAAGCCATGATAGCGAGAGGTTTGCCGGTAATGGGGCAGGTGGTCTTGGTGGAGGCGTTGATCTGGTACTCCGACAGATTGCTTAAGCCAGAATGTCGCATCACGTTGTCGCCCCCGGTAGCAAAATCAGTACCTGGAACAGTCACCTCATAACCGGCAAGTATGGTGTCGTAATTGGTGTCACTCAGGAAGGTGACGAAGGAGTGATTAGCGGAACCTTGGCCGTCATCACCGGAGCCATAACCGTAGAGCAACCCGACCTTGGCGGTACCGAGATCCATATTAGCACCCAGTTTTACGGCCCAACCTTCGGCATCAACGGTTGTTGCGCCGTTGTCGGAGAAATGGCCGAACTGGAATTCTCCATCGGCGAGGAAGGAGAGGTTGTCCTGACGATAATTGGCGTTCAGGCCAACGTTGGAGAGAGCAAAACCGATTGGAGAGCCGGAGGCGGAATAACCTGTGGCGGGTGTTGTTGCAGCCGTCATTCCAGCCCACGTAGCGTCAGTTCCGGTAGTAGCATAGGTATAGTTGATTCCGCCATCAAGGTTATCACTGAACTGATGAGTAGCCAGGGCAACATAGGCATCAAGGTCATTGGTGTGATCGGTCTTGCCGTCAT
>CAZODM010000297.1:0-1026 GCA_964578585.1 uncultured Desulfobacterales bacterium | reverse complement strand
CGATTAATAGAACATATTTAAAATTGCAGTTACACAGAATTATCTATAGTCTCAGTTTTTCACCTTGTCTCTATTATTTAAGGAACTTCTGATCAAGTCTAATTATTTTTAGCTTGCTAAAACTGCCGATATTTTCCACGAAGATCGGTGCAAGAGAGTGACTATTACGTCTCACTTTGTGAAAAATAGCGACAGTTTTTTCTGCACTAAATTCTAATCGACTTAATCAGGGGTTCCTTAACTGACTTTAACTTTTGATTGAATAAAATTTACAACCTCATCTAAAGGAATATCCTGAATTTCCTTATCAATTCTTGCTTTGTATTCAGTAGACCCGGAATCCAGTCTTTGATCACCAATGACAATACGGAGGGGAATGCCAATCAGTTCCATATCAGAAAACATAAAGCTAGCGCGTACTTTTCTGTCATCAAATAACACATGGAATTCAATCCACAAAATTGAGGGAAAATTGTGTGGTTTTTTGTAGGTTGGGCTAACGGCTTTATCGTTAACCCAACATTTCAGCATCCATAATGTTGGGCTGTTAAAAAGACGGAAGCCCAACAATAATCAATTAACTTAATGGCAGTGAAGTTAAACGTAGGGATGCATACCATTTTTTCCATCACATTATAAAATGTCGAATAACGCTACCGAGGCTGTGAAAGTATTCCAATTTTGAGCAAAAACACTCATTTCGGAACCTCCAAATCAATAGCCTACATGGTTTTTCGTGCTATTTTTAGTGCTTTTTGGTAATACTTTCACTACTTCTACCGCTTATTCAACTTATGACTCATCTGCCTTACGGATTCCAAATAGGTTCGATATTACCTGAGCCAGCACCTGTGAAAAAACCGGCATAACTCTCTACATTTAAAACATTCCAGCTACTTAAATCTTGATTGGTGAAATTTATGGTTCCACCAAACATATACTCCATATAGGATACATTGCTAACATCCCAATTGCTTAAATCCTGATTGAAAGATCTTGCATTTTCAAACATAGTCCGCATATCAG
>CAZODM010000296.1:0-1027 GCA_964578585.1 uncultured Desulfobacterales bacterium | reverse complement strand
AGATGACGTGAGAAGGTTTTATTCGGGTGATTTGAGGTTGGTAAACCAATTTTAGAAATTGAATTTTAATTCAACTTAAATTAAGCATAAGAATATAAATTTATTTTATCCGGGTTGTTATTTTAAATAAATTTATATATAATATAATCCATTAAGGATTAGCAGATTACGTTAATAGTTAATAGTTATATTTTTATGAATACAAAAGTAAAATATCAACCTGTGTCTATTTCGCTACCGAAAGATATTTTGGATAAAATTGATATTATTGCTCGTGAGAGTTATAAAAGTCGTTCTGATGTGATAAGAGAGGCTGTTATTGGTCGTGCAATTTCTACCTACGAACCTACAAAAGAAGAATATATTGCATTGTCGCGTGCTCAAAAAGATATTGATAAAGGAAACATAACTGGTTGGGACGATTTTGTTAATAAAAAATGAGCTGGTATCTGGAAATAGCAAATACTGTTAAAAAAGATATACGAAAAATTCCTAAAAAAGATTTCGAGTATGTTTCGGCGGTAATAGAAAGTATGAAAACAGATCCTTTTATCGGTGATAGACAAAAACTGAAAGGTAAAACTAATGAATACAGAAGACGAATTAGTAATTGGCGAGTATTTTTTGAAATTAATACTTTAAAGAGTAGAATTATGATAAAACATATTTGTCGCCGTAATTCAAAAACTTAAAAAGGTCTTTATTTTTAGAAATCTATGCCGTGGCAATTAAAGCAAAATAAGCTAAAATATAATCAGTTCACATAGCGCTACAGACACTAAACACATGAACTCCTACAAATATATTATTGCCACTTTTTTGACAATACTTTTTATATTTTCAGCACAGTTTGCTTTAACAAATACAGGAAACTTAAAAAACTCTGTTGTTAGTCTTTTAACCTCGTATAACACGCATCAAACAGCCTCAACAGGTACAGCTACCTTTTCCAGTACAGCGCTACCAGCAACACCAACCGCCACACCCTTCTCAACCTCACAAATCAACCTCGCATGGACAGCGTCGA
>CAZODM010000295.1:0-1029 GCA_964578585.1 uncultured Desulfobacterales bacterium | reverse complement strand
TTTTGATGAAAAATAGTTCATTTATAGAGAAGGTTTTAAAAAGACCTGCATTTATCTACTCATTTTTAGTACTGTCTGTATTTTTGGGGATTATTGGGTACGGGCAGATTGATCGTAAACTTTTTCCTGATTCAAATCGCCCTGAGATTGCCATAGTGATGATACAACCAGGAGCTTCAGCCAAAGATATAGCTTCAAATGTTGCAGTTTTAGCTGAAAAAGAGTTTTATAGCATCGATAAAGTTCGTCGTGTTTACTCTAGTACAATTGATGAAGTAAGTGTTATAAGAGTTGAGTTTGAGTATGGAAAAGATTTATCAGAGGGTGCAAATGATGTCACAAACTCCATAAATAAGATAAAATCATCCCTTCCAAATGATCTATTAGAGCCACAAATCCATAAAATCTCATCAGCAACACCACCTGTTATAGTATTTGGTGCGAGTTCTGATAAGCTCTCACTTCAAGATATAAAAGAGATAAGTGAAAATGAGATAAAAAACTCTCTTTTAGTAGTTGAAGGTGTGGCAAATGTAGATATTTTTGGAGGATACAAAAAAGAGGTTCGTATAGAGATAGATAAAAAACTACTAGATAAATATTCACTTCCTATAAATTCCGTCATAAATGCACTAAAAAAGAACAATAGAGATTATGCCATAGGTTTTATCGACTCAAAAAACAGTAGCTTTTTGGTTAAAAATATTGGGAAAAGAGATAGTATAAAGGAGCTGTTAAATCTTCCTATTTCTCAACATATTAAACTAAAAGATGTAGCAGAAGTAAAGTTTGAACACTATAAAAATTCAGCCCTTTATTATGGAAATGGAAAAAAAGCGATAGCTATTTCAGTGCAAAGAGGGCTTAGTTCAGATGTTGTAACAACTATTGAAAATGTCGAAGCTAAAATGCAAGAGCTTTCTAAAAAATATCCAAATATCAAATTTGAGACAACCGACACACAAAAAGAGATAATAGAGCAAAGCATCTCAAATATGTTTGAATCTCTAAGAGATGCAATCATCATGT
>CAZODM010000294.1:0-1029 GCA_964578585.1 uncultured Desulfobacterales bacterium | reverse complement strand
GTACCTTTTCGTCTATCTATGTTGGACAGAATGCTGGAAATATGAGCTCGACAGGTTACTACAACTCCTTTGTAGGAGCATACACTGGCTCAAATAACACCACAGGTTACTACAACTCCTTTGTTGGAACTTCAGCAGGAAACGCAAACACCACTGGCTACAGCAATTCTTTTGTTGGACAGCTCGCTGGCCATTACAACACCACAGGTTTTTACAACTCTTTTATGGGGCAAAGCGCCGGCTACTCCAACACCACAGGTTACTACAACTCCTTCATAGGAACATACGCAGGTAACTCCAATACCACCGGCTCCCAAAACGCTTTTATAGGAACTTATGCAGGACGAAACAACACCACAGGCTCCAACAACACCTTCCTCGGGTACAACGCAGGCAAATACATCGCCGACGGAGCCACCGCAAACGCAACCGGCTCCAACAACACCTTCCTCGGGTACAACACAATGGCTCTCGCCGACGGAGACACAAATGAGATGGTGCTTGGATACAATGCGACCGGTATCGGCTCTAACTCCGTTGTATTAGGAAATGATTCAGTTTTGACAACGGTACTCAAAGGAAACGTGGGCATTGGCACAACAACCCCACTCGCACTGTTAGATATGTTCAAGGCAAATGGAGACGCTTCCATCGGTCTAACAGCTAGCTCTACAACAGGAGTTCATAATGTATGGACGCTGGGAACATATCTAACAGACGGAAGCTTCAGAATCTCTTCCTCTACAGCACTTGGTACAAATGACAGACTTGTTATAAATGGGAATGGTTATGTGGGGATTGGCACCACCTCGCCATCAAAGATGCTGGATGTTAATGGAAATATTCAAATTGGTGATGGAGGCAGCGGTGACATAAACTTTAATTCTAAGACAGGCTATGCTGCTAGGTTCTTTGTTAACGGCACTCAAAGAATGACTATAGACTCAACAACAGGAAACGTGGGTATCGGCACAACCTCGCCATATGCAAAACTTTCTGTCACCGGGCAGGCGGTAATAACAGCAACAA
>CAZODM010000293.1:0-1030 GCA_964578585.1 uncultured Desulfobacterales bacterium | reverse complement strand
AGATTAAACTTTTATGCCGTGTTTTCAAAGATGTAGTTTGCCGAAGGGATACGTTAAAACTATGCATTGCCAATGCAATGCGTTAATAAAATGGACTTATTTGTGCACTTGAAAGCCACAACAATAATAGTTTGAAATTTCGTATAAATATTAAAATGAGCACCTTGTCTAATGAGTGGCAAATTGACGCTAATGAGCGGTACATTATAATTGATGAGTGGTAGTTAAGCTTAAATTATTTTTAAAAATTGGGAGAGTCTTCTTCGCGAAATAATGAACTTTTGGTTATTTGACATGATTACAACCGGTTTTCCATTGCTTTGGTAAGAGTCAACATGATTAAGATTAATCAGGGTATTTCTGTTTGTGCGAAAAAAACCCATATCGGAAAGTTCTGTTTCAAAATCTTTCAACAAATGGGATGTCGAGATATTTTCCTTTTCATCTAATATATAGATTGTTGACAGATAACCATCACATGATATATGTGAAATCCTTTCAATATCTATTTGATGAAATTTCGCTTTTTCGTTAACAATTAATTTTTGTCCTTTTTGGCAATTGTAATCTGTTTTCATTTTTTCAGGTTTTTTTGTGGGATAGACACGTGCATATGTGTTGCAAATTCTTGCATTCGTTCTTGTAATTACAATTTGCCGGTCTGTGCTTTAGCCATCTCCTTGTTTCTAACTAATAAAATATAACTTCGTTTCATTTAGGATGAAACGAATATACCTTATCTTTCAGCGAACTGTAACGAAATCAAATAAAGCATTTGGTTTGGGTTACCACAACAACGTGGTTGGGGCGTTGTTGATTTTCGAGATAAAATTAAAAATAAAAACCGTAATAACAGATTTTTTAATAATGTTTAACATAAATATGATTTTTAAATATGGGTCAATAGCAATCGGGGAAAAAGGAAATAAAAAAATTTACCTTAACTGGCGCAAGCGTCCGCTTATGCCGTGGTACCATTTATTCTTCCCTGTTATCCCCGCCGCTCATCATCAGATAAGCTTTGATAAAA
>CAZODM010000292.1:0-1043 GCA_964578585.1 uncultured Desulfobacterales bacterium | reverse complement strand
GCTGGGTGCAAAAGCAATCAGAAAATCGCACCAGACTGGTGTGGATTGGTCGCCCGAAAGCGCCATTAGACTGGTTCGATCTTGTTGTCAGCACTCCGCAATATGGGTTGCCCAAAGCACCTAATATATACAAATTACCATTGCCACTGGTTCCCAACAAAGTAAAATTTTCTGCGCTTGCGCAATGGGAAACGTTGCCACGACCCTGGATTGGAGTTTTGGTTGGTGGTGCGGCTTTTCCCTTGCAGCTAGATGCAACTTCTATTGAGAAATTGGGTAGATGTATCAGCGAAATGCAGAAAAAATACGGCGGAACATGTCTGGTTTCTACTTCACCGCGAACTGGCTCAGAGGTCATAGAAAAGTTACGAGCCTTGATTCCGGATAACAGCGTATTTTTTATTTGGAACAAAAATGGTGAAAACCCGCATCAGGCAATCTTGTCTTGCGCAGACAGGTTTATTGTAACAGGTGATAGTGCAACAATGATGGCTGAAGCATGCGTAACGGGTAAACCGGTTGAGCTATTTGCACTCAAAAGATCTGTTTTCTGGCCACGCTGGGTTGCTGAGAGTCAACCGCTGGTATGGTTGGTCACTAAAGGTGTTCTTGCACCCCCGCGTGATGTTACAAGTATTCACGATGTTTTGGCAAAGCAGGCGATAGTCAATATTTATAGCCAAAGTGAAGATATCGAGCAAACACCACAGGGACACCACAGGCAAGAGCAAATGTTATCTGAAATCACAGGCAAGGTTCGTGATTTAATCTGTTCAAGTGCTAAGGTTTGAAGCTTGTATATGTTTGAGAATGTACTGATGATTGTTGATATCTGTTGACTGACAGTCTATAAACCTGAAGAAGCAGGTTGGTAAACAAAATGAATGGCAATTCGAATATCAATAGAGCCTAATTATCGGCTGTTTCTAACTGTTCAAACTTAGCGAATAAGCTGGCTTGATCTTCAACATGCTTTGGATCATTGATAATGCAATCAACTGGACACACCTCAATACATTGAGGAGTATCAAAATGACCAACAC
>CAZODM010000291.1:0-1052 GCA_964578585.1 uncultured Desulfobacterales bacterium | reverse complement strand
AAACAGTCGTGAAAGTTTTCTGAGAACGACTGAGCAGAATACATAGCACATAAATTAAGTAATCGATGGGAACTTGACTAGATAATGAGTAGCGGACAGATTTTTAAAATTACACCAGGCGGAAAGCTCTGTGGAGAAACCCGGATTGCCAGTGATAAATCGATTTCCCATCGTTCAATTATCTTCGGTTCTTTGGCTGAAGGCACAACGCATGTTGAAGGTTTTTTAGAAGCAGACGATACACTGGCGACTTTAAACGCTTTTCGCTCACTGGGAGTCAGCATTGATCATGTTGGCAATGGACAAGTTGATATTCATGGTGTTGGTTTGCATGGACTAAAACCAGCCTCAGAACCATTGGACTTGGGTAATTCTGGCACTTCGATGCGTTTGATGTGTGGATTGTTGGCAGCCCAGAAATTTGATTCAGTATTGATCGGTGATGTCTCGTTGAATCAGCGCCCAATGCTCCGTGTTACTCAGCCGCTTGCTGAAATGGGTGCACATATACAAACTACCGAAAAGGGTACAGCACCCTTAATAATCAAAGGTAATTCAGAACTACTGGGTATTCACTATCCAATGCAGATTGCCAGTGCGCAGGTAAAATCCTGTTTATTGTTAGCAGGTATGTATGCCAATGGAACGACGTCAATCACAGAACCAGCACCAACACGTGACCATACTGAGCGTATGCTGGAAGGCTTTGGCTACCCGATCCAGAGAAAGGATTCTACAGTCAGTATCACTGGTCAACAGGGAACATTAAATTCTGTTTCCATTGATGTGCCTGGCGATATTTCCTCAGCAACATTTTTTCTGGTTGGCGCTGCGATTAGCCCTGAATCTGATGTGTTGTTGAAACATGTTGGGATTAATCCGACACGCACTGGAATTATTGATATTTTACGTTTGATGGGAGCAGACATCGAACTGCAAAATCAACAACAAATTGGCGGAGAGCTGGTTGCTGATATCCATTTGCGTTATGCGCCTTTAACAGGCATAGAAATACCAGAATCTCTGGTTCCACTAGCGATTGATGAATTTCC
>CAZODM010000290.1:0-1058 GCA_964578585.1 uncultured Desulfobacterales bacterium | reverse complement strand
ACTCATTAGATCATAACTCGAACAGTCATTAGGGTCTCAGAACCCGTATAGCAAGTCGGAGTAATCTTATCATGAAAAACACCCAAGAAATCAACATCGGTATCGATACAGGTAAACACCAATTAGATATCTACATTCGTCCCATTGGTGAATACTTCACCGTAGATAATAATGAAAAAGGCATTAAAGAAGCCATAAAAAGGATCAAACCACACAGGCCCACAAGGATCATTATAGAAGCCACAGGGCGACTAGAACTACCCTTTGCCTGTGCTGCGAGTAAAGCCAAACTCCCATTAGTGATAGCAAACACTTTCCATGTTCATAAGTTTGCCCAATCAACAGGAAAGTTTGCGAAAACAGACAAGCTAGATGCCGCAATGATTGCCCATTACGGTGAAGCTTTAACGCCCCGCCTCACAGAATTTAAAGCAGATAATATAATTAAAATCAGTGACCTACTAACAAGAAGAACTCAACTTCTTGAAATGAGAACCCAGGAGAAAAACCGATACAGCATTCTTTCAAAAGAGATCAAGAAATCAAATAAGCGAATGATCACATGGCTCAATACAGAGATTGAACGCATTGAAACTCAACTGGATAAAATGATAGAAGCAACACCTAACTGGAACAAAGCACTCACAATATTACTCAGTGTTAAAGGTGTCGGAAAAGTCCTTGCCTATACGCTGTTAAGTGACCTACCAGAACTTGGACAGCTAAATCGAAAAGAGATAGCCTCTTTAGTGGGTGTCGCACCAATGAACCGAGAAAGTGGCAACTACCAAGGCAAGCGAAGAATACGAGGAGGGCGTGCCAAAATACGTACCGTATTATTCATGGCAATGATGTCAGCCATTCAATCAAACCCACGCTTTAAGCGCGACTATCAACGCCTCATAGCCAAAGGAAAGCCGAAGAAGGTCGCTATTGTTGCCTGCATGAGGAAGATGATTACCATCCTAAATGTGATGATCAAAACAGAGACAATGTGGGATGAAAGTATGGCTTAATTTCTTTAAATTACTTGATTTTTAACCACAGTCTCTTGTTAG
>CAZODM010000289.1:0-1059 GCA_964578585.1 uncultured Desulfobacterales bacterium | reverse complement strand
AAAATATTCGATGCCAGTTCTTTGATTTCGAAGAATTGAAGGAAATGTTGTTTTTTATTAACAAACTATTTATAAGGTAATTTATGAAATCACATCATGGGAATGCAACCAGCACAATCACCGCCTATTATTTACAGAATATATTAATGGCAACGGTACTTTTCTTTATGCTATCTGGCCTTACTAAGGCAACGACTGTCAACATGGCAACAGCGTTTGGGAACATTGAGATAGAGCTATTTGATGATACTCCAATTACAAAAAATAACTTTTTGAGTTATATCGAAAAAGGCGCATACAGAAATAGTTTTATCCATCGAAGTCTACCGGGATTTGTTATTCAGGGGGGAGGTTTTAGTTATGAAAACAATCAATTCTCAGAGATAGAAGCAGACCCTGCCATCAAAAATGAATTTAAACATTCTAATGTTAGAGGCACGTTGGCAATGGCTAAACTTGGAGGAGATCCAGATAGCGCAACTAGCCAATGGTTTTTTAATTTAGGTGATAATTCTGCCAATTTGGATGTCCAGAATGGAGGTTTTACAGTGTTTGGCCAAGTCATTGGAGATAGCATGGATGTAGTAGATGCGATTGCTGAACTACCTACGGGTGATCTAACCAGTTTTCATGGAGCATTTACTCATGTCCCACAAGATACCAGAATAGCTGGGCCCGGCATTGGGAGTCATTTAATTATGACCGACATTACTGTTAGCAACATCCCAGTTCCTGCTGCATTTTATCTGTTTTCTTCTGCCTTGATTGGCATTGTAGGGTTATCTAGAAAACCTGCTTAGCTTATTCAAGATACTATGTATCCTCTCCGCACTTGAAAATATAGCATTTTGTGCTCGCGCTATTGTGCGGATATCGTTGTTGGGAAACCTTGCTCTAAATAGGTTAAGTGGGCATTTTTTGGAAGCTCTGTGAAACCAATATCTTGCACTATAAATCCGCGCTCAACTAATTTTTCTAGAATAATGAAAAGTATATTTTTCTAAGATTAGGGAGTGTGTGTGAAAAAAGCAATCGTTACAGGTGGTAGTGGTGATATTG
>CAZODM010000288.1:0-1059 GCA_964578585.1 uncultured Desulfobacterales bacterium | reverse complement strand
TCAAGAACATGAGTTTCTTGCCCTCGGCCGTCTTGTGCACGAAGGCTCATACCAGCGAGCACGAAAAGAGATTTTCGTAGATCAGCTGCTTAAAATCGACCTATTTCGCGATGAGATGGTTGCCGAGGTCAAGAAATCTTCCCGGCACAAAGAGGCTGCACGCCTTCAGCTAGCCTTCTACCTTTACTACCTCAAATACGAAAAAGGCCTTACTCTGCGCGGCGTGCTCCTCTTCCCAAAAGAACGCAAAACAGAAAAACTCGAACTGACTTCAGAACTCGAGCAAAAAATTGAGAAACTTATTTCTGAAATGCTTCCTGTGCTTGAGAAGGACTCTCCTCCACCATGTGTTAAATCCAAGTACTGTCGTACATGCTCCTTTTTTGAGATATGTTGGGGGTAAAATATCTCTAATATTCACATATAAATGATAAGAACTTCTTTAAGCTTAAGGATTTTTTCACCCTTTAATTTTTTTAGATTTTTTCTCTTATAAAATACATCTAGAATATATAAAAAAAGAGGGAATATGTTTTGTGATATGTTTTGTAAAAATAAAAATTATTTTGTTTAACATGGTAATATAATAAATAAATCAGAGATACTCAAAATGATTATTCTTAATTTTGCAGAGAAAAGAAACGAGAAAAAACCCAGATAAATATAGAGTTCTTATATAACTCTTAATATTAATAATTTCAGGATTTTTAGTATGAAAAGATCTCTTTATTTTTTTAATCATGGACAATTAAAACGTGAAGGAAATACCTTAGTTTTTATTGGGACCAAAGGCAAGAAAGCTTTACCTGTAGAAACTATAGACAGTCTTTATGTCTTTACAGAATTAACTTTTAATAAAAAACTTTTAGAATTTTTGGCACAGAAGAAAATACCTATACATTTTTTCAATTATTTTGAATACTACATAGGTACTTATTATCCACGGGAATATATGAATTCTGGACTTATTACTTTAAGGCAAGCTGAGTACTACTTACAAAAAAAATGGCGATTAGGGCTTGCAAGAGCCTTTGTATATGGAGCTATTGCTAATATGCT
>CAZODM010000287.1:0-1063 GCA_964578585.1 uncultured Desulfobacterales bacterium | reverse complement strand
AAACGGCGTATGTTCGGCAAGCGATGATATTGTTGTTACCAACAGTATGCCTAATGTATCAAATCCAATAACATCAACCCCTGAATCCTGTGACGGTAACGGAACATTACAAGCCAATGCACCTACATCAGGAGAAACAGGAATTTGGAGTGTTGATAATATAACAGCAATTATAGCAGTATCATCGGCAAATAATACGACAGTATCAGTAATGCCTTTAGGCGTAAATACTTTCACATGGACATTGACCAAAGGAACAAGCGTAACTTGTCCTTCAGCCAATTCAGTAATTATCACTAATAATGAAGTAACATCCAATGCAGGAGTTGATAATACAACCGCTTGTAATAATTTTGTAACCTTATCGGGAAATAATCCCGATTTAACACAAGGCAGCGGTATTTGGACCGATCAAACAGGAACAAGTGCAACATTTGTTGACAATACATTGTATAATACAGTAGTAAATAATGTTCAAATAGGAACTACGACTTTCCGATGGAGAGTAAGCCAAGGAACATGTTGGAAAGAAGACGATGTAATCATCACAAATAATCAAATTGCGGCAAGTGCCGGAGCAGATGATGCAACATGTAATACTTTCTATACCCCTTTAGACGGAAATGACGTAAGTTCAGCAGGCGGAACAGGAGTTTGGAGTACTACAGGTTCAGCAACATTTGTACAATCCAGCGATTATAATACTCAAGTAGATAATTTACAAACGGGAATCAATACTTTAAGGTGGACTGTAACCTCCTCATCAGTAGATAATTGTACGGCTTATGATGAAGTAGTAATAAGCTCAAACGGAGTAGTATCTAATGCCGGAGTAGATTTTGAGACTTGCGATGCAATTATTAATTTAAGTGCAGTAGCACCAACATTAGGATTAGGATCTTGGACACAAACCGGAGGATCTGCCACAATAATTACGAATTCAACCGACCGACAAAGTCAAGTAAGCGGCTTAACCGGCGGAACCTATCAGTATACGTGGACAGTAGTAAACGGCGTATGTTCGGCAAGCGATGATATTGTTGTTACCAACAGTATGCCTAAT
>CAZODM010000286.1:0-1065 GCA_964578585.1 uncultured Desulfobacterales bacterium | reverse complement strand
AGCGGGGGCAGGATTTGAACCTGCGACCTTCGGGTTATGAGCCCGACGAGCTACCAGACTGCTCCACCCCGCATCTGACGGACAAGAAAATAATATTATTAATCTAATATGTCAAGAGGACTAGCTATATTATTCTATGACTTCTCTTATATGGTATATTCTTTTACCAGAAGATTCATAGTATGTACGAATAACAAGTTCTGCTATAAGACCTATTCCCGCAAGCATTATTCCACTTATAATAAGTAATGCTCCAAGAAGAAGGAGGGGGCGTCCACCAATATTTTGTCCTTCAAAGATCTTTATAAAGCTCAAATATAGTTCTATTAAAAAGCCTAGCAAAAATAAACCACCACCCCATAGACCAAAAAACTGAAGTGGACGAGTAGAAAACTTTAAAAAGAATAACATAAGAAATAGGTCTAAAAGCACTCTGTAAGTCCTGCCAATTCCGTATTTACTTTTACCCCTTTTCCGAGGATGATGTGTTACTACTACCTCTGCTATTTTGGCTCCATATAGTGTAGCTAATACAGGTATAAACCTATGTAGCTCTCCATATAAAAGGAGTTGTTTTGCTACATCACTTCTATAAGCTTTAAGTGAGCAGCCATAGTCATGTAATTTAACCCCTGTTGTTGCGCCTATTAATTTGTTAGCAAGTATTGATGGAAATCTTCTTGAAAAGAAGGGATCTTTTCTATCCTTCCTCCATCCACTTACGAGGTCATATCCCTCTTCTAACTTCTCAACCAATTTAGGTATATCTTTAGGATCATTCTGTAGGTCTCCATCCATAGAGACTATAATTTTACCCTTAGCATAGTCAAAACCTGCTGTCATTGCAGCGCTTTGTCCAAAGTTACGTCTAAATAGTATTACTTTTAACTCTGGAGTCTTTTGGGCTAATTTTCTAAGTATATCTCTTGTTCCATCATTACTTCCATCATCAACTAATATTATCTCAAAAGTCTTCCCATAGTCTAAAAGAACACTCCTGATCCTATCTACTAACTCTTCTACATTAGGGGCTTCATTGTAGATTGGAATTACAACAGATATATC
>CAZODM010000285.1:0-1065 GCA_964578585.1 uncultured Desulfobacterales bacterium | reverse complement strand
TCAACTACCAAGTGCAATCCGTTTACCAGTAAAGAATACCTCATTAGGTGTTTTTCCGCGAAGTGCTTTTCTGGGTCTGTTGTTTAATTTATCCATAATCCACTTAATAGTCCCTGTTGAAACATTATCAAAGCTCATTTTCTTGGGAAGATACTGTCTTATTAATCCATTGGTGTTTTCATTTAAACCCCGCTCTCCTGATGAGAATGGATGACAGAAATACCCTTGGCTATTAAGTTCCTGATCAATCTCTTTATGCCTAGTAAATTCAGGCCCATTGTCATAGGTAAGTGTATGCACATAGGAAGAAAATGAGCCAAGTAGTTGTATCATCGCTCCTTTAACCGCATCAGCTGTTTTATTAATTGATAAGCCAATGAGACTGAGTTTTGATTTTCTTTCAACAAGCGTTACCAGCACGACACCTCCCTGACGACCTATGATGGTATCAACTTCCCAATCACCATAACGCCTTCGACCATTCACAATAGCGGGACGCTCCTCAATACTTACCCTGTCTGGAAAGCAATTTCGACGCCATATACTACCGTAGCGCTTTCTGTTTTTCTTTTTGCAACGAAGGTGTTTATGCAAGTCACCACCTCGGTTCTTATCACTGAAAATATACTGGTAAATCCACTCATGACTAACAGAAAATGACTTCTTAAACTTAAGCCTTATGTGTATTTGCTCTGGACTGAGGTCATCTCTTAAGTAGTCCTCTATGGTTTGCCAATTATCTTTAGTTAAGCGAGGTTTTACCTTTCCGGGCTTTCTATCCTGCGCTAGCTGATGTGCCTTCTTGGTATAAACCCCTTGTTTATTAGCGTTTCTTCTAAGTTCTCTGCTAATAGTGGATTCACTAACACCAAGTTCTACTGCCATGTCTTTTTGCAGAGTATCTGTTTTCTTTAATGCATAAAGCTGATAACGTTGATCTGGGGTAAGTTGTTTGTAAGCCATATGTGCTCCTCAAATTGCCGTTTGAAAAATGCATAAGCTTACTTTCAACTTACTCACTTTTCTAACATTTAATTTAAATTGCACTTACTAGTTGAATTCACA
>CAZODM010000284.1:0-1068 GCA_964578585.1 uncultured Desulfobacterales bacterium | reverse complement strand
ATACTTGATAATAAAAAAGTTGAGACACCGTTGCAGGTTTATAATTTTAGTGTAGTCAATACGCCCAATTACTTTGTCGGTGAAAGTAAGATTTGGGCGCATAATGCTAAACTTCCTTGTAAAAGGGCAACTAAACCTACTGGAATAAAAGATGGAAAACCAAGTGGTGATAGAGCTCCAGAAACTGGCCCACAGAAGCGCACGCATACGCGAGAAAATGAGTCGGCTGATTTACTCGCTAAAAATGGATATAAAGTTAAACAGAATCCTGACACACTCCCAAATGGTAAAAACCCTGATTTTGAAATAGAGGGTAAAATTTTCGATAATCTTGCGCCTAACTCATCTAATATTGATCAAGTACGAAAAGGTATTTCTAAGAAAGTAAATGAAGGGCAGACTGAACGAATAGTTCTAAACCTAGATGATAGTCCTTTTAGTCCAAATGATATTAAAGATATGTTGGCTCGAAAACCAAAGGAAGGGCTATTAGAGGTAATTGGGATTAAAAATGGAAAAATAACACAGATATTTCCTTAAATTTTAATAAAGAGAATACGAATGGCGCTGGATTATTATCTTGAGCTTGAGAAATACGGGGCTCAGGAGAAGAAAAAAAAATTACGTAAATTAATTCTAAATGAATTTATGCTTATCGATCATGAGGACACAAAAATTATGACAGCACCTGGAATTGGAGTTAGTTTTTTTGTGGATGACGATGATATTGAACAAAATAGTGAGGTTAATTTAGAACTGGAAACACTTCCTAATCTTATTATTGCTTTCCGTATAGACAAGTTTGAGCTACAAAAAAAAGGTTACAAACTATTGCAAAAAATTGTCCAAAAAGTTCTTGATACTGTTGAGGTAGATATGCATCTTACCGATGAATATGATGATGCTATCTTCCTTAAAAGAGAATCAGGACAAATATCAAAGATGTTTTTAGATCATGATTTATGGCAGGTTGGGACAGATTGATTTGTCCGTAACCGTAAGTTGGATGAGCAGAGGAGACTGTGAAAGTATTCAGCCATCAAACGCGATATAATAACCGTACTGAAA
>CAZODM010000283.1:0-1069 GCA_964578585.1 uncultured Desulfobacterales bacterium | reverse complement strand
CGACGACGGTTGCGAGTTATGCTTGGTCTACAACTTTTGATTGCAACGATTGGTTAAAATATAGCGATTCTCTAAGTTGCGATGGAATCAAAAAAGGAGGTGACTGGGCGACTTCAGGGGGGCACGTTGTGCAGATAAAGGATAGTGCTAATAATCCTGAAGGTGGTGGTGGCAAAGGTGAACTAAATTGGATCGGTGATGGGACAAACAATAATAGTGGCGGACTTATCATCCCAATTAACAAGCCACAGGCTGAAGTATGGGTCCGTTGGTATCAAAAGTATCAATCTGGGTTTACGTGGGATTCAACAAAAGGGCTTCTTTATACGAAAACTCTGTATTTTAATATCGGGAAAGATAGTTCTTTTAACACTGGATTCCACGGAGCAAATGGATGGCAAATAGAGGCTTATAATGACGTTCCACAAATTCATTATCTAAGCTCGGGAGGTTGGAATCATGTAATGAAGAGTGGCGAAACGGGTTCTGGTGGCTACAGAAAATCAGATGGCAAATGGCATAGTTATGAGATCCATGTAAAACGCCAGACTTCTGGAGCTGATGGAGTTTTTGAATTCTGGTCGGATGGAGTCCTCATAGGTAGAATAAATGACATAACCTTTAGAGGCACTGGTTTGTTTGCAAGTTTTCTAATTCCTAGCAATGAAAAAACCGTTGCCAATGGGAGCGACAAATATGTTTTTATCGATGACATCGCTGTTTCTAATACTGGATACATCGGACCAGTTAGAACAGTCGACACAACACCACCAACAATTTCATCTATAAAAGCAGTCTCTTCTCAGATTTCAGCTGCAATAAACTGGACAACAAATGAAAAATCAACCTCACAAGTAGAATATGGTTTGACTACAAACTATGGAATTTTAACAACAAAATATACAACCTTAACAACATCGCACAGCGTAGCTCTGGCTAACTTAAAAGCCGGAACAACATACCATTATAGAGTTATCTCAACAGACGCTTCGAACAATTCAACTACATCAAATGACCATACTTTTAAAACGATAGCTTTTGAGACTGCTCCAACCAACCTAACCGCCAC
>CAZODM010000282.1:0-1072 GCA_964578585.1 uncultured Desulfobacterales bacterium | reverse complement strand
TAGAACCCTTGATAGTGAAACTTCAAATGACATATTTGAAAAGATAAAAGCAGGAACGGTAAAAGTTAACACAACAAAAGAGAATGGAGCTGGATGGGGATCTGGATTTTTTGTTCATGATGATGGTTATATAGTGACTAATAACCATGTAGTTGTAGGTGCAGGTGAATTATTAATTGGCATCAATGGTGAAGAGAGATTGATAAATGCAGAACTACAAGGATATTCTGAATGTGCAGATTTGGCAGTTTTAAAATTAACAGAAAATACAAAAATCCCCTCAATGAACAATAATGTTGTATCTTTAAATTGGTATGGAGTTCGTGCAACTATGGGACAAAAAATAGGTGCTATTGGTTATCCTGGAGACTCATATAGCGATACTGCCCCTTTGTTTACATACACCGAAGGAGTAGTAAATACAGATGCTACTTATCAAAAAAGTACTCACTGGTCGTCCGCAGAAGTATTTACGCATAGTGCATATATAGCAAGAGGAAATTCAGGCGGACCCGCTATTGATATCAGAACAGGAGATGTTTTGGGTGTAAATTATGCCACTAGTGGGGATCAAAATAGATTTTATGCAATTTCTGGAATAGAGGCAGAGAAATTGGTAGATATAATGATAAAGGGATACAATGTCTATTCGCTTGGGATTAATCCAAGAGTTTATAAACACTCAAATAAAAAACCTTTGGGAGTTCTAGTAAAAGATACTCTTCCAAATATGATTGCAGATAAAGTTGGTATAGAGCCAAATGATATTATCGTTAAGTTAGCATCAAGTCATCTGTATGAAGATAGTAATAATCCAAGTAGGGTTAATACTTTAAATAAGTATTGCAGTACTTTACGAACTCACAATCCAAATGCTAGTGAGGATGGTGATGGAGCTGTTGTTAAGATAAAAATACAACGATACGCAAAAAATAATAGATGGGTTAGCTGTGTTGGTCAATTAAATGGAGAGCGTTTAACACTAGAAGATGATAGCTCAGCAAGTTGTCCAAATAGTGGCAGAATAAGCTTTAATGAAGACGGATTTATTACAAGTGGTCAATCTACGATT
>CAZODM010000281.1:0-1078 GCA_964578585.1 uncultured Desulfobacterales bacterium | reverse complement strand
CGATAAGCAATTGCAGCACCATCCACTTCAACATCGTAACTTTTTACGATTGAATGGGAAACGTCAGCAACCATCGTATAACGCACCGGACCAATACCGCCTTGATTGACCGCTGTATTGCGCCATGCACTATGCGTAAACTGTGAATCAACTGAAACAGCAATGACTTCTACATCACGACTGGTAAATTCATCCAGGCGATGGTCCAAAGCAACCAATTCAGTTGGACAAACAAAAGTAAAATCAAGCGGGTAGAATACGACCAATGCATATTTTCCCTTGCTTGCGTCTGCAAGATTATAATCGTCAACAATATCCCCATTGCCTAATACTGCAGCAGCAGTAAAATCGGGGGCAGGTTTACCTACCAATACACTCATGTTCGTCTCCTTAATTTGAATAAATAGAAACCTGTCACCACCATTTGAGAAAACAATCCCATCAAGAAGTTCAGGCAATTAGAGTTTGTGAAAAAATTACGATACTAACCAGTGCTGATCTGTGTATGAAAAATCTATCTTTACAATCAACTGATTAGCTAAATTGTTCTCAATCGATCAATCTTTGTTGAACTACCTTCTAGAATTTGATGTCATCCATCAGATAAAGTCACGGTCAGCCAATATAAACACTATCGTGCTATATTATTGTTGCCTTAGCAGCTGACCAGTATTCTACAACACTCCACGATTAAGCGCACAGGCTTATCATACAATTTTAATGTGAGAACTTTTAGAAAAATGATCCGATTTTTAGCATTAGTGTTATTCAGTCTCATCTCAACAATGTGTTGGTCTCTTGAGGATAATTCTACCGTTTGCACAACATCTGGCGAGCTTGAAACCAACTGGGCAAACGTTCGATATCAAACACCTAAAGAACAACGCATGAAAGCATTTGAATCCATGTTGATATCACTTGATAAAGCCCCTCAACAATGCCTTGCAACAGCTGACTATTTAATCATTGAAGCAATGATTAGAGGCTCCATGATAAAGTTAAACAGCAGTAGCTTTTCCACTCTGAAGAAAATTAATACAATTAAAAAATTATTAAAGCAGGCGATCAATAAAAATCC
>CAZODM010000280.1:0-1078 GCA_964578585.1 uncultured Desulfobacterales bacterium | reverse complement strand
AACTGTAGCGACTTTAGCTGATGAAATGTGGAACGCCCATTATGTTCCCATCATTTATCATCTAATAAATGGTATTGCGGTTCATCGTTAACCAAGATAGGAATGGCTTGTTCGGGGATATCACTCGGTTCTGCAAAGCTGCTTTGAGAGGGCTTGCTTGTAACACAGCTATCATTTCCTTGAGTAATAAAGGAAAAACAAAGGTTATCTGCATAACCATCATTATCACGACCGTCAACACGTATTGCCTCAATAGTAAAAAGAATTGATCGTGTTGATTTTGGGACAGAATCTCTGATAGATTGGAAGTTAGGGCTTCTTCCTGCTACAAAGGCATCTGGCCAATCATTGACGGGGTGATTATTTTCTGAATCCAGTATTATTGAATCCAGTATTTCTCCTTGTGCATCAGGTTCAGAAAAAAAATAAACAGAAAAAATTGATTTATCATTCTGAGAACTAAAACCAAATAAATCAGCAGAGGCATCAAACTGAAAATCAGCAATATTTGATAAGTTATTTAAATCTGAAGTTTTCAAATTATAAACTTGAGAAATTCTAGTCTCATCACCTGTTTCCTTTTCATTGCCTGCAAAGTAATAAGTACCCGTATTTATTGTCGGGAAACCGCCGTCAGAATTAACATCAGGTACTATAAAGTATTCTCCACTCCAACCTGTAGTGTTATTATCGAAAGTTCCATTAATAATTATATTTTCTACTCCAAAACTTAAATGAGTAAAAAATAATGTTGTTAATGCTAAAAAAAATCTTTTCATATTGTTCGCCATATTATTAGAATTGTTATTGGGTTTGTTTATCGCTAAGATATACTGCAACTTAAGTTGTAGCTTTGAGTTGAAAACATTTCTATTTTGTACAAGTGAGTTGTCAAAGTTATTAAATTCACACTTCTAAATTCATATCTCGTTTTACATGATATTTTAGAGTTATACAGAAAGATAGATGACTAGGTAGGGCACTAAATTGAGTTAAGATAATTGTTCTTTATGGTGCAGAAGTATCAACTAATGAAAAAAAGAAATCCCCACCGTTTTTCATTTGTACTTTATATAAA
>CAZODM010000279.1:0-1087 GCA_964578585.1 uncultured Desulfobacterales bacterium | reverse complement strand
TATCAAACAGCACACTTGACTTCGTTGAAAGAAATTTGAAGCTACTAGTAGCTCCCGCATCCTTTCGCCTCGCAATTGCACTATTTGATAATCGCTGTTATGGTGAAGTTTGATCTGGGATGGTTATAACTTATGGATTAAAGAAATCAACAAAAGACGACAAGAGATTGAAAATGGTGATATTTCATTGGTTACTGGTGAAGATGTTTTTCAAAAAATAGAGCAAAGATTTAAATAATATGACATACTCATTTCATCCTGAAGCAGAGATTGAATTTAATAATGCTATTGATTATTATGAAGGGTGCAGAAAGACTTTAGGACTTGAATTTGCAAGTGAAGTTTACCAAACTATTCAAAGAATTATACAGTTTCCAAATGCTTGGCATCCACTTGACTAAAGATAATAGACGATGTTTAACAAATAGATTTCCATTTGGGATTATTTACTATCAAAGCAATGGTGAAATAGTTGTTTTAGCGGTTATGCAACTGGGTAGAAAACCAAACTATTGGAGAGATAGAAAGTAGTTCTTCTGCAATTGCGAATGTTAAGGATAACAAAGCATAGAGGCTGTGCAAAAATCAGTAGCTCCAACGACAAATTTTATTGAGCAAAAAAAGATGGTATCATGAGAAATGTAAGAACGATTGTTAACAGCTACTGATTTTTGTATTCGACCGTTATAAATCACCAAGTTTTCACTATAGTAATTCTTTCTGAAATTTACGCTTTTGGAAACAATCTTAATTTAAGGGCTCATCAAAAACATCTAAGGAATACACCTAATGAATAGAACAACGAACGATTCGAAAAAACTGTTAGCACTCAATAAGCCTAAGGGGTATATGGTCACACGATCTGACGAACTTGGGCGAAAAACAGTTTATAATCTTTTGCCCGATTGGGTTTTTCATGACGGATGGATGCCCGTCGGACGCCTTGATCTAGAATCTAAGGGGCTTTTATTATTCACAACCAACGGCAAAATTGGAAACGCGTTGACCAAACCTGGGAATTGCATTAAGGTATACGAGATCTGGGTCAGGGGCCATGTAACAGACGAACATATTGTAGCGGCTATGA
>CAZODM010000278.1:0-1087 GCA_964578585.1 uncultured Desulfobacterales bacterium | reverse complement strand
TTGCAAGGGTTTATAAAATTGTTAAAAAAGTATGAAATTAAATGATTGACAAAAAAAAGTATGATCGTATTTATATTTTAGATGATTTAAGAGGTATTGCGATTTTAACTGTACTTTTTTATCATTACTTTTTTGTATTTTACATCAAAAATGATGTTACTAATGATTTTACAATATTTTTTAAAGAAATGACAAACTATCTTAATTTTGGTGCATATGGCGTATCACTTTTTTTTCTTGTTAGTGGATTTGTTATACCCATGTCGCTAAAAGATGAAAACAGAACAAAATCAGTTTATAATTTTTTTATAAAAAGATTTTTTAGATTATTCCCCACTTATTGGTTTGCAATTATTCTTATCTCTTTTATTATTCTTTTATTTGATGATCCTAGTGCTTATACATTTAAACAAATTGTTATAAATTTTACAATGTTACAAGATATTTTTAAAACTGAGAGTATTGATGGTGTTTTTTGGACTTTAATGATTGAGTTAAAATTTTATATTTTAACAGCTATTTTATTTTATTTTGGATTATTAAAAGATATAAAGTTTATTATTTTAGCACTATTTGTATTATCTGTAATAACGCTATATTTAGGAAAATTTGGTAACAATTTATGGTCATATCTTATGGTGATGTATTTAGGGACTACCTTTTATTTCTATTATAAAAAAAAGATTAGTAAAAAAGTCCTTACTCTTTTAACAGTAGTAGTCTCTTTTTATTTTCTCAATAACCATTATTTCTTGTCTGATGAGGGATATGGTAAAACAATCGGATATTCAATGGCAACGATTTTAGCAATTTTATCTTTTATTTTAGCTCTTAAATATAAAAACACACTCTCTAAGGTGACAACTTTTTTTGGAAATATTAGTTATTCATTTTATCTTTTGCATCAAGTTTTAGGATATTTTTTGATAAATAATTTTTTGAAAATAGATATTAGTACCCCTTACTCACAAATAGTGACGATTTTGATTATTGTTATGATTTCATATTTTACTAATATATATATTGAAAAATCTACCAATAAATTTGGACATAGACATATAGTATAACCATCCCAGACCAAACTTCA
>CAZODM010000277.1:0-1090 GCA_964578585.1 uncultured Desulfobacterales bacterium | reverse complement strand
GGGTCCTCTTCTCTTGGCATAATCATCAAAGAGAGATAACCAATAGCAAGTAAAAAAACTGCTAATATCGGCGTTAGAGGGTTATATATAAAGCTTCGTGCTAATTTCCCAGCAACATCTGTTACTTTTATATTAGAGAGATCTTTCTCTTTCATCAAATTCCCCTTTTTAATTAAATGTAACTTTTGTATAAAACCCTGGATAAATAACTTTATCCGAAGCATCAAAACTAATCTTCACCTTAAATGAGTGTGTCATAGGATTTGAATTAGGGATGATAGATGCAATCTTTCCAACTGTCTCAAAATCTGCTGATGGAATTATGACTTTCACCTCTTTACCGATTTTTATATGTTTTAAATTTTTCTCAGAAACCTCTATAACAATTTTTAAACTTGACAAATCTGTAAGTATAAGTGCTGGCATTCCAGGCATTGCCATCTCACCCTCATTTATATTTTTTTGAACTATAACCCCATCATTTGGTGCTTTTACTCTCAAGTAGTTATATTGATTTTCAACCTCTTTCAGTCTTGCTCTTGCTTGTGCTACCTGTTTTTTTGCAACTTTTATCATATCTCTTAAATTTTTCTCACCAAGCTCTAGATTTTCAAGTTGAAATTTTGAGACTATATCTTTTGCATAAAGTCTCTTATTTCTTTGTAAATTTAAAAGAAGATTTGTGTGTTGGGATTGGTACATTCCAAGAGATAAAATAGCTTGTTGTATCATAAGCTCAACTTGTGCTTTTGCACTATCTATCTCTTTTGAGTCAATCTCATAAAGAAGCTCTCCTTTTTTTACTCTATCTCCTTCAGCCACATAAACTGCCTTTATAAAACCCATATATCTACTTGTTAACATTTTACTATTGTCAGAAACTACTGTGCCTGTTAACTCAAATTGTGCAGCATTTATATACCCTGCTATCATTATTAATAAAACTAAAATTTTCTTCATTTTTTCTCCTAATAGGCTAATTTTAATATTTGTGAGACTTTTTCATTTCTACTGTTTTGAAGTTCAAGTAGTTTTAAAAGTTTCTCAATTTGTAAAGATTGTTTAATCACAACATCATTTATAGATGCTA
>CAZODM010000276.1:0-1092 GCA_964578585.1 uncultured Desulfobacterales bacterium | reverse complement strand
GGCATAAGGTACATAAAACCGTACCTAATTTCACAATATTTCATCCAACTTTTTTCTACTTGGAGATATACTTCCAGCCAACAAAACAGAATTCAAAAATCTCTCTTTATGCTCACGTCTAAGTCCACAGTGAATAGCTACAATTTCCTTAATATGTCTAAAATGACCTTCTAGGGAATTAGAAGTCTTTGGAGTTTTACTATCTTTCTCAAAAGTAAAAAGGAATGGTTCAAATCTAACCAAACTATGAAGTGCTAGTCTAAGTGGTTCATGTGTCCAACAATTCTTTCCAGTAAAAGGATTGTATGTTTTTTCATTTAAAAAATCATGATAGTGTTCAATATACATTTTTAATCTTTTTCTGAAAGTAACACTGTTTGTTTCCCCAAGAGTTTTAACTAAAGCAAGGAGTATTTGACCAGCTTCAAGTTGTGGTTTTCTTGTTGTTCCTTTGATAACCAGTCTTTCCATATGTACATGACACATCTGATATGGGATTCCTTTAAACCCAGTCCTGATACCACCAAAGCCATCTCCTGTTACTGACTTGATGACGTAACCAAGTTCTTCTAAATCATCTCTCATTTTTCTATACACAGACGTTGTTTCGTTGTAGGTGAATGTCCACCAAAGATTTTCTTTTGTGTATACATCTCTACCAACAACAACGCACCAAGATTTGTTTTCTAATCTTTCTCCAAAGTACGTGCCGTCAACAACTAAATACACCGTCCTAGGTCGGTGTTGTTTTACAGTTGGAATATATTTTTCTAAAAGTGATTTGATTATTCTTTTGTCTTTGTTGTATGTGTCACTAAGTTCTAAAATTGTTTGTTTGTGGAATACATAATCGCACCAGAGTTGTTTAATGTGAGATGTTTTCGTTCTGTCTTTGTTTCTAAAAACCTTTTTGCAAACCTTACACCAGTATCTTTGTTTTCCATTTTGGATACCTTTTTTAGTTACTTTATTTTGGTTGCATAGTGGACATTTTTTGTGTTTTTTTAATCATGGTTTTAGTTAATCTTACTTTTATGGCTTAACAGTACCATGAAGAAGTTATTTTAGGTACGGTTTTATGTACCTTATGCC
>CAZODM010000275.1:0-1093 GCA_964578585.1 uncultured Desulfobacterales bacterium | reverse complement strand
GCTGTGTTCAACGTCAGGACTACGAATAAGAGCTTACTAGCCTCAGCAAGATGAATTTCGCATTAGAAGAATTAAGGCAAGTTGATTGGCTCGTTATAAAAATTAAGAAAGTTCTATTTCCTTTATTTTCTTGCTCTTCGCTTTTTCAATCGCGTGGTAGTCGTCCGCGTTTCCTTTTTTGCACTCAGTTTGGTAAACATCAAAATTTCGCTTTTGCTCTTTCCAAAATCCTTGGCATACTGTCGAGCTTATTTTCTCCGCAATCAGCTTGGCAAACATCGAACCCTGCTTTTTCTTTTTCCTGATTTCCACGATGTACTTTGAAAAAATGACATCCTATTTTTCCGCGTCAAACCTTACTTTTTCGCAGGCTTATATTTTCCATGTCTGAGTTAGCTTTTTCACATCGAAACTTGATTCACAGCACTCAGCTTTCGCTCTTTCAGCAACAGTTTTATTTTCCGCTGATGCCTTCGCAGAAGGCTATAACCATGAATTAACCAGCCTGTTTCACATCCGAAACTCGGCAAACCACTGGCTTATTTTCTCCGCAATAAACTACGCATAAGAAGAACCTGGCTGGTTGAATGCCAAGTTATAAAAACTTGGCAGTTCTCAGACTTTGCTTTCTTTGCTCTGCTTTTCGCTTTTTAAGTCATGTGGAAATCGTCAGGGCTTCCATTATTGGCACTCGACTTTGCAAACATCAGAATTTCGCTTTTGCTCTTTCCAAAGCCCTTGGAATACTGTCGAGCTTATTTTCTCCACTCGAAACTTGGCAAACATCGAAATCGCTTTTGCTTTTTCCTGATTTCCACGACTTACTTTTGAAAAAGTGACATCCTCTTTTTCCACGTCAAATTCTGCTTTTTCGCAGGCTTATATTTTCCACTATGTGCCTTCGCAGAAGGCTATAACCATGAATTAACCAGCCTGTTTCATATCCAGAACTTGGCAAACCACTGGCTTGTTTTCTCCGCAATAAACTGCGCATAAGAAGAATTTGGCTGGTTGAATGCCAAGTTATAAAAACTTATGTAGTTGTCAGGTTTTATTTTCCTTACTCTTCTTTCTGCTATTTTAAATAGGGTGG
>CAZODM010000274.1:0-1094 GCA_964578585.1 uncultured Desulfobacterales bacterium | reverse complement strand
T
Organism: uncultured Desulfobacterales bacterium; assembly: GCA_964578585.1. Lineage (GTDB taxonomy): Bacteria > Desulfobacterota > Dissulfuribacteria > Dissulfuribacterales > JAMONC01 > JAMONC01. The sequence continues at coordinate 1,093 of CAZODM010000274.1, read as the reverse complement.
TGCCTCAGGCATCGTCAGCTCAATACCTGCCATTCCAAATTTTAATATTAAAGAATTTTGGTCTGATAGCTTTCGTACAGCAACATACTCAAAATGGTTAGCTGATGAAATCAAGCTTGATAATAGTGATATTGCTTATACGGCAGGATTAATCAATGGCTTAGGTACAATTTTACTTTATCTCAGTGATGCTAAAACAGCATCAAAAATTGACCAACAAGTAGAAGCGGGTAAAAATAGACCTGATCAGGAACGTAAATACTTAGGCTTTACCAGCCAGGAAGCCTGCGCTGAACTTTGCAGACGCTGGCATTTTTCTGAAGAATTAATTAACATAGTTTCTCAATCGGAAAACCCCTTAGGGTTTAAAAAATTATCTTTACCCGCTTGTGCTGTATATATTTCAAAATATATAAGTGAATCCTATAAATCAGAAATGAATAATGAAGAAATACTGCTTAATTTTCCCTCGAAAGAGTGGCAACAGTTAGGTTTAGAAATTAATGATATAACTAAAATGCTCCCTAAAATGATTGCTCTTGAGTCTGGATTAGACGGACTATTAGATTAATATTTTTTTGATATTTTTAAACTCCCTCCTTCACATCCCACCTAAAAATATGAAACTCGTCACCTTATTATATATAGCCTTATTCGCCTCAATCATCAATGCACAAGAGCAACAACCTGTCTCTTTTGTTACTACTGATGGAGGGGAAATTTATGCCAACTACTTTCATACAGGACCAAAAGCTGTTGTTTTGGCTCATGGTGCCATTTTTAACAAAGAAAGTTGGCAAGGATTGATAGAAAATTTACTTAAAAATAACATTTCAGTTTTATCTATTGATTTTCGTGGTTATGGTCAATCAACGGCAGGTAAAAGACCTGCTGATAAATATGAAGATATTTTAGCAGGTGTGCATTTTCTCAATAAAAAACCAGAAATTTCTCATGTTTCTGTATTAGGTGCCAGTATGGGGGGATCAGCGGCGGCTCAAGCCTCTATTCATTCTAAGGCAGGAGATATCAAACATCTGATTTTATTATCTCCTGCAGCTTTTAGAGAACCAGAAAAAATAAAAAGTAATAC
>CAZODM010000273.1:0-1096 GCA_964578585.1 uncultured Desulfobacterales bacterium | reverse complement strand
GTAAATTCTATCACCATTTCAATATCATAACTTCCATCATCATTTTTTGTACAACCATTTTTTACACCATTTCCATCTTCACACAAATCCTGCGGATTTATATACCATCCATTGAGGAAAGTCATGTATTTGAAATGTTGCTCGTTAGAAATAACATCCGGCTTCACAAATGGCACCCACTTACCGAAAAATCCACGAACTTTAGAATTATTTAATTGTGCTTGCCACTTGTCGTGATAACTTTCACTCATCGTTAAATAGAACGGCTTAGTCGCTCCCTTGATATGTACCAATTTTTTAGTCGGATTTACCAAGTCAAATTCCACTGACTGTGGTTTAGCTAACTCCACTGTTGGCTCACTTACTAAATAATATCGATTATTCAAATCCGGCAACTCAATAAATTTAAAATTATCATAACGAGTAATAATATTTGTCTTTTTATCTTTAGCGTATGAATACACTGTTAAATTTACATTGGAAGCACCTACTGGCACAGTTATTTTTTTGCTAAAAGTCTTCCATCCTTTATCACCTTTTTTGATATTTATTTTTTCGTTGATATTCGTTTTTTCTTCATCATTAAAACCAAGATTATACCCCGCCCGCGAACCGTTATCCGATTGATAATCAAACTCTAATAAATAATCAACTCCTCCCTTGACCGGAATAATACCCGGACCGGTACAAGCAATGTGTCTGGTGGCTTGTAGTTCCAAAGATTTTTTACCATCACTGGCAACTTCCGCTTCTTTCATATCAAGAATTGGATTGTTGTCATAATTATTACAATCACTGACTTTCTTTTTCCACAATCCATTCTCCAAAGAGCCATTGGCAATTAAGTTTCCATAATTATACCTTTTGTCATTATAAGCAAAATGATATTTTTCGTCATCGGGCAAATCAACTTTTACAAAATTATCATTTTTGTCTGACTGAATTTCTTTCACTAATTCCAATTTTTGTAAATTGAAATTATCATAACGAGTAATAACATTTTTTTGTCCGTCTTCTTCATAGGAATAAACATACAAAGATATTTTATCAACATCATCTGGAACGGTAATTATTCGCGAATATTTTCGCCATTGTT
>CAZODM010000272.1:0-1098 GCA_964578585.1 uncultured Desulfobacterales bacterium | reverse complement strand
GTTTTGAAAATCTCTCATGTAAGATTTGTAAAGTTTAACGGCACATCGATATCCATCTCTTTTAAAGTTGCGATACAAGTTTGCAAATCATCTATAGATTTTCCAGTAACTCTTATCTCTTCGCCTCTAATTTGTGCTTGTACTTTTAGTTTTTTATCTTTTATCTCTTTTATGATTTTTTTTGCATCTTCTTTCCCAATAACATCTGTTATCGCTAAAACAAGCTTAGTATTTCCACTACCTACTTGGTCTCTACTATGCTCTTTAATAGCTTTTGATGAGATACCTCTTTTGATAGCCCTAGAGACAACTATCTCCATCATTGCATCTGCTTTTGAGTCACTTGAAGCTACTAAAGAGATATTTTTTGCACTCTCATTATAGTTTACCTCAGCCGTTAAACCTTTAAAATCATAACGATTTCCTATCTCTTTTTTGGCTTGCTCGACCGCATTTTTCATCTCTTGGTTGTCAAGTTCTGCCGTTATGTCAAAGCTGTGTTCTTTTGCCATCGGTTATCCTTTTTTAGCCATTATATCTATTTATATTAAAGTTTATGCCGATATAGATGTAAGGAGCAAGTTATGTTTAGTATGTCCTCAACATCTAAGTATTTGGGTAGTTTTGATTTTAGTATGAAAACCTCTTCAGGAGATAAGGTTGAACTTTCAGCTTATAACAAACAAGAGAGTGATTTAAAAGTCACAAAAGATAAAAACCTAGAACTTGCCAATTTAACGATAAAAGAAGAGTTTGGATATAGTTTCTCATATGAGGGAGATGGCATAGATGCACAAGATAAAAAAGAGATAAAAGATGCATTAAAAAAGATGGAACCGCTTTTAAAAATTTTTCAAAACAGCAGTTTTAAACCATCAAATGAAAATGCTACAAACTTATCATTTGACATAAACTCATTTTTACCAATCCCAAAAGACGAAAACCACAAAAGCTTTATGAAAGAGTCTGTTTTAGACAAACTTGATGAGATGCTAAATGCATTTAAAGCAGCAGATGATATGAGAGAGCTTGCAAAAGATGTGTTTGATATGTTAGAGTTGCAGATGGAGGGGATGAGGGTTTATGCCTAATTTATCT
>CAZODM010000271.1:0-1099 GCA_964578585.1 uncultured Desulfobacterales bacterium | reverse complement strand
ATTATAGCGGAGCTTAAAAAGAGATACTCTCCATAAAACTGCCCAGCGATTAAGCTCCCAACAAACCCGCCAAGACCAAAACCAAACCCATAATAAAATTGTGAAGAGAGTTTTTTATCTTTATAAAGCAGATACAGATAACTAATAACCGCAGTATGATAAAGTGCAAAACTAAAAGCATGAAGGCTCTGTGAGAGGTAAGAGATAAACAAAGAGTTGGGGAAAAGATACAACATCATCCAACGAACAGCAGTGATAAAAACAGAAAATTTTATAAGTTTTAAAAGATCAAACTTTATGATAAAAGCTTGATAATAAAAAAGCACAATTTCACAAAACACCCCAAAAGTCCAAAGATAACTCACAACTTCCAAAGAGATACCATGGTCAACTTCATAAATAGTAAAAAAACTATAAAATGCCCCAAAACTAACCTGCATCAAAAAGATACTTATCCATAAAGATGCATTGTTAAAAATAGAAAACTCACTCTTTTTTTCACTTTTTTGATTATTAAAATGTCCATCATCTGCAGAAATAAGATATGCAAAAAATGCACTCATCGCGATAGAAACAGCGATAAAATGAAGTCCTATATCATTGTCAAATACTCTAGCTAAAACAAGTGCAACTAAAGCAAAACCAACAGACCCCCAAAGTCTTGACTTGCCGTATCTCTCTTTTTTTATAATCGATAAAGCATATGTTTCAATATATGGCAAAACTAATCCAAATGAGACACCAAAAAAGATATTTGATATGGCAAAAAGATAAAAATCATGTATGGTCAGATACAAAAGAGGGATAGAAAAAAGCATCATTACTAAAGTAATTTGAAGAACTTTTTTACTCAAATCAAATAATTTTAAAAAGAAAAATGGAGTCAAAAATCTCATCAAAGGAGGAATAGAAAATATTATCCCAATCTCCATCGAACTATAATCAACATTTTTCAACATCGTAGGCAAAAATATAACCCAAACCCCTACAATAGAGAAGTAGAAAAAGAAAAAAGCAGAGATATTAAAAAAGCGACTGCTCATTTAGATGTTTGTAAAAGTGAAGTACCACTAAAAAGGTCGTGCAAACCTCGTCTATC
>CAZODM010000270.1:0-1104 GCA_964578585.1 uncultured Desulfobacterales bacterium | reverse complement strand
CATATGGATTGCTGCCAGTACCCATGATAATGAAGAAATTTTATTGCTGGATCGACTGCAACAGTTACAGACGAACAACCCAGACCTGTTATTAATTCTCGCTCCACGACATCCACAACGTGGCATCAGCATTGTAAATTATTGCAACCTACAGTCGATATCCTGTGTGACCCGATCGTCGGGTTTGTCGTGTCAATCCGACACCCGAGTATTTTTACTGGATACACTGGGAGAATTGATGCTTTTCTATGGCGTTGCTGATGTTGCTTTTGTCGGTGGCAGTCTGGTTAAAGTCGGTTGTCACAACTTGCTGGAACCAGCTGCCTGGGGAATCCCGATGTTATTTGGTAGTTCGGTACATAACTGTGAAGAAATAGCCACTGAACTTGTTGCGAGTAATGCAGCTGTTTCAGTTGTAGATGCAGATCAATGTATTGATACTGTTCAAGTATTGCTGTCTAATCAAGCGATGTGTCGCGAGATGGGAGTGAATGCAATTAACTATTTCAACAAGCATCAAGACATGCTTGAGAAAACTGTTGGGATAATTGAGTCAATGTTGGTGATACCTGATTTTCAAAAGACCACTACGAAATAAGACCCCCCGGTAATTTTCAGCGACTATTCAGAGGATTAAATGATGGCGATGCAATTTATAGACTTAAAAGCCCAGCAAGCATTAATCAGAGAACAGATTGACGCTAACATTAGAAATGTCCTTGATCACGGCAAATATATTCTGGGACCAGAAAATGCAGAGCTGGAAGAAAAACTGGCTGATTTTGTTGGTGTAAAACATTGTATCGGTGTGTCCTCGGGAACTGATGCGTTATTGATTGCAATGTTGGCGTTGGGTGTTAGTGCAGGGGATGAAGTAATTACCACTCCTTTCACCTTTATTGCAACGGGTGAAATGATTGCCCTGCTTGGTGCTAAACCAGTTTTTGTTGATATAGACCCACGCACGTTCAATATTGATGCGAATAAAATTCAAGCTGCAGTGACCGCTAAAACCAAAGCAATTATGCCGGTCAGCTTGTATGGACAATGCGCCGATTTTGAGCAAATCAATGCCATCGCCGAGCAGCACAAGATACCAGTGAT
>CAZODM010000269.1:0-1118 GCA_964578585.1 uncultured Desulfobacterales bacterium | reverse complement strand
CATTAATAAAATGAGCAAAAAAAGAAAACAATTTCAAGCTTCATTTAAAAGCCGTGTAGTTCTTGAGGCATTCAAAGAACAACAAACATTAAGTTAACTCTCGAACAAATTTCAAATTCATCCGAACCAAATTTCAAATTGGAAAAAGCAAGCAAAAGAACAATTACTTGATATTTTCAAAACCGGAACAATAAAGAAAACAGGGGCTGAACATGAAGAACTGACCGACCGTCTTTATAAACGCATAGGGCAGTTAGAAGTAGAACTTGATTGGCTAAAAAAAAGATAGGACAATGAAAATCCCGGATCCCAGAAACTTAATAGAACCAAATAATAGAGGAATAGATATTGCAAGGCAATGTGGGTTATTAGGTTTCTCAAAGTCTTCATATTATTATAAAGCAATAAACGAAAGCTCTGAAAACCTATTATACATGCGTCTTTTAGATGAGCAATACATTAAAACGCCGTTCTATGGGGTTGCAAGGATGCACGCTTTTTTGCAAAACTTGGGACACCCGGTGAATACAAAAAGAGTAAGGCGTTTATTACGAAAGATGGGGATTGGAGCGGTTTATCCTAAATCTAAATTAAGTAATCCAAATTCGGGACATAAGGGATATCCGTACTTGTTAACCGGCCTGACAATAAACAAACCTAATATGGTTTGGAGTACTGATATTACATATATCCCTATGAGACAGGGTTTTCTGTATCTTTCTGCTATAATTGATTGGTATAGCAGATATATTGTAGCTTGGGAAATATCGAACAGTTTAGATGTTTCGTTTTGTGTGGGGACTTTATAAAAAGCACTTGAAAAAACTAAACCTGAAATTTTTAATACAGATCAAAGAAGCCAATATACGAGCAATATATTTACTGATATTTTAAAGTCTGATAATATAAAAATCAGCATGGACGGTAAAGGCAGGGCATTAGATAATATTATGATTGAACGGTTTTGGAAATCTGTAAAATATGAATATGTATATTTGAATGAAATAGGAACAGGTCAGGAACTGTGGACAGGACTAAACAATTATTTTAAATTCTATAATAATGAAAGATTACATCAGCCCCTTAAATATAAGGCTCCTTATGAGTTCTATTTTGAG
>CAZODM010000268.1:0-1119 GCA_964578585.1 uncultured Desulfobacterales bacterium | reverse complement strand
AGTTTCCTGAGCGTCGTGTTGAACAAAACCGCTATCGCGGTAGCTTTCGAGCCCCATCTCCCTTAGCCTTTAGCTTTTTCTAATCACCTCTTCCCCCTTAAATTACTCGTAATAAACATCCATTAGTTTGATACTGAAATCTCCTTTTTAAATTGAACAAGGAGAATCAACATGACCCCTTTACGTCAAAAAATGATTGATCTGATGACTTTCAGACAATATGCGCCTAAAACACACCGGATCTATCTTAAAGCGGTAACCAGCCTCAGCACTTATTATCATCGTTCACCCGAACAGATCAGTTCTGAAGAAGTGAAGTCCTGGCTTATGCAAACAGCGGCTAAACGAAAATGGTCAGCCTCCACTGTGCACCAAACATTGATGGCTCTCAAGTTTTGCTATCACCATGTATTAGAAAAAAAAGATTTCTTTCTCAATATTCCCCTGCCGAAACGGCCTCAAAAAATACCCGTATTACTGACTCAAACAGAAGTTTATGCCATCTTGCAGGCAACCCATCAGCTCAAACATCTGACACTATTGAGTCTGTGTTATGGCTGCGGTCTCAGAGTGAGTGAACTGGTGGCTTTAACTCAGAATGATATAGATTCAGAACGCTTGCTGCTGAGAGTGGTTCAGGGCAAAGGAAGAAAAGACCGTGTCGTTCCTCTGTCAGCCAGTCTGTTGTCATTGCTGAGAGTCTACTGGCAAGCCTGGCATCCCAATTACTACTTATTCTGTTCATGTCAGCAACAGAAAAAAGCGCTGGGGGTTACCAGTGTGCAAAAAATGTTTACTAAAGCCAAACTGACTGCCGGTATTCAAAAAGTGGGAGGCGTTCACAGCCTGAGACATGCCTATGCCACTCATCAACTGGAGCACGGCCTTCCCATTCATCAATTGCAGCAGTTTCTGGGGCATAGCGATATTAGAATAACCCAGAAATATCTTCACTGGATTCCGAACAACACTGACGTCATGGCGTCTGATTTGCTAGCCGATTTTATCCCCGATGTAAAGGTTATGCAGACTAAACTGGAGGTGCAAGGTGACTCATTTTGAATCCACAGCAGCCGATATGTCTCAGGTTATTCAAGGCTTTTTGCCCGCGTACCGGCA
>CAZODM010000267.1:0-1119 GCA_964578585.1 uncultured Desulfobacterales bacterium | reverse complement strand
AAAAAAGTACACCCGGTTGACCCTTTCGGAACGGGTAATAATTGAGACATTATTAGAGGAAAAAAGGTCAAAATCGTATATTGCAAAACAGCTTGGGCGATCACGTTCAACTATTAGCAATGAAGTTAACAAATGGCTTGGTTCACAATTTTATTATACCGCTGCCTTAGCCCACGAATACGCCAGACTTTTGAATCTCACAAAGCGGGACAAAGACAAAATAACACTAAACAAAGCACTGCGTATACAGGTTTACAGAGGATTGTTGAGCCGTTTGTCACCCGAATTAATATCTGGTAGGCTAAAGCTTGTTTACCCAAATGACCCAACAATGCAAATCTCGTATGAGTCAATCTATCGCTACATATACGCCCATCCACAAGGCAATATTAACAAGAAACTCATCAAGTTACTTGTTCGGAAAAAATCAAGGCGAAGGAAGGCAAAGAAAAGCGACCGTCATAAGGCAAAGATAAGAGATGGTACGAGTATCGAATGCAGACCTGATGACATTGAGAAGAGAATTGAAGTCGGGCATTGGGAAGGGGATTTAGTAATCGGTGCAAAGCACAAAAGCTGTATTGGCAGTATCGTTGAGCGCAAAAGTAGATATTTACTAATCGTCAAGCCCAATGACAAAAAATCCAAAACCGTTTGTGTTTCCTTTGCAAAAATACTCAATGAACAACCAGAATTATTTAAAAAATCAATGACATATGATAATGGAACAGAAATGGCAGAACACAAATTGATAACCAAAAAGACCGGAATGGATATATACTTTGCTCACCCATATTCATCTTGGGAAAGGGGAACCAACGAAAATACAAATGGCTTAATACGCAGGTACTACCCCAAGAAAACTGATTTTAACACCGTAAGCCAACAAGATTTGTACATACTCCAGGAACGTTTAAACAATAGACCACGAAAGGTGTTAGGGTACTATACGGCTAAGGAAATTTATCAGTTTGAAATTAATAAATTTAAAAATCATGATAATGATGATGTGGGGTTAGAAATGGGAAATAAATCCTTTTCGGATTTATTCTCATTTCTAATGCCAAAAATAGATTGGAAATTGCCTAAGTTAAATAGAAATGATTATCTTTGATGATT
>CAZODM010000266.1:0-1123 GCA_964578585.1 uncultured Desulfobacterales bacterium | reverse complement strand
TGTTAGATCACTGCAGTCGCAGACTACCATGATCCTGGAGGATGCTCAATCTAATCAAAATCTCTAAGCCACCGGAACTCAAGCATCGTTATGTAGGTCAAGCAGAGTAGAAGTATTATTCCAGCACTTAAAATCATTGTGGACAAGTTGATTTATGTCAAGTTTACGGAAGTCATAAAACTCGTGGTTGCAGTGTCTGTCACTTTCCTGCGCCTATACATTACTAAGAAGCTGTTTGGTTAACAAATGTCCGCTGCAAAGCCCTTGAAATTGTTGTTTTTTCCGCTGATCCTCGTTAAATAGTACAACTATTCGCCTCGAAGCAGCGAAAAAATCCAATCGATTCAAGAACTTTTCGCTTGGACATTTTTTAACCAAACAGCTTCTAAAACAGAGATCACTGGTATTAAAGCTAATAAATAATCAATTTTCAGACATCAATACAAACAAGGAACAACCTAGATGCAAACAACTAAACCTTTTTTTAAATTCAAATCTCACATTACAAAAATCATCGTTACTTTTGTCTTGTTATTGATATCCGGTTTCGCAGCCTTTGCAAATTATCCAGAAGAAACGCTGGAATTGATGAAAGGGATTCGCATTAAAGGCAACGGTAGAGTGATCCAGTTGCATCCCGATGGTGATCGTAGCAAACCGATTATCTCCTGGTTTGATTATGAGACTGGGAAACAAGCAGCCTGGTTAGTCACTCACGACCGTCAGCCAAAGTTTGAGGGTAATGATCGACATCGACACTTCAGTATCGAAACCAGCAAAGCTAAAATGGGCTGGCTGACAACACGCATGGAGTTTCCTTACGGGGAAGATCTGATCGATATCGGAATTCATGACTCAAACCTTAAACTCAGTTCTGGTCTGTTTATGTATTACAATTCCGATAAAACCGCCGGTAGCTTTTTTCATAACAAGCAACAATCGCTGATCACTTTTGCTCCAAACGATATGAGACTAAAAGCCAAAATGGGTACTTTTCGATTTTATGCGGATGGCAATCCCAACAATAGAAAACAAAACAGCGAAGTGATTGTTTATGGCAAAGGCAATGGCGACGAATTTGTCCGCTTGGCTCACAATGGTCGGAATGCAGTTCTAGAAAGTA
>CAZODM010000265.1:0-1123 GCA_964578585.1 uncultured Desulfobacterales bacterium | reverse complement strand
TATACTTCGCGCGGTCACGGATGCGGAAAAGTATTGATATAATAATCAAATTTAAGGGAATAATTTATTTATGGTAAAAATGGAATTTACAGAAGATGAGATCAATGAGCTTTATCATGAATTCATGGGACATCCAGCAGGGACGACCAAAAAGAAACTACATGTTGTTTATCTAAAATCACTCAATTTATCACATCAAGATATCGCACTAATTGCAAGGGTTGACTCCGATACAGTGACTCGGTACCTTCAGGAATATAACGCAGGTGGTTTAACCGCCATTTCTATAGTGAGAACCTACAAACCCAGTAGTAAACTGCTTCCCCATAAAAAGGAAATCAAATTATTGTTTCAAAGCACTCCACCCCATACAGTTTCCGAGGCGGTTTTTGAAATAGAGCAACTGACTGGAATAAAGCTAGGGCTGAGTGCTTGCCGTGAATTCATGCACAAACACCTTGGAATGAAATGTCGAAAGATGGCCGCTATTCCGTCAAAAGCCGATCCTGAGCGACAAGAGGTCTTTTTAGAGCATGATCTTAAACCCTTGTTAGACGAAGAAAAAAAGGGGAAAGGCTTTGTATTCTTTGTGGATGCCGCTCATTTTGTTATGGGCGCTTTTTTAGGAATGATTTGGTGTTTCGAACGTTTGTTTCTTCAATCCTCTTCAGGACGTAAACGTTACAATGTTCTTGGTGCCTATAGCAATAGGGACACAAGTCTTATAACAATCACTAATGAAGACTATGTCAATTCAGACACAATTGTTGAGTTATTAATCAAGATTAATAATGTGTACCCTGATTCAAAAGTAACTTTAGTGATGGATAATGCTCGCTACCAACGCTGCAATAAAGTGATGGATAAAGCAAAAGAACTCGGCATTCATTTGCTTTTCTTACCGCCTTATTCACCGAACTTAAATTTGATCGAGCGCTTGTGGAAATTCACAAAAAAGAAGTGTCTTTATAATAAATATTATGAGTCGTTTCATCATTTTAAAGAGGCCATAAATGACTGTCTTGATAATGTACAAACTACTTTTAAGGAACAAATAATAACGCTTTTAAATCCAAAATTTCAGATGTTTTCAAAATCCGCAACCGTGACCGCGTGAAGTATA
>CAZODM010000264.1:0-1124 GCA_964578585.1 uncultured Desulfobacterales bacterium | reverse complement strand
AACAAAAATGACTTTAACGATGCAGCCGGTATATTTGATGCCGTTACTCGGCCCAATAAACGAGTGGTGTCGATAAAAACGATAGACCAACAAGATATTCAGCTGATTCATAAGATTCGGCAAGGTCTGGTCGGTAAGCGTACGGCATTGGCCAATCAACTCAGAGGCTTGCTCAGTGAAAGAGGGATTATTATCCCTAAAAGTATAAACCAGGTCAGAAAGCACTTACCGCTGATTCTGGAAGATGCTGAAAATGATTTAACGCCGTTAAGCCGCGAAGTCTTTGCCGAGCACTATGAAAAACTCACGGCACTGGATGAGGAGGTCAAACGACAAGATCAGCGTATCAGTCGCCTTTGTAACAATGATGCATTAAGTCGGCGCTTTCTTGATGTACCCGGTGTCGGGCCCATGACCGCATCCATCGTGGCCTCTGATATCGGTGAGGGCAAGGGCTATCAAAGTAGTCGTGATTATGCAGCCAGTTTAGGGGTTGTCCCTCGGCAGCATAGCAGTGGAGATAAACAGATTTATTTAGGGATTAGTAAGCGCGGGAATCGCTATATTCGAACGCTATTAATACACGGAGCACGAGCCGTGTTAAAAAACTGTCACCACAAGCAGGATAAGCTGAGTTTATGGTTACAAGCCCTGATTGAGCGGCGAGGGTTTAACAAAGCAGCCGTTGCACTGGCGAATAAGAATGCCAGAATACTCTGGGCCATGGCCACCCAGGAAAAAGACTATGATGCCTTGCTGGTTTAACCCCAGTGCAGGAACGGGTTATCCACCCTTTGCCCACCGACTACGAGCTAAGAGGGCTCTTCGTCCGTGGACAAAGCCTGGATAACCCTCAACATATAACCGAGATTGCGGAGGCAAGTTAACCACGATTGATGACAACAACAGGTCAGACCGATACTTTTAAAGAACCCGTTTCACCCAAAGAGTTCATTACGAAACCGTTAGGTTGGTAGGGTCAGAAAGTGTGCGGATAAATTCATCAGGAGTCCTGAGGTCATAAAACCTCTATCAGAGACCGAATATATGGCTGCAATCTTGATCTATGTTGATGGCATTATTTTGAATAACTTGGCTTGCAATAATTGAGGAGTCCATATATG
>CAZODM010000263.1:0-1129 GCA_964578585.1 uncultured Desulfobacterales bacterium | reverse complement strand
CTCGCATCAATGTTTAAAAATTGTTCGGCGATGACTGTATTTGTTAACACCGTGTGGTCGGCATGTAATTGTCCAATAACAACCAGCTCGGCGTCAAATAACTGGGTTTTGACTGAGGTACTACCGATGTTGATGATTAGAAACATAATCCACAATACCATCAGATGATCTTTTAACACCAATCAATTGAGCCAGTGAAGGCAATAAACTTCGCTTCTAATTTGTGATAAATAAATACAAGGGATATCGCACAGTTCATATGTCAAATCACTTATATCTCATGCGCTATTAATTAATTTTTCAATATAACTAGCTGTTTAACATTTGATAATACTAGTTGGTTCGAAAGTTGCTTATTCATGAGTGACCGCGGTAAAAAGTCCGTTGGACTCGCGGTAATTTTTTAATGACATTCGGTAACACATAAGCTTTAAAACTATTCTCGCTTGATCAAAATCAAGGAACTTAATAATTCAAGTCCTTGTTTTGGTTTATCGCGTGGTTGTATCAAAAATCAATAATTAACCGGGAAAACACAATGAATAAATACATCCTTTTCAAGAACTGCTTTAGTTGGCGAGCCAATTTTTTGGCTACCACAATGCTGTTCGCAATTTTAAGTACACGAAGTTATAACAAAAAATAATATCTCTACAGTGCCTGAAGTGGACAGCAGCCTTTCTGACACGTATCGCAATAATCAAGTGCTTTTGCGCCGCACCTCTCATGGAGTTGTTCATGTGACTGCTTCTGATTACGCAGGTATTGGATACGGAGTGGGGTATGCGTACTCCCAGGATAATCGTTGTTTGCTTGCACACCGCATTGCAGAGGTCAATGACCGTCTTTCTGAACAATTAGGGGCGGATACTCCGGTCACAAGATGGCAATGATTCAGACAGCCTCTATGGCGCTAGCTGCCTTCATGCTGTGTCCCTTGGGCAAAAGGCCCTCGTGCTGTCGGAATTCTTCCCTACAGCCAGGCGACCGAACCAACATCGCCTTGGTATCTTGATCAGGTTAAACGCTGGTCTAGAAACAGATGGTTCAAACTTCCATTTACAGAACGGCAAATCAATCGAGATCCGAAATTAAAAGTGAAACGATTGAAAATGCAGTGACAAAGGAG
>CAZODM010000262.1:0-1140 GCA_964578585.1 uncultured Desulfobacterales bacterium | reverse complement strand
TTAATAGAACATATTTAAAATTGCAGTTACACAGAATTATCTATAGTCTCTAAAAAAAGAGTTTTTCTTCTGAACAAAACTGAATTTTAAATATACCCACTGTCTTAAATCCTTAAGATTCTTGCCGATATTCCAATAAATCTGATATTCGGCGTTCAAAATTTCTAAATTCTTTAGAATATCGCAAATCTTGATTACGTTTTTGACTAAACATTGGCATTTCATCAGCTACAATATTTAATGGTCGCGCCGAGACAACAATTAAGCGGTCTGCCAGATACAAAGCCTCTTCAATATCATGGGTAACAAAAAGGACTGTAATCTTGTTTTCAGCCCACACATCAAGTAACAGAGATTGCATTGCCCGGCGGGTTTGCACATCTAGGGCACCAAAAGGTTCATCCATTAACAAAATTCGAGGGCGAACGGCTAATGTTCTTGCAATAGCTAAACGCTGTTGCATGCCTCCTGAGAGCGTATGAGGATACGTGTTTTTGAATTTAGTTAAACCCACTATGTCAAGTAAATGTTCTATCCAGTCCGAAGATTGTTCACGTTCGGTTTCAGTTAAACCAAAGGCTATATTTTCTTTTACAGACAACCAAGGAAATGATGTGTACTGCTGGAATACCATGCGACAATCACGCTTTGGTTGCGTAACAGAATCTCCTAAAACTAAAACCTTACCTTGATCAGGGAAATCTAGCCCTGCAACAAGTCGCAGTAAAGTGCTTTTTCCGCAACCAGAAGGACCGACAAGAACAGTAAATTGTTCGTTTGGTATTGTCAGATTCAAATTACTAATAACTTCTATCTTATTTTCATCGTTGGAAAAATAACGGCTTACATTAGAAAAACTGACTGCAACATTATTATCGCTTTGATTCATGCCATTCATAATACTTTTTCCCTATCCGACGAAATAAATGATCAGTAGCCAAACCTAAAAGCCCGACGGACAATATGCCTGCAATGACTTGATCTGTTTGTAAAAACCGTTGAGATTGAATAATTACGTGCCCAATACCTTTCTCAGCAGCAACTAGCTCAGCTACAACAATATAAGACCATCCCCAGCCTATAGCAACTGGCGCGCCATCCTCGCTATATATCACCTTGGGACATCCATGTCCAAAGATT
>CAZODM010000261.1:0-1151 GCA_964578585.1 uncultured Desulfobacterales bacterium | reverse complement strand
TAACTTCGTCAATTCCAGTCATGTTGTTTCTTCACAAACCCTAAGTGATGCATTAAAGTGAAAATGCAACTTGTTTTCACTTCTTGCCTGAGAGTGTGTCAGCCCTGCAAATTGTTTTGCATCCCGAAACAAAAATCCTATCTGAAAACGCCCCTTGTAATATCGGTAAATAAATTCACCGTGTAATGCTATATCTGTTGAAAACAGCACAGCGTATTGACTTGTAAATTTCCCGTTTTTCCAATACCCTACATATGCCAGCTTGACTTTTCTTTTCAAAGCCGCACTGTAAACAATACCTTGGTACACTTTTGTATCTTTGTCTTCATAACACATTTGCAATCGGCGCTTATCTACATTTTTCATGTTAATTTTCCCACCTTTCATTTTAGGGCGACCTTTTTTACCTGTTGGTTTTCCTTGATATAAATAATACAGGTTTGCATCTTTTCGCATTTTGCTGATTACATGAAGTTGTGTTTGTTCTAACAAAGGGTTCACAAATCCCTGTTTGGCAAAATATCCATCAGCCACAAAATATTTTGATATGGATCCTAACTCCTCTTTTCGTTCAATAACTATGGGAGCATAGTGGGTTACCAAAGTTTTTCCGGCTTGTCTTAATTCTTTGACCGAAGGGGTTTGGACTGCTTCTAATGACATAGCCGTGTTGTTGTCAATATCTACAACAGCAAAGCCCCCTATCTCTAATCCTCTTAATGCTTTTGCTGATGCCCCACTCCAAAATGTTCCAATATGTTCAGTTTTCTTTCCGCTTTTTGGGATATAGCTCGGATCAAATGCTATTGCCCTGTGTGCTGAACAATTTTTAAGGACCAGGTTTTTGTTGAACATCATAAAATTGAACGGCTTATCAAAATTGTTACGGTAAGTTTGTTCGTTATAATCACCGTACCTTGACATGTTGGTGAAATTATAACGACCTCCCAACCCCATAAATAAAGTGGAAATCTTTACCTTGAATTTTTCCCTTGCTTTATTTTGTTTGCCAATTTTTTCTATTATTGCAGTTACAAGGGCCTTGCCCTTGTTGAAAACGTCTTTTTTGTTTGTTTTCATGTAACAAATCAGGCGATTTCTTCTTTCCCTTTTTATCGACTTTTGAAAAAGTTTTCAAATGCACGTTGTTA
>CAZODM010000260.1:0-1154 GCA_964578585.1 uncultured Desulfobacterales bacterium | reverse complement strand
AAAGAAGTTGGATTAACTTTCAAACGATATATAAACCATTGGCTGATGCATGGATTGTGTTTGATACATCTGGCAGTGAACCAGTAATTATAGAGGAGTCGAGGTAGTAGTATGAAGAAGCATAATAAATATACCATATTAGGACTAAAGGCATTGCAAAGGGCAGCAAGAAAGGTAGCAGAAAATGCCAGGAAGAATAATTTAAGGATACCAATATGGAAAAACGGTAAAATTGAATACATCGTTCCTAAGATAAACACCGAACAAGTCGCTGAAGTTGACCGCTAAACTTGCTGCGCTCGTTTAGCGGTCAGCTTAGCTTAGACGTTGTGGATGGGGAAAATGAAGACAAGCCTTAGTAGAAGAGATTAAAGAAAAAATAAAATAATTGAATTAAATATAACAAATCAGTGCAGTGGACTCGCAACTCGCTTGTGGCGGTTGTGAGCTACTGACTTTAATCGTTAGGAGAAATAGAAATAAAAATGAATGAAAGGATATGGGCACCTATTACAATAAGTCATTTAGAAATATTGAAACATGTTGCGTTAGATGAATTAAAAAGATTTTTAAATGAAGCAGGTAATCCGAAAGGGAAATATTCTGTTTATAGAAACAGATTAGTAGCTATTTGTTTGTGTCAAGGATCTGCCCAATATTTCTTTGAGTTATGGTTAATGGGAAAACAGTCCGAGGATAAAGTTCTTGAAGTAAACCGAAAAGAAATTGAAGAGAAATCTCTAAAAGTGAGAGAGATAAATAAAATTGTTTTAAGCGGTATCAAGGACATAGATATTTGGTTCTTTTTTGAAGAACATCCAGAAATTAAAATTCCTCATATAAGAAATATGAGAAAATCTATAATTTTAGAAATTCCTGGACTTGGAAGAAGACGTATTGATTTTATGAAGAAAATGATAGCTAAATCAATTCTAAAAAATTCCACATCAGTCGAAGAAATTATTAGAAAATACTTAGCAATTGAAACAAATAGCGCTAAATTTTTAAGTGAAAAATCGATTATTGGATTATATCCTGAAAAATTATTTGCTAAATCGGTATGGAAAGTTAAGCGAATAATTTCTAACAAATCATCTACCTGACCGCCAATCCGCTACGCTCCATAGCAGCAACTGACCCGTGTCGTTAAAAAA
>CAZODM010000259.1:0-1168 GCA_964578585.1 uncultured Desulfobacterales bacterium | reverse complement strand
TGTTATGTGTATTTCTTGTTTTCATAATATTCAACAATTAAGTTATTTCACCAAGAGTTTTCAATAAATCAACCATTGTCTGGTCATCTTTTTTTATTGCTAATTTGAGCGGAGTAACATCTTCACCGAATATTGGGTAACCACCACCTCTTTCTACTTTATATCCTTTATTGATATCAATAAAGCTTGATAGAATATTAACAGCTTGTATATCGCCTTCGTTAACAGCAGTCATTATTGGTGAAACATCGTATTCTCTAACGAAATAAGAAGGTATCACTCCATAAGGATTGGCGTTATTTTCCAGTAGAAGTTTAAGTGTTTCATATTGTTTATATTTAATAGCAAAGCTAAGTGAATGGATTCCGTAAAAAAGTCTTATTTCAGGATCGGTATCATTAGGGCAGTCATTAGGAATATAGTTAACGTTAACTTTATATTCAATAAGTAGTTTAACAATATTACTGTGACCATTTTTTATGGCATAGTGTAATGGTGATGCAAGGTAACGGTCTTTTTGTTTTTTTGGGTTTGGCTTCCACTTGTTTTCAAGTAAAAGCTTTAACATATCGTATTGTCCATATGCAGCACAAAAGTTAGCAGACATTAAGATAGGTACTGTAGTTAGTTTTGCTCCATGTTCAATTAAAATCTTAACGGTTCTAATATCATTTGCTCTTATTGGTTCTTCAAGTGGTGAAGGTGGATAATCACCTCGCCTTGTATCAGTAGTAGCGCCAGATGCTAAAAGCATTTTTACTATTGAAAATTCATTGTCATTTAATGGCACCCACTTTTTAGTATCTAGATTATAAGAATAACTGGCGTGGGTTAATAATGATGCCTGATTCATATAGCCTTTAGGATTTGCATTATTCTGTAATAGATATTGAACTAACTCACTATCTTTATTAGAAATAGCATATGCTAAAGCACTATAGGAATGATTCTTATAAATATCCGCTCCACTCTCAATAAGTAGTTTGACAATATCATGATGTTGGTATTGCGCTGCTTCACATATAGGTGGACCATTATAATCTGCATCCATAAAATTAATATCAGCTCCATCGTTCAGAGCTTTTTTTACTAGCTCTATATTTCCGTCCCTAACATTTTCTAAAAGTTGATGATTAATTGTTTCAGTCATAATTTTTATTCACATAAC
>CAZODM010000258.1:0-1172 GCA_964578585.1 uncultured Desulfobacterales bacterium | reverse complement strand
CAGATTTGGCAAAGAAATTAATTTCTTTGCCAAATCTGGGCATAAACTCCACTGGTGATTTATTGCCCAAGGATTTATGCGGATGATTATAATTGTAATCCTCTCTCCAGTTATTGCTTATTTTTTGCAACTGATAAATGTCGTTAAAGTAATAGGCATCTAGGATGTCTTCTCTGAAGAAACGATTAAAACGTTCTATGTACCCGTTCTGCATTGGTTTTCCCGGTTGTGTGTATTTGATTTCCACAAAGTTCTTTTCGCACCAATTGTTAAATGTCCTCGATATAAATTCAGGGCCGTTGTCACACCTTATGTATTTCGGTGTCCCGACTTCTTCTTTCAAGTTCTCTAATGTTTCCACGACCGCTCTGGCGGGATATGACAACCCTGCCTCTACGGCCAACGCTTCACGGTTGCAATCATCGATAATATTGAACACACGTACCTTTCTACCGTCTTCAAGGGCATCGCTCATAAAATCCATGCTCCAGCATTCATTTAGCTTCATAGGTGCTTCCAGCGGCTGTTTTATTCGTTTGACCAACCGTTTCTTACGCTTACGCCTAAGTTTGAGTTTCATCTCACGATATACGCGCAATACACGTTTTCGGTTCCAGGGCAAGCCTTCACGACGGATCTTGTTGTAATACTCATCAAAGCCCCTTGTTGGGTAACTTTGCGCTAGCTCGTTGAGCTTGTCGATTACTTCACTATCATCCTTTTTGCGCTGATAGTACCACATAGATCGGGTAAGGTCAACAACATCGCAAGCACGTATTATCGGTATCACATACTCTTTGATAAGGTACTTCGCTCGATGTCGTTTGTCGGAAGGCTTTAGAACTTTTTTGAGAGTATGTCCTTTAACATAGTGATGTCCAAGCTGACATCGGCATACATCTGCTTTAGCTTACGGTTCTCATCCTCGAGCTCCTTTAAACGCTTTAATTGGTTTTGTTCCATGCCGCCGTATTTTTTGCGCCAATAGTAGAACGTACTCTTATCTACACCTAATTCCCTGGAAATATCGCCAACGGATCTTCCCTGTTGATTCTCTTTGAGCGCCTTGATGATCTGGCTCTCTGTAAACCTGCTTCTTTTCATAATGACAGTTTGAATTTAAAGTTAGTAAATTCGAATTTTAAACTGTCCTGTTTTTAGGGAAGGCTACA
>CAZODM010000257.1:0-1179 GCA_964578585.1 uncultured Desulfobacterales bacterium | reverse complement strand
ATCAGGCGCTTGCAGTAGTCTTGAAGTCTAAAGATTTGGCAATGCGTAAAGAAGGCAATGTCATTCTGGTTGCTCCATCTGCAGAAATCAACAAGATGGAAAAATCTGAACTGGAAGCACTGGCTACCAGAGAGAAACTGGAACCACTGCGTACTGAGATTATTCAAATCAATTATGCTGATGCAGAACAGATTGCAGGTGTATTAACCGGTGTTCAATCATCGAATCAATCAGCTAATAATACTAATTCAACGACACCTGCTTACGTACCTGAAACATCGATTTACGACAATGGCGGTGGTTCGGTTGCTAGTGGTTCAGTGATGTCGGAACGCGGCACAGTGACCATTGATGATCGTACCAATGTACTGATTGTTAAAGATACATCTCGAAACCTGGAAGCGATTCGTAAACTGGTTGATCAACTTGATAAACCAGTGCGACAAGTGTTGATTGAGTCGCGTGTCGTGATTGCAACTGATGACTTTACTCGTGAGCTTGGTGTTCGGTTTGGTGCGAATGGACGTAACTTCACACCTGGCGATGGCAGCGAAAAAGGTTTTGATGTTGGCGGAGCGAGTACCAATGGTTTGATTTCTGACCTGCCAGCTGCTGTCGGTCTGGGAACTGGTGGTGCACTTGGTCTAACCATCTTCAAGGTTGGCAGTTTTCTACTCAATCTTGAACTTTCAGCGCTTCAGGTTGAAAATCGTGGTGAAGTGTTATCCAGTCCACGAGTGATTACATCGGATAAAACCCGAGCTCGAATTGAGCAAGGTGTTGAAATTCCTTATGCAACAGTGAGTCTGGAAGGAACCAGCACACAGTTCAAGAAAGCAGTACTTGCTCTTGAAGTGTTGCCGCATATTACTCCGGATAACCAGATTGTCATGGAACTAAAGATCACAAAAGACACACGTGGTGCTTTAACTCCGGATGGTATTGCGATTGATACACGAGAAATAGAAACTACAGTGCAGGTGGCAAATGGTGAAACCATCGTGCTGGGCGGTATCTATGAAAACACAAAGAGTCGCACTGTTAACAAAATCCCCATCCTGGGTGATCTGCCTGGCATCGGTTTCTTGTTCAGAAAGACCAATGTTACCGATGACAAGAAAGAGTTGTTGATTTTCATTACACCAAAAGTACTTGATGAAAAGCTGACAGACATCTAGA
>CAZODM010000256.1:0-1180 GCA_964578585.1 uncultured Desulfobacterales bacterium | reverse complement strand
AGTAGATGAGTATGACAAGCCAATCCTTGAAGGGATTGAATTTAACAAAGATAAAAGGAATATTGATAAAATAGAGTGACAACAGGTTAACTAGTTACCGCAATTGGTAGAATTTAATGATAAAAGTTATTCAACTTATAGGAAGTACAGGGGTTTTTGGTGCAGAGAGATGGATTTTGGCTTTAATGAGATATCTAGATCCCAAAGAGGTTCACTGCACTATTGTTAATTTAGTAGATGAAAAGACTGAGGAAGACTCTCCAATTGTAGCTGAAGCTCATAAAAGAGGGCTTGATGCAATTGATTTTTATACTGGGGGGAAGTTTAATCCTTTAGCAGCAAGTAGGTTAGCTAGTTGGTTGGATAAAAATCAATATAATATCTTACACTCTCATGGATATAAGTCTGATTTTTTAGCTTATTTAACTAAAAAGAAGAAAAAAGACCTATTTATAATCAGTACTCCTCATGGATGGAGTAAAGAGGCGGACTTAAAGCTTAGGCTTTATGAAAGGGCAGATAGATTTTTATTAAAAAGATTTGATTGTGTTGTACCTTTGTCTACCAAGTTATTAGAAGGTCTTAAGGCTGATGGTATTTCATCTTCAAAACTAAGGCTTATTCTAAACGCAGTGGATGTAGAAGAGATAGATAATATAGCTTCTAAAGACCTAGGTCCTTATATCTATGTTGGTTACATAGGTAGATTAATAGAGAGCAAGGGGCTTAAGAGTCTTTTAGATGCATTTAAGATTTTAATATCTCAATTTCATAATTTAAGATTGGGCTTTGTGGGAAAAGGTCCTTTTGAGGCTGAACTCATAAAAATGGTAAGAGATGCCAATATTGTTGATAAGGTAGAGTTTTGGGGATATCAATCAAATAGTATAGCTTATTTAAAGGCATTTTCTGTTTTTGTTTTGCCATCTTTTTCAGAGGGTATTCCACGGTGTATAATGGAGGCAATGGCTGCAAGAGTGCCAGTTGTGGCGTCTAATATAGAAGGGAATCGAGTGCTTGTAGAGGATAAAAAGACAGGGCTTCTTTTCCCTGTAGGAGATGCCAAAAGGCTTGCAGATTCTATTAGTTACATTTTAACTAACGAATCTAAAGCAAAAGAGATGGTAGAAAATGCTAGGGCTAAGATAGAAAGAGATTTTTCTGCAAAAACAATGGCAGA
>CAZODM010000255.1:0-1181 GCA_964578585.1 uncultured Desulfobacterales bacterium | reverse complement strand
GGCTATCAGTCGCAACATCAGCATTTTCAGGATAGTATAACTCTTCGCACATGAATATTTAGCATTTTGTGTGCGTGATCTTTTGTGGAGAGTAAGTCGGAAAACCTTAGCTGTAGTCGTTCTACAGCACGGTTTTCCAACACAACTTATCCGCAAAAAGCGCGTGCACAGGATGCTAAATGTCCATGTGCGGAGAGTATACATACATCTGTTTTGAAAAATCTCACCAAGCTTGAATCAGACAGGAACAACCAATGAGTGATTACTCTGAAATTCTGGAACAATTAAACGGACTTTTAAAGCCTTATATAAATGCTGATAGCGACATTGTGTTGACTGAAAACAGTGATTTAATGGCAGATCTTGGGCTGAATTCTGTCAAAGTGATGGATTTGCTACTCAATATTGAGGATCATTTTGATATTTCCATCCCGCTGAGTGAGCTTCCAGACGTCAGAACCGTAAAAGATTTTGCATTGTTACTTCAAAAAATGACGAAAGAAAGCCAGGTATGAATTTACTCTCCAAGTTTGACTGCATAGGGTTGGAACGTGAAGAAGTTTCAAGGATTGCAGGACACAACCCGTTCAATTTTGTAATCGATGAAATACTGTCTTCAACAGAGGCTTTGGTGAATGGCAAACGAATAATATTAGCAGGTACAAATAATTATCTGGGTCTTACTTTTGATGCTGAATGTGTTCAGGCAGCCTGTGATGCTCTTGAAAATGAAGGAACTGGCACCACTGGTTCAAGAATGGCGAATGGCACATATTCTGACCACCTGGCTTTAGAAAAAGAGTTTGCAGAGTATTTTAATTGCCCTTCAGCCATCCTCTTTTCAACCGGCTATATGGCGAATCTCAGTGTATTATCAACGCTGTGTTCAAAAGACGAATTAATCGTTATTGATTCTGATTGCCATGCCAGCATATATGATGCCTGTCGTATGGGCGATGCTGAGGTGATTCGTTTTCGCCATAATAATGCCGCCGATCTGGATAAACGACTGAAACGGCTAGGTGATAAAGCCTCATCTGCTTTGGTGGTGACTGAAGGCATTTATAGTATGCTGGGAGATCAAGCTCCATTGGCAGACATTGTCGAAGTGAAAAACCGCCATAACGCTATGCTGATGATCGACGAAGCGCATTCGTTAGGTGTGTTAGGTGAAAATGGTC
>CAZODM010000254.1:0-1192 GCA_964578585.1 uncultured Desulfobacterales bacterium | reverse complement strand
ACACAGAAAAATATGACAGAAGAGTTGAAAAATTTGGTACAGATGATGTTCTTCCTCTTTGGGTAGCTGATATGGATTTACCCTCTTCACTTGCCATACAAGAGGCTCTTATAAATCGTGTGAAACATCCTATCTATGGATATACTGGATATCATGATGAGTATTTTGCATCTATTCAAAGGTGGATGCAAAAAGCACACAATTGGAAAATAAAAAAAGAGTCAATCGCCCCAATAAATGCCATCGTAACAGGATTAAATCTAGCAGTTGAGGCTCTTACAAAAAAAGGTGATGGAGTTATCATTCAGCCTCCTATTTATCCTCCGTTTTATGAAGCTGTAAAGAGAGGAAAACGAACTCTTTTAGAAAATGAACTTAAGTTGATTGATGGCAGATATGAGATAGATTTTGAAGATTTTGAGAAAAAAGCACAAGATGCAAAACTTTTTTTGTTCTGCTCCCCACATAATCCAACTGGCAGGGTTTGGAGAAGAAAGGAGCTTGAAAGATTGGCACAAATATGTGTGAAAAATAGTGTGCTTATCATAAGTGATGAGGTTCATGCTGATTTGGTTTTTAGCGGAGAGTTTATCCCTATCGCAACACTTCAAGATGCAAAAGATATAACTATCACCCTAAATGCCCCCTCAAAAACTTTTAATGTAGCAGGAGTTGTCAATGCTTATGCCATCGTGGAAAATAGCTCACTAAAGAGACGATTTTATGAGATATTTCAGCGATATTCTCTAACAGAGCCTACTCCTATCTCTCTTTGTATAACTGTGTCCGCTTATACTAAAAGTGATAAATGGCTTGAAGAGCTTTTGGTGCATCTTGGAGGAAATTTGGAGTATCTACACACTCGCTTAACTAAGATGCCAAAGATAAAAGCTATGCATCTGGAAGCTACTTTTTTACTATGGCTTGATTGTAGGGAGTTAGGTTTAAGTGATAAAGAGTTAGAGCAGTTTTTTATAACAAAAGCAAAACTTGGGTTAAATACAGGGGTGAGTTTTGGAAAAGGTGGAGAGGGTTTTATGAGGTTAAATTTTGCAGTTTCTAGGAGTGTTTTGAAAGAGGCTATGGATAGGTTATATGAGGGATTATTGAGAGAGAAAATTTTATAAAACTTCTTGATTTATCTAGGAAAACTAATTTAACTTTTTTAGTAGAACAAATTAGATATTATAGA
>CAZODM010000253.1:0-1200 GCA_964578585.1 uncultured Desulfobacterales bacterium | reverse complement strand
ATAAAACATATCTCTTATCTCTAAAATTGATTTTATATCAAATATACCATCATCAAGAAGTCTTATCTCATTTATCTGCTCAAATAGAAGCTCTTTTAATTCTCCTCTTAACCAAAATGAAAAAGGTATATCAAACCCACTTTTTGGGCGGTGCAGTAACTCTTTTGGTATGTATTTGTGAGCAATTTGTTTTAAGATATACTTTTTTTCATCATCTTTTATCTTTAAAGATTGTGGAACTTTTGCCATAAATTGTATGAGTGGCAGATCAAGAAGAGGCTCTTTTATATTTAAGTTAGAAGCCCTAATTGCACTAAAACTTTTTACAAGTTCTGCATCTGCCATTGATGTTTTAAAGTAAGTTCCAATTACTTGGTCAACATTTTGGGCATAAGGAGGAAATTTTATATCATCAAAGGTAGATGCAAAATCAACCTCTTTAGTTTTTAAAATTTTTTCAATTTGAGGTTTATCAAAAATTACATTTCTTGCTTTTATCATTTGTGGAATATCTGGAGCTTTTAGCATTTGAAGTAGTTTATAGTGTTTTGTTGGTATGTTTTGATATTTGTTTAAAAGTTTAAAGTTTTTGGGATTTGCAAACTCTAATAGATTGTGAAGAGCAGATTTTAAAGGTTTTGGAAAGTTTAAAACTTTTTCTAGTTTGGAAGTGTCATCTGCAGTTGCAAAAACTTCATCTCCTCCATCTCCAACAAATAGTGTATCAAAGCCGTTTTTCTTCACAAGTTGTGCCATTAAAACTGTAGGGGTAGCTCCATAATCAGCAAAAGGTTCATCATAAACTTCACAAAGTTTTGGAACAATCTCTTTTGCATCTTTGGTGCTAAAATAGTGTTCGTGGTGATTTGTTTGTAGGTGAGAAGCTATCTTTTTGGCATGATGGGCTTCATTTATATTTTTATCATCAAATCCTATTGTAAATGTATCTAGTTTTTTTATGCTTTGCTCTTTTAAAAGTGCAGTAACAATTGAGCTGTCATATCCGCCGCTTAGAGTTACTGCAAAGTTTTCATTTTTGAAAAGGCGTTTTTTTATGCTTCTTTGTAAGATGCTAGTTACTTCTGTTATGGTTGCATCTTCATCTAAAATCTCTTTTTTTTCATTATAGCAGGATTCTATGGACCAGTATTTTTCCTCTTTATAAACTTTTGTTTGTAAATCGTACTTTACAAAATGTCC
>CAZODM010000252.1:0-1204 GCA_964578585.1 uncultured Desulfobacterales bacterium | reverse complement strand
ACTTAGCGGTTGAATATGATTCTGTAGTTTCTTGTTGTTATTGGCTGGTTCGTTGATAAATAATTGTTGTAGACTTTTACGCGCTTTGAAAAAATTTTCTCTGCCGTATACTACCAAGTCAATATCTGATGTTGGGCCATGTGCTGAAATCAGTATTGATCCACTCACACCAAGTGCATCTGCATCTAATCCTTGCGAAATAAAATATGTGGCAACCTGAGCTGTCAATACTTCAAGAGTATCAGTAGGCTGACTGTATATCTGCTTTAATCGCTCAACCGGTTGATAGTACTGCTGGATTTCCTCTTCAGAAACAGCGTGAACAACTGCATCCAGTTGTTTTGAATAATGCAAATACTGCGGATAGTTGGTCTTCAAATATTGATTGGCATCATTGGTTGACACCTTGCTCAACCCTTGCGAGGTGGGAATATAACGTAAACAGCTAACAATGAGATCTTTATCGATTTGGTCTGCGCTAACGACAGCAAACATGAGCCCTTGTTTGGTTTGCAAATAGTCCCTGGGTGTTGGTTGATTCTGAGTATTAAATTTCAAAACCGTCGGGGAACAATGCATGGCTACCATCTAAATGCGCTGCTGACTGATAGAGCAACGGTGCGGCAGAGTTATCGAGGACAGCTCCGTTGACGACACGTGCAGTGACTAATCGATGGTCACCGGCTTCAATATGGTTCTCTACAATGCATTCGCAATAGGCTAAAGCAGTATCCAGAATCGGTGTTTGGGTAGCATCTCCTGGTCGCCAGGTAATTGATTCCAATTTAGCATCACCTGGCAACCCAAAGTGAATCGCCAGATCAAGCTGGTTGTCTTTCAATACATTGATACTGAACACCCTGCCCCGTTCTAATATTGCCCAGGAACTATGCTGAGGATTAATACTAAGACCGACTAATAGCGGGTTAAAAGACACTTGCATCACCCAAGATGCTGTAAAGGCATTGACACGGGAATCGTCACGTACACCGACCACATAGACTCCATGCGTCAACTGTCGTAACAATGTGGCAATTTGTGATTGTTGGCTCATGACAAGTCATTCCAGCATGATCATTTATACATCCAGCTAGAGAACAGTCCTCAATTAATAACAATACAAAAGCAGACTATAACACCCATCACTGTTAACAGCCAAAACAGGAACACATCAACAGGATTAGTGTTCACTCGATATATCTGA
>CAZODM010000251.1:0-1207 GCA_964578585.1 uncultured Desulfobacterales bacterium | reverse complement strand
TATCTATTATTTTTATAGCATCCTCTTTTGAGGTATATTCTTTTTTAACATTTAGCAAAATTAAACCTAAAAGACCTATGATTTTAAGTCCCATGTTTTTAGCAATTAATCTCCCTTTTTTCTCATCTATAAGAAGTATCATTTGTAACTCTTTAGCCAATACGATAGCTTCACTTTCTCCATAATCCAACATGCCATCAAGTAGTTTAAAAGTCTCTATATCAGTTATATCTTTGATACAAAATAGTCTGTTTTTCTCTACCATCTTCTGTATGCCATCATCTTTTTGAGAAAGCTCATTAAAAACACTTTTAGGAATATAAACCTTTTGAAAAATATTTTCAAACAAATCAAATCTATCTAACTTACCCAATATAATCAAAGCAGTTGTGTCACTAACTATAGACTCTCTCATAAAAGTTTCTCTATCGTCTCCATATCATCATCTAAATCATAATCAATCACATCTATATCTAAAAGAGATAACATTTTCATTGTCTTTATAGATGATTGGTCTAGTGCTTTAGAGAGTTGCCCAAGTGAAAGATCCCCTTTTTTATAAGCCTTTATCAAAATCCATTTTTTAAATCCAAAATCAAATATATTGTTATCCAAAGAGAGAGCTACAGCTATAGGCTTTCCCCTCTTTGAGATAAAAAGATACTCATCTTTATCTTCTACAGCTTTTGTTATCAAAGATGGATTCATCTTTATCTCTTTTATGCCTGCTGTTATCATGTTTTTATCCTTTGTGCTTACTTATAGGGGTATTTTAGCATAAATATGGATAATAAATCATAAAACTAGAGATATAGCCGTAGGGTGGGAGAATCCCACCAAATTATATCAATATAGAAAAAGAGACTATAAGATATGGTGTGGTTAAGATTGTGATATACAGACAAGGACTATTTATGGGAGCTCAAGAATATTATACATATTTAGATTATCAGGTATGGTTTATCCTGATGATTTGAAAGCTAAAATAAATAACTGTACATATTCTTCGATATAATTAAAAAGATGATATTATCTAAAAAAAAGAGTCTAAATGATAGCAAGTAGAGCCGAAAGTTTTTATGATATTCAAGATGCTGTGGCATTTAATATACCTGTGGATGAAAATAATCCATTTTACACTGATTTTTTACCTTTTAGGGCAGATTTTCGTGATGAAAAAATCTTTAAACATCTTGCTATTGACCAT
>CAZODM010000250.1:0-1216 GCA_964578585.1 uncultured Desulfobacterales bacterium | reverse complement strand
CCACTTTATATTGCAAGGGCTATTGTGGGGAAGCCCAAAACCCAATAAGCCATTATGCTAAGTTGAGTTTGCCAGTTTTATCAGGGCCTCGTTTTTTGTTGATAAATGGATAATTTGCTGCCTGCCACTTTTTGTGGATTTAGCCACTGTGTCCACAAACCTGGATATGAACTTTTTTAGTCTCGCCGTTTTGGCCAGACCTTGTACCACATCACAAAATATATCCAACAGCCATTTATAAATAATATGTGCAACAGCCATGATAATAAGGTACACCGTATTCTCCCCAAGGAAACTATGGGGCATCGGATCCCAATTGAAATCGTTATCCCGAATATCGAAAACACGCTCGCTGTCGCCACGTTTGTTGTAAAATACGATGGCCCCTCTTTCGGTAGTTCCCCAATCATTGGTAATTATAAACAGGTATTTTTTTGCATCACGGGAAAAAGCAGATATTTGGCCTGTTTTATTTGGCACGCGATAAGCAACAATGCGGTGTTTGTATTTTCCGGATTTATATGAAAAACTGGCAACCTCCATGTCTTGGGGATTAATTGTGCAAGGTTGCCGGTTTTCAGCATCGGCTGCTTGGGCCAAAAGGGCTTCTGGGTTATTTGCCCTAATAAAAAAGGGGATGTTGTTACGATGGAAATAACCAGTTGCCCCTTTTATGCAAGGGCCACTGCCCATCCGCGCATATTTTGGATTGGCCCCCTCTTTTGCCAGTGCTGCCAAAGCTCTTTTATGGCTTGCCAATTGTTCGGTTTTAACGTTACAGTTACCGTTTCGCCCTTCGATGTACACAGGGATATTTGATATGGCCGCTACAGCGGGGAAGTACCCCTTTTTATTCTTATAACTGTATTGTGCACCAAACTTTTCTGCCGGAATGAATTGGTGGCCAAAACCATAAACTGATTTTTTGTCACCCGGGTTTAATTGTTTGGATTTGATAGCCGGGCGTAACAGTAATCCATCCATCTTTGGATTGGTGTTTACTTTGTCCTCTTTCCCTGGATCAGTTATGGTATATCCACAAGGTACAGACAGCCCTACATCGCCCCGTGGTATTGTATCGGCCGATGGTATGGAAACCCCTTTTAGTGGGCTCAATGTATTTTCTTTGATGTAGTTGGCATCTTCAGTAGCACCCCCCCCACAAAAAGCAGTGTATATACGGCTAAGGATTATCCCGGAGCAACTAAACCCTATA
>CAZODM010000249.1:0-1218 GCA_964578585.1 uncultured Desulfobacterales bacterium | reverse complement strand
AACTTTAAACTTTAAACTTACCAAAGAGTTCATTGACATATTGAAAGAAAGTAAAACAATATTTTGCAGGTGCAATAAGCACCGAAACGAAATAGGTTAAGAAAGTTAATAAGAGCGTACGGCGGATGCCTAGGCTCTCAGAGGCGATGAAGGACGTGATAAGCTGCGATAAGCTTCGGGTAGGTGCAAATAACCTATAATCCGGAGATTTCCGAATGGGGCAACCCAGTACCGTGAAGCGGTATTATCCCGCAAGGGAGGCGAACCCGGTGAACTGAAACATCTAAGTAACCGGAGGAGAAGAAAACAATAGTGATTCCGTAAGTAGTGGCGAGCGAACGCGGAACAGCCCAAACCAATGATGTTACGGCATTATTGGGGTTGTAGGACCAAGACATGGGACAATAAATTGATAGTGGAACATAACTGGAAAGTTAGATCAAAGAAGGTGACAATCCTGTACACGAAATCGAGTTATTACCTTATTGGTATCCTGAGTAGGGCGGGGCCGGAGAAACCCTGTCTGAA
The DNA here is from genome assembly GCA_964578585.1 of uncultured Desulfobacterales bacterium. Lineage (GTDB taxonomy): Bacteria > Desulfobacterota > Dissulfuribacteria > Dissulfuribacterales > JAMONC01 > JAMONC01. Next base: position 690 of record CAZODM010000249.1, on the reverse strand, counting down.
ACTACCAGCACCATCTGGAAAGGCTAAATACTCCTGAGAGACCGATAGTGAACAAGTACCGTGAGGGAAAGGTGAAAAGTACTCCGAACAGGAGGGTGAAATAGAACCTGAAACCGTGCGCTTACAAGCGGTCGGAGCTAATTTTATTAGTAACGGCGTGCCTTTTGCATAATGAGCCTACGAGTTACACCTCTCTGGCAAGATTAATTCTGAAAACGGAAGTAGTCGTAGCGAAAGCGAGTCTGAATAGGGCGACCAAAGTCAGGGGGGGTAGACGCGAAACTTGGTGATCTACCCATGGTCAGGTTGAAGGTCCGGTAACACGGACTGGAGGACCGAACCAGTTGACGTTGAAAAGTCTTTGGATGAACTGTGGGTAGGGGTGAAAGGCCAATCAAACCAAGAGATAGCTCGTACTCCCCGAAATGCTTTTAGGAGCAGCCTCGGGTAATGAATCTTACAGAGGTAGAGCTACTGATAGGGCTAGGGGGCTTCACCGCCTACCAAACCCTGACAAACTCCGAATGCTGTAAGATGCTACCCGGGAGTGAGGGCGTGGGTGCTAAGGTCCGCGTCCGAGAGGGAAAGAACCCAGATTACCAGCTAAGGTCCCTAAATATGTGTTAAGTTGAACTAACGAGGTCTGATTGCAGAGACAGCTAGGATGTTGGCTTGGAAGCAGCCATTCAT
>CAZODM010000248.1:0-1229 GCA_964578585.1 uncultured Desulfobacterales bacterium | reverse complement strand
AATGGCGATTAGGGCTTGCAAGAGCCTTTGTATATGGAGCTATTGCTAATATGCTCTTTGTTCTTAGAACGTATCAATCACGCGGTAAAAATCTAACAGAACAAATTGAATCTTTAGTAAGCCATATCAGCAAAATCAATGAAGCACAAAGTACTTCGGAATTAATGGCAGTAGAAGGACATGCAAGAGAAATATATTATTCAGGATTTGACCAAATAACAGAGAATCCAGAATTTTCTTTTGAAATACGAACGAGAAGACCACCAGCTAATAGAATGAATGCCCTAATCTCATTTGGTAATTCACTTATGTATGTAACAGTATTATCTGAAATATATAGAACTCATCTTGACCCTAGAATTGGCTATTTACATGAAACAAATCAACGTTCATTTACTCTTAACTTGGATATAGCAGAAGTATTTAAACCTATTATTGTTGATAGAGTTATATTTTCACTAATTAATAGAGGAGAAATAAAAACTTCTGATTTTTCTGAGGAACTTAAAGGTATTTATCTTAAAGAAAAAGGGGCTAAGAAATTTTTAGCTGCTTATGAAAAAAGACTCGCTGAAACAATAATGCATAAAAATTTAAAAAGAAAAGTCTCTTATAAGCGGCTAATAAGATTGGAATGTTATAAACTGTATAAACATTTTTTAGATGGGCAACTCTACACCCCTTATGTGAGGACCCGCTAATGTTTGTAATTTTAGTTTACGATGCAGGAGAAAGAAGAGTACAAAAATTTCATAAAACATGTAAACGCTTTTTATCATGGGTACAGCTTTCTGTTTTTGAAGGGGAACTTAGCAAAGCTCAATTAGAAACATTAAAAAGCGAACTAAAAAAATTAATGGAACCAGAAGAAGATTCTATAATAATTTACAGTTTTAGAACTCAAAAATATTTTTCAAGAGAAGTAATAGGTGTATCCAAAAATGACCCAAATGAAATCTTTATATAAAAATAGGGAGCATAAGCTCCATACCCTACTTAATTATTTAATAATAATGATAATTAGGATGATTAGCAACATTAAGAAGATGATAACCCTGTCTAATAATGTTAATAACTTAAAATACATAAAATTACCTCCTTAATACCATGCCGTTGGATAACGAGGTATTTTTGCATTATTAAAGATTCAACGGCAGATAAATATTTTTTTACCTATTGCATTTTTCATAACCTCTTGTTATTAAAAGAAATAAGATGTTTGACATTTT
>CAZODM010000247.1:0-1230 GCA_964578585.1 uncultured Desulfobacterales bacterium | reverse complement strand
TACAATACTCCCAATCTGTAGGACAGTTTAAAGGTATTACTTAGTTTATTATTATGCTGTTTTTTTAGTAGCATACAATTTATTTGGTGGCACTTTTCCTATTTCAGTGTGCCTTCTCTTGGTATTATAGAATTCAATATAATCGTTTACCATTTGATACAGATCAAGACCTCCATTGGGAGGGTTGAGGTATATCTTTTCATACTTGATCGACTTCCAGAAACGTTCAATATAAATGTTGTCCAAGGCCCTTCCTTTACCGTCCATTGATATTTGGGTTTCATGGTCTTTGAGTACTTCGATATATTGGGTGCTGGTATATTGTGACCCTTGGTCGGAGTTATGTATTTCAGGTGCGCCGTACTCGGCAATGGTATCTTCCAATAGTTCGATACACCACTGTTTGTCCATAGAATTCGAAATGCTCCAGTTCAGTATCTTTCTGCTGTAAACATCGATTATCGCATTCATGTACATAAATCCACGAAGCATAGGAACGTAAGTGATATCGGTCTGCCAAACTTGATTGGCACGTTCGATCTTTAAATTCCTCAAAAGATAGGGGAACTTATAGCTCTTGGGGTCTTTGATAGTGGTCTTGGGCTTTCTGTAAATCGTTTGAAGTCCCATAAGTCTATATAACCTACGAACTCTTTTTATATTTACCCGATGACCTAGATCAAGATTCAGATAATCCCTCATACGCTCTACCCCGTAGTAAGGGTGTTCCAAGAAATACGCGTCTATCTCTTTCATTAACCTTAGATTGTACATACTCTCGGCCCTAGGCCTGTAATAGAGGCCGGAACGGTGAATATCAAGAAGTTTGCACTGTTGTACAAGACTTAGCCTTGGATGGCGTTTTACCACCTTCTTTCTTCTCTCGGTGGTGCTCATTTGCCCAAGGCTTTCTTTAAAAAATCATTCTCTACTTGTAGCTGGCCGATCTTGTTATAGAGTGGTTCCGTATCCAAAGCAGCTTCTTCTTTTTCTGTTTTCGATCTGAACGCCTGATCGGCATTATCTAAAAACTCCCGTTTCCAACTTGATATTTGATTTGGGTGGAGCTCGAATTTAGCAGCAAGCTCTTGAAGGCTACTTTGCTCTTTTATCGCTGCAATGGCAACTTTTGCCTTGAACGATGCACTGAATTTTCTTCTTGTTCTTCTCATATTTGACAGGGTTAAATTACAACTTAACTTCCTGTCCTAAATTTGGGGAGTATTATAT
>CAZODM010000246.1:0-1238 GCA_964578585.1 uncultured Desulfobacterales bacterium | reverse complement strand
TTTGACGGGTGAATACTCTTTGTAAAAATTAAACTTTAGCTCTTCGAGCACGAACAGCTAATCCAGATAATGCCGTTGTCATTAGCCAAATGGCTGCTGGTACAGGGACATTCGACACATCAGCTTCAACCTTGTACATAAAAGGTGAGTTAGAGCCTGACATTGGAAAAGAAGGGTCGTTAATAACAAAATTGCCCTGGCCAGACGGTCCTCGTGCCCATTCAGCGCCAGCGCCAGCAATACCAGAGTCGGCAGAGAGCATTAACCAATAGTTGGTGGTTGGGCCAAGAATGATTGAGCCTAAATGTGTAAAAACAGCGTTATCTAGATCATCACCAATGGATGAAGGCGTAATCAGGTTTGCGATCAATGAACCGGGAATAGATCCACCGTCGGCATAAAGGCCAAGAGTAATATCACTAGCATCCGCATCTTCATCTAAAGTCATCCATAAAGTGATGTCTCCTAGGGTACACCCTGTTGGACATAAAGATCCTGTACTGAAAGAGGTGGCAATGGTTGCAGGGGGGATGCCTGATGCGCCATTATCTTGTATGCCTGTCATGTGGTCGTACAAGATGCCGGCATGGGCTGCTGATGTCCCTATAGCTAAAGCTAAGATACAGCTAATTTGTTTTATATTCATTTGTCTAAACTCCTATGGGTATTAGGTTTATGTCTAATTCAGGAAATTGTCCTGTTTACAATGAGTGATTAACTTCGCTGGCTTTGTTAGCGGCGTAACCCTCTAAAAAAGGTCTTAACTGAATGCAGGTGGAGCAGGAAATGGATTAACCAGTTTGTGCGTCATTTCCCCTTCCTGTTAAAATAGTCCTGATTGTTAAGATCTTCTTCAATCTCCAATGACTTCAACTAAAACAACCCTTAATAAAGTTCGTTTCATTTAAAGTTGGGTGTATCTTACCTTCTTGTTTTTATTATGAAAATTGTACTTCTGGACAATGTACTGCCGTACAATTGACATTTTTAAAATAGGGGTGAAGACGTAAGTAGGGTCTTAAGTTTATTTATTAAATGATTGTTATAAAAGGAAAAAAATCAATAGAGGTAGTGGCCAAAGGGGTGGGTAATCAGGTATCTTTTTTATTTAACCGCTACAAGTAAGCTGGTTTGTCAAAAAATATAAGACATACTGCAGGGTAACTAGATGATTTCTGAATGCTAGAAATTAAGTATGTAACCGATTTTTCTAAAAAGGGAGCCAACCGGTAGAGGCC
>CAZODM010000245.1:0-1240 GCA_964578585.1 uncultured Desulfobacterales bacterium | reverse complement strand
TTCATCCAGTTTTTTATTAATCAGGGTAGCCATGATTAACCCGTCATTTGATATTATCGCAGAGGCTTGAATATCTCTGGTTGAACTATGGAGTTCGGCTAAAATATCCAGCAACGTTTCAGAAAATGCAGTCATAATTATTCATATTTCATACCATAATAAACAGCTAATAATGTAATTATAGAAAGGGTATAATGACTTACACTTTTAATTAGAGTTTCGGGTAGTTTATACGCTTCAGCTATGTACTTTTTACCTAACCCATCTTTCGATTTCAGTGACAACAAATTATTTAAAAACAATTAGATACGCATAATTAGGCCTAGGTGTTGGCACTACAGATTTTTTATTTTTAATTAAGGCTAAATCAATGTTTTTTTAACACCTCCTGGCTGTGCTGAGATTTCAAGTGCTTTATAAATGACGGATTGTCGCGGCTCCGCATTCGTCGCTTTCCTGAGATGAATGGTCTTCCCGTCTTCACGCCGTAAAACAACGGTAATGCGTTGCTGATTTTCCATTGTCCGGCGAATCGTCTGCCAGCTATCATTAATATGTTCAGCCTTGAGTTGATAACGAAGAGTCTGGACGAGATGATAGGCAATGAGAGTGATAAAGATATGTCCATTAACCCGCTCTTCTTTTCGATGGTAGATCGGACGCAGCCCGAGTTCGCTTTTCAAGCTTCGAAAAACACTTTCCAGGTCGGTTAGCATGGTGTAAGTACGCCAAAGCGTTTCTTCGTTCCAGTCTGTCAGGTTGGTGCGCAGGCAGTAGACACCCGGGTGGGTTGCCTGGGAGTTGGCTTTTTCCACACGCTTCCAGCTGATTGAGATAGCCTTGCACCCTTCGTCATCCGACACTACCGTGACTTCATAGTGCTGTGCAGCGCGTGCATACTTTTCTTTTATACGTCCAAGCCGTTCTAAAACCCTTTCATACTTTTTTGTGGTTCCTTTTTTACTCAGCCCAGTGTGCAGGCTGTTGAGTGCGGCTTCATATTTTTCTGAAAAACTATCCTGCATGGCCTGTTCTTTCTTTTCCCTGAGCTGGGAGTGACAGTACAGCTCAACTTCTCCGGTCTCTTCTACTATCACTTTTTGAACTTTGACGCGCTGCCCCGGAACATCTTTGATCAGGATGGCCTTTGCTTCATCGAAATCCCGCTTGCGCTTGCGTGAGACGACAATGTATTTGTAGCCATTCTCAATAAGGTACTGGATGTTTTCTTCGCTGGCAA
>CAZODM010000244.1:0-1241 GCA_964578585.1 uncultured Desulfobacterales bacterium | reverse complement strand
CTTATCTTTGCACGGCGAGCTTGAAAATCTTTGGTATTTGAGATGGAGCTTACCTCCCTATATCTATTTTGCCCAGGAAGCCACACCTCAATATCTACAGTTTTAGCCGCCCCAAACCCTAAATCACCTCCACATAAAAGCACAAGCTTATGAGGAAGTCCCAAAGAGCTTAACAAATCACTTGCTGTTTGAACCATCATATCAAGTATCTCTTCACTCTCTTGGGGTTTGCAGATGCAGACAAGTTCAACCTTTCCAAACTGATGTTGTCTTATCATCCCTCTTGTATCTCGTCCTGCACTTCCTGCCTCTTTTCTAAAACAAGCTGTATTTGATGTTAATTTTATAGGAAGGTTCTCCTGTTTTAGTATCTCATCTCTATAAAGATTTGTAACAGGAACTTCTGCTGTTGGTATAAGATATAAGCTCTCGCCTTCAATTTTAAAAAGATCATCTTCAAACTTTGGAAGTTGCCCAGTTGCAGCTAGTGACTCTTTGTTCGCAATAAAAGGGACAGATACTTCACTAAATCCTCTTTGGCTATTAAAATCCAACATATAGTTTACTAAAGCTCTCTCTAATTTTGCTCCAGTACCTTTAAGTACAGAGAACCGGCTTTTTGCAAGTTTAACCCCTCTTTCAAAATCTATCCACTCCTGCTTCTCATCCAAATCCCAATGCTCTTTTGGCAAAAAATCAAACTTTGGTATATCAAGAACTTTTTTAATTTCCACATTATCATCTTCACTCTCTCCATCTGGCACACACTCATCTGGTATATTTGGAACATTTAAAGCTATCTCAAATAGTCTATCTTCAATCTCTCTTGTTTGGCTTAGGGCTTTTGTGATTTTCTCTTTATTTGCATCTAGCTCTTTTTTTAACTCATCTGTATCTTTTCCCTCTTTTTTGTATATAGGAAAGAGTTTGCTCTTTGAGTTTTGTTCAGCTTGCAGTGTCTCTAAAATAGCTTTTTTCTCTTTTAGATTTAGCGAGAGCTCTTTAAGAGAACTTAAAAGGACTTCATCGATATTTTTCTTTTTTAATTTTTTACTTATCTCTTCAAAGTTATTTGCCAACTCTTTTAAATCTAACATCTTATCCCTTATCTATAAATGCCAACAGCATCTCTAATTTTTATCATCTTTTCACTTGCTTTCACTTTAGCTTTTTTAGCACCTTTGTCTAAAATATCTAAAACTTCATCTTCATGTTCAAGATAGTATGCTCTTTTCTCTCTT
>CAZODM010000243.1:0-1244 GCA_964578585.1 uncultured Desulfobacterales bacterium | reverse complement strand
ATAAGTAATAATTTTAAGATATTGATGAGATGCTCCATTTTATATTTTCTCCAGCGTACATCGGTACTACTTTACCATATGCATCTGGTACTTTAAAAGTTTTTTTCTCTAAAGTAATAGTTTTTTGAGTTGGTTTAAAATTATAAATTTTTTGTGCATTTTCACTTATGAATTTTTGCAAATTGTCCAATTTATCATGTTTTTCAAATAACTCCACCAAAACCTGTAAAGCGATAGGAGCTGTAAAAACACCAGCAGCACATCCACAAGACTCTTTTGCATCTTGAGGATGTGGAGCTGAATCACTTCCAAACATAACTTTTGGGTGAGCATTTAGGGCTACATTTAAAAGTGCTTCTCTATCTTCGTATCTTTTTGCGATGGGTTTACAAAAAAGATGAGGCTTTAACATTCCTCCTGCTACATCATCAAGAGTTATAAGTAGATGATGAAGAGTGATTGTGGCATATAGATTTGGGTATTTATCTAGTATATCTACACTATCTTTAGTGGTAATATGCTCCATGATAATTTTTAGATTTGGAAATTTTTTTGCTAAATCTTCATAAATTGGCACAAACTCTTTCTCTCTATCCATCACAAATCCGTCACTCTCTCCATGAACACAAAGAGGAATTTCTAACTCACTCATAGCCCGAAGAGTATTTTTTAAGCTTTCACTATCTAATGAGCTTACCCCATCTTGTGAATTTGTGGTGATACCAGCTGGATAAAGTTTTATAGCAAAAACATGCTCTTTTGCTGATTTTAAAAACTCAAAATCATAATTATCCTTAAAAAACAGAGTCATGAGTGGCTCAAAACTTGCATCTTTTGTAGCTTCTTTAATTCTTTTTTTATAGGAGATTACATCTTTTATCGTAGTTATTGGAGGTACAAGATTTGGCATTATTATAGCTGCTGAAAAACTCTTTGAACTGTGCTGTGCCACGGCTTTTAGCATATCTTTGTCTCTTAAATGCAGGTGCATATCAAGTGGCTCTTTTAGTATAATTTTCATAAAAATCCTTCTGCTATTATTTTATACTTTTTGTGTTGAAAATATAGAATTTTTATATATATTGCAATAATTTTAAAAAACAGCTATAATAAATCCGATGAAAGACAAGGTTTGAGTTTATATCTATAAATACTATCCGAGATTTTGACTCTACTTCTTACTTTTAGAGTGGAAGTATATTTTTTACAAAAGGTTACAACATATGGCAGATACGCTAAATGGA
>CAZODM010000242.1:0-1254 GCA_964578585.1 uncultured Desulfobacterales bacterium | reverse complement strand
GATTTTGAAAGAAATATCAAAGAACAGACTCAAAAACTAAGCCTTACATCTTCTGTTTTTGAAAATGCCACTGAAGGTATAACTATCTGTGATAAAAAAAGTATTATCACAAGTGTAAATGCAACTTTTACAAAAATTACAGGCTACACAAAAGAAGAAGTTGTTGGAAAACATATCTCAATAATGAAATCGGGAAAACAAGATAAAGTATTTTATGAGACTATGTGGAAGAGTATCTTAAAGAAAGGTTATTGGGAAGGTGAGATAACAAACAGAAGGAAAAATGGTGAATTGTATGATGAAATACTCCATATCTCAGCCATAAAAAGTGAAAAAGGAGAAATTTCGCATTTTATAGCAGTTTTTTCAGATATTAGTGACAAAAGAGATACCCAAGAGAGTATTTATAACTTAGCCCATTTTGACTCATTAACAAAAATTGCAAATCGTAACTTTTTTCAAAAAAAATTAGCTATAAGTATAAAAGAGCTAAAAGTTGATGAAAACATAGCTTTAATGTATATAGACCTCGATAGATTTAAAATTATAAATGATTCACTAGGACACAATATAGGGGATGAGCTACTTTTAGCAGTTGCAAAACGGATAAATCGTCTACTTGATGGTGATGATTTCTTTGCAAGACTTGGTGGAGATGAGTTTGCAATCTTTTTTCAATCCAATGAAGAGACTAAAGTTTGTGAAGAAAAAATAGCCATAAAAGCAGATAAAATCATAAGCTCATTAAATGAAGTATTTGAGATAAAAGATAATCAACTAAGTATTGGTTCAAGCATAGGTATTACACTCTACCCAAGAGATGCTAGCAACATAGAAGAACTTATGCAGTATGCAGATACTGCGATGTACCATGCAAAAGACAACGGTCGAAATCGCTACACTATCTATACAGGAGATATTGCAAAAGAGGCAAAGTATAAATATAAAATTGAGCAGGAGTTGAGAACTGCTATAAAAGAGGGGCAAATTACATCAGTTTATCAACCGATAGTAAGCTCAAATAGTACAAAAATAGAAGGTTTTGAAGTTTTATCTCGCTGGATGCATGATGAGTTAGGATTTGTTTCACCTGAGCTTTTTATCTCTATTGCAGAGGAGAGAGGAATGATTGCAGATTATACCTATGATTTACTAGAGAGTTCATGTTTGCAGATAAGAAAGTGGAATCAAAAGTGGAATCAAAAGTTTTATATCTCGGTAAATATCTCACCTGTACATTTTTTACAAAGTGAC
>CAZODM010000241.1:0-1256 GCA_964578585.1 uncultured Desulfobacterales bacterium | reverse complement strand
GGATAGCGCTGAAAAAGTCTTCATGCATTTTATCAACAACACCTAAAGCCTCAGCAGTGAAATATGCACGCGCATGTTTCGCCCAGGTTTTATTAAACGCAGCAGGCTGAGGAATATAATTCACATAATCAGGACTGGTCTTCAACCACTTCTGCAAAAACGGTTCAAATTTATAACAATGCGGACAACCGTACCAGAAGAATTCTAGCACCTCAACTTTGTCTGGATCATCCGTTGGCTGTGGAGGATCTATGGTTTCATAGCCTTCACCTTTTTCTATATTAATCCCAGGTATTTCCAAGGCTTGAACACCTAGAGAAAAAATCAAGAGAAAAACGAAAGCCAGTAGTTTTTGAGTGCTCATACAAGACTCCTTCTATACGAGGTAAAAAAATTCAAAGAAAATTATGTAAACGAGATAATATCAGCCATAAGGAGTTGTTCGTGAAAAGGTTCAACACCTTATGGCTATTTGAAAACAATTGTAGCTTGTTGGGATGAACACGACCTGACAACATATCACAGCGACAACATCAGGCTGCTCTTACTTCTTCAAGGACACAATATCCTGCCCTGACTGATAACGCTTATCAAAAATCATCGACCATCGTGGCCTCTAACTGCACGAACAAACAGAATAACTCAGATTTATTTCAAGCCTGCAAGATAAGCAGCGACAGCATTAATCTCTTGTGTAGACATACGTTGAGCAGTCTTGTGCATCATTCCGCCCGTATCATTCACACGTTCCCCTTCACGATACTGTTTAAGCGTACTGACCAGATAGGTTGCATGTTGACTTCTCAATGTAGGAAATCCAGCTAATGAATTACCTCTGGCATCTGGAGCATGGCATGCGCTACAAGCAGGAACTTGTGTTTCAAGATTACCAGACATATAAAGTAATTCTCCCTTCTTTAGCAATTCTTCAGGATTAATTTGATTGTCAACCTCACTCTCCTCTTCTTCTTCGTCATCATCGTCATCGTCAGGATCAACTACTGGCGCTGTAGTTTTCTGAATAGTTTGCGCTGCATAATAAGTAGCGATGTCATCAATATCTTGTTCGCTTAAGGCAGCAGCCATGCCTTGCATTGTCGGATTTTTACGATTATTGAGTTGATAGTCAAAAAGTTGTTTTGAAAGATATTTTTTGTTCTGTCCTGCCAGTTTGGGAAAAATAGGAGCCTGACTATTGCCTTTTTCTCCATGACAGGCAACACACGGTGCAACGGCTTGTTCGCCTACTTCAGCAA
>CAZODM010000240.1:0-1265 GCA_964578585.1 uncultured Desulfobacterales bacterium | reverse complement strand
ATTCGTTTACAATCAGATAATTAACATGGGATGTCTAAACGCCTATACCTATTAAAAAATATGAAAAAAGAGCGTTCACAAAATATAATCATATATAATACAACTGATGGCAAAGCATCAGTAGCATTATACGCCAAAGACGGTGATATTTGGATGAGCCAAAATCAGCTTGCCAAACTTTTTGCCACCTCTGTTCCCAATATTAGTATGCACATATCAAACATACTGGAAGACGGAGAGTTAGAGCAAAGTTCAGTTATTAAGGATTACTTAACAACTGCCTCCGATAATAAAGAATATAATATTACATTTTATTCGCTCGATATGATTTTGGCAGTTGGTTTTAGGGTAAGAAGTAAGCGAGGAACACAATTCAGGATTTGGGCAAACAAAAACTTAAAAGAGTATATGATAAAAGGTTTTCTAATGGATGATGCTCGTTTAAAAAATCCTGATGGTAGACCTGATTATTTCGATGAACTCTTAGAAAGAATAAGAGATGTCCGAGCATCTGAAAAACGTTTTTATCAGAAAATTAAAGATTTGTTTGCTTTAAGTAGCGATTATGACCAAACGGACAAAGCTACTCAAATGTTTTTTGCTGAAGCTCAAAACAAACTACATTTTGCGGTAACAGGCAAAACGGCAGCTGAGATTATTGTTTCACGAGCCAGTGCCGACAAATCGAATATGAACTTAACATCATGGAAAGGCACGGTTGTAAGAAAACAAGATATTTTTATTGCAAAAAACTATTTAACCGAAGACGAGATTGATACACTTAATCGTTTGGTAGTAATTTTCCTTGAAAGTGCAGAACTTAGAGCCAAAAACAGAATGGATATTACAATGGATTTTTGGCGAGAAAATATTGATAAGATATTAGACTTACACGAAAAGAAAATCTTAACTCACTCAGGTTCTATTAGCAAAATTGCTATGGAAAATAAAGTGAAAGAAATATATAGTAACTTCGATAAAAAGCGTAAAGAATACGATGCTTTAAAAGCCGACAATGACGAAATGATAGAGTTGAAACAAATTGAACAGAATATTAAACAAAAATTAACTAAGAATGAATAGCCCACGCTAAAGCCATATACATTGCCAAGTCTCTAAAAGAGCCTACCGCACGACCAAAACTTGTCAATAAGTATGTCTTTGCCACCGCTGAAAGAACCATAGAAATAAAAAGCCAGCTGCCAACAAAAAATATAGTGCATGCCGCAGTTTCTTTTTCACAGAAAAAGAATTAGTAAATTTGA
>CAZODM010000239.1:0-1266 GCA_964578585.1 uncultured Desulfobacterales bacterium | reverse complement strand
TTCCAGATTTATTATTGTTTTTTTTGAGTTCATCAATCCCGTGTCCTGTACTAATATTATTTTTATCAATACGTCCTTTGAGAGAGTCGGGAGAGCCTGCTTTTCGTCCTCTGAGAGTCCAAATAAAAATACCGATTGCAAGAATAGAAATAATACCAGAAATAAAACCTGTAACGAACGTGTCCATTTTATCATCCTTTTTTACTAAATACATTTGCAAATTTAGCAACTGTATTCCCGCCTATATAAATCATTAAAATATACCAGAATGCATCCGGTACGATTACACCTCTGAATACAATAATAGTACTCAGGACTACAACTAAAAACTTCTTAGGTAAAAGTTTGTTAAAAAACCAATCTATCGAATCACTTAATTTTTTCATTCTCTATTCCTCCATATTTTCTTATATTTTTCGCCATATTGCTTTCCTATATTCCGATATCATAATATCTGATACTAATCAAGTTCGTAAATTTAATCAATGGTAAATACGGATCATATCTAATTCTGATAAAATGGCTATGTCCGTGCTCTGTTTTGAATTGTAAAATCATAAACATACCATTTCTATTCCCCCAGCTTTTCCGGTCAGTCAATTTATCATTATACCATGCACCGGCATAAGTTACTTTATCATGACATCCGAAAACTTCCAGTGCTTCTTGAATTGATTTTTCGTGATTAATAATAAAACATTGTTTATCCATAATATTTTTTTCCGTTAAATCAATATATAACCTGTTTATTGTTTTCGGAATAAAAAGATGTCCAGTATATTCCTCTGCAATATCCATATGGTCAAACCACAAGCACCCGTATTTATTTATATTTCTATTAAAAAAAGAATCCGTTTGTTTGTATTTCATATCAGTTTCTCAATAACTAAATAAATTAACGCTGCTAACGCAAGCCAATTTGCAATATCGCCTGTCCTGAAATTTCGCCTTTTTTCTTTCATTTTTTCATCCTTTTTTTTCCATGTTTCGAATATACATGGTTCCCGACATGGTTTTAATTCTAAGATATTTAACTTTTTTATAATGAGTTTATAATTATCCTCTAATTCTGCAAGCCGTCCAATTATAGACCCTTTTTGGCTTCCATTACCTTCAACAGATTTTTTTAATACGTGAAAATCTTTTGATAATTTAGTTATAATTACTTCTGTTTCAGTCAATTTGATATCCTTTAAAATTGCCAAACCCCCATTCCCCTACAGGAATCTGATGAGAGTCTATAGTAACCCTATTTACGGAACCGGT
>CAZODM010000238.1:0-1272 GCA_964578585.1 uncultured Desulfobacterales bacterium | reverse complement strand
ACATTTGTTTCATCCTTCGTTGTCCCGGCGCGCCGGGATGGGGGTTACTTGGAAAGCAGAGCCTCTTTTGTTCCAGTTGACCGTTTTGTTGGGCTATACATTATCAGCAAAAAAACCCAAATAATCTCGTGGGTGATAAGGGTCAAAGAGTGTTTCTGTTAACTTGTCACCGAATGCCGTGTCGGCGCATCCGACACCTATTCCAAGAATAGATGCAATAGCTGGATTTCCTGTCACAAAGAAACTTAATGCGGATGTCAATATGGTAGAACTGCCAAATTTTAGCCATTTTGTCCAATTTGATTTAGATGGAAGATGATTTAGAGATTTATTATAGAAATCTCTAACATCAAGGCCAGGTTGTATATTTTTCCTTAACCACTTTTGCAAATCATGAACTTCATTGCTCAATACTAGATCGACAAATTCTTTAGTTGAGAATTTGTCGTAGATTATTGCCGTTTTTAGTGATGGCAAACTTCTAATTTTATGCAAATCTTCAATTAGGGTTATTTGATGTTTGGGTAATTTATCAGTTATTGTTTTAGAAATATAGGTGCAATTTTTCAAATAGTGCTCCATTTCGTAGTCAAAATGGATGTTAAACTCGCCAGAACTCCAACAGTCAATAATTCTTCCAATTCCACTGCTAAATCCAACTTCATGCCAACGGCTCCACTGGGGAGCCTCTTGTATTTCTGAGCGAGAATTATGGAAACTTGTCATGAAGAGTTTGGTTAATTTTTCTGAGTGACTATTGTCAATTGCCTGCCTTTCAACGGTATATTTTTCTATTTGCCCGATGATATTTTTAGAGGATGAAGGATTATGCTTCCCGAGAACCTCCAATAACTCGTAAATACTTCTTTTAAAAGTATCCTCCATTAATTTATTTTTATTTTCATGTTTAGGCGTACTATAGAACTCTCCGCTAATTGGCATAAAAAACTTTATCTTATTGTGTTTAAGTAATGGTTCTAATTCTTCGCATGAAATGTCTGCATACATTGCTTGTATTATTTGTATATCGCATCGCAAGAATATACAGTCGTAAAGAAGTAGTTCATCACAAATATGACTAAGAAATAATGTTCTTGGCCTAAAAACGAAGGAGCCAAGTTGCGTTGAAAAAATAGGAGGTGCGCCAGGGTCAAAAACTAAACCAGCTGTTTTAGGAAGATCAGTACTATTCATCAATTCCCTCTTTATATATTAAAGCACCGGATAGGTCAGGAGCCTTTCAGCTCCCTTCCCTCCTCAGAACCGTACGAG
>CAZODM010000237.1:0-1273 GCA_964578585.1 uncultured Desulfobacterales bacterium | reverse complement strand
GCGCCATTAGTGAAAATATATAGCACGCCTAAATATAATGGATTGATATTCAATATTTTGTAAGAAAAGATAATGGCAGGTAAGAAGAAAACTGGTCGTACGGGATTAAATTTGTGGCAGATATTTGTTTTGGCACAGTTCCGATCAGCTCTAAATTTAGATTATGATCGCCTACACCACATGGTATTTTCGGATTCGATATTACGTCAATTACTTGGGATAGGGCCTGGGCCAGGATTTAAGAGGGGGGATATTAGCTATCAAAGAATCATTGATAACGTACAATTGTTGGATGATGTGACCCTGGGGAAAATAAATGATGTAATTGTAAGCTTTGGGCATGTTGTTTTAAAAAAAAAGAGGTGGGGGCATTACGTGTAAAAACCGATAGTTTTGTAGTTGATAGCAATGTCCATTTTCCAACAGATTATAATTTATTGTGGGGTTCATCAAAAAAGGCAATTGGTACAATATCGTGGTTTACAAATAAATACCCTGAGATTGAGCACTGGGGGAAACTAAATGATTGGTATAAAACATTAAAGGATTTAAGTCGGGCAGTTGGACAGTCGAGCTCTGGTGGTGGGAAAGACAAGGATAAAAGGATGAAATATGCCGCGGATAAATACCTTACAAAAGCGAGGGCTTTTAGGGATAAATTAAAAGCATCCCAATTTGACTTACCAATAATTGAGTTAATAGATGTAGCAAACATTATTGATCTTGAAAGGTTTATGAAATTGATAAACAAGCATATCGACCTTGTGGAACGCAGGATAATTAAAGGAGAAAAGATACCAGGTGGGGAAAAGTTATTTTCAATATTTGAAGGATATACCGGATGGATCATAAAGGGGGAACAACGGCCAAGTGTTGAACTGGGCAAGAAGCTATCAATAACCACAGATCATTTTGGTTTAATAGCAGGCTACGTCATAATGGAGAATGAACCTGGTCCTCAAATAGTTGGATCAACCGCTGATCGTGTATTGTCAAAATATACAATACAAAGTTGGAGCTTTGATAAAGGTTATTGGCATAAAGACAATAAGGCCTTACTAAGGGCTTACTCAAAAATAACTTCCGGTTTTTATGAACATCTTTTGCACACATACTTTGTTAAAAATACTCACCGTAACCCTGCTATGCTTGTGTTTTTTGCCGCGTCTGTGCACAAAATATTATTCCTAAATTCCCGGACTTATTTCTGAGTGAGCCCTAAGCCTTTTCGTGGAAGAATTAATCATGCCAAAAAAAGGCAAGCCAAATAAGC
>CAZODM010000236.1:0-1274 GCA_964578585.1 uncultured Desulfobacterales bacterium | reverse complement strand
TCTTCTTGTCTTAACAGATTTTCAAATTCTTCGGCAGAAACGGGCTTACTGAACAGATACCCTTGAATTTCATCGCAATTATGGAGCTGCAAAAAGGCTAGTTGCTCTTGTTTTTCAACCCCTTCTGCGATAACGATCAGTCTCAGCGCATGCCCCATTGCGATAATCACTTTGACTCACTACTGTCCGGTAAAAGTAGTCAGTTTCTACGATAATCGATTGTTTTAAAAATATAAACACTCCAATGTAGGGTGTCATCGATTTCAACTGTAAAAATATTTCTCTAGTGCTGTAAGCTCCAGTATTTTTGGAGCTAATCATGAACACGGGTAGACTGGTTTTTTCACAGGTCACTGATCATTTGCCCTTACACACCTTTCATCGATGTGTTGATCGCTATCAAGGCGAACATTATGTGAAACAGTTTCGTTGCCTCGATCAATACCTGAGCATGGCGTTCGCTCAACTGACCTCTCGCGAAAGCCTTCGGGATATTGAAACCTGTCTTCGTGCTCAAAAGAACAAACTCTATCATATGGGAATCCGAGCCACGATATCCCGAAGCACACTCGCCGACGCTAATGAGAAACGAGACTGGAGAATCTACGCTGATTTCGCACAAGCTCTAATCAAGATTGCTCGTCCTCTCTATGCAGAAGAGGATTTAGGGCTCGATCTCGACAATACTATTTACGCACTGGATGCTTCAACCATTGATCTCTGTCTTTCCGTTTTTCCTTGGGCCTTGTTTCGTTCAACCAAGTCGGCAGTCAAACTCCATACATTGCTTGATTTACGTGGTAATATCCCAACTTTTATCCATATTTCAGATGGCAAGTTACACGATGTCAATGTGCTTGATATTCTCATACCCGAACCTGGAGCATTTTATATCATGGATCGTGGATATGTCGATTTCAAAAGACTTTTTGCACTGAACCAAGCCGGGGCCTTCTTCGTCATTCGAGCCAAAAGCAACACTCAATATAAACGACAATATTCTCATACCATCAATAGAGACAACGGACTGAGATGTGACCAAACCATCGTGTTAACGGGGAGTCGCTCAAAGTGCGACTACCCTCAATCGCTACGACGCGTTAAATACTACGACAGCAAGACCGACAGGACATTCAATTATCTCACTAACAACTTCACCATTCCGGCGCAAACAGTCGCTGACCTTTATCGCTACCGATGGCAAGTGGAACTTTTTTTCAAATGGATCAAACAACACCTGAGAATTAAATCCTTTTTCGGTACCTCTGAGAATG
>CAZODM010000235.1:0-1276 GCA_964578585.1 uncultured Desulfobacterales bacterium | reverse complement strand
TCACTACTGTCCCGTTAACTTTCACAGCAATGCCATCTGTTCTGTAGATCCCAGTAGGTCGATAGGCGGATCACCCCGTAATAAGGCGAGCAAGTTTCTCTTTTCAAACAGGTTGATCTGCAATAATCGAAGCATTTGCTGCATGCTTTTCTTTAACTTTGACTGGAACTTGATAAAAGCCAGGAGCAGGTACATACATAGCGCAATCCATATTTGGGTCATTACCGCATTCTTGCTCGTACCCATAAAAGATTTAATTTTTAGATTTTGCTTGATCCATTTGAAGAATAATTCAACATCCCAGCGAGCCTTATAGATGTCGGCAATGGTCTTAGCGGCCAGCTTAAAATTGTTGGTCAGAAAAATATAGTGTTTACCCGTTATCGGATCTCGGTACCCAATGCGACGCAACTGGGCCGGACATTTCTTAGCGGTCAATGTGCCACTAAATTCAATCGTTTGGTCACTGGTTAATCCTTTGTTCTTTAATACAGTACGGCGTCTTACAACACGTGTTTTTGCATTGGATTTGAGGCGAGTAACAAAGAATATTCCTTTCTCAGTCAATTGGTTATACCAGGTGTAGTCATTATACCCTCGGTCAATAGCGACAATACTTCCTTTGGGGAAGTTTATTGTTCGACCCACGGTAACGTCACCCACTTTGCCATCCGTAATAGTGACAAACTCTGGGATATGTCCACGATGGTTCAATCCAACATGAAGTTTAATAGCCCCCTTTGTGGTTCGAAATTCAGCCCATGGGAAGACGGACAAACAAAGATCAATCGTCGAAGCATCGAGTGAGTAAAGTGGGTTTTTAAATCGAAAGTTATGGCCAGGGGTCATGCCTTGGCAACGGTGCAAAAGCTTGCCGAACAGCGCCTCATAAAGACCGTAAGGTTTATCCTCATTAATGCGAGATAAATTGGAACGTGAGAGTTTAGTGCTACCTAGATGGTAAAGGCGATGCACTTGTGCAGAGATGTTTTCAACAATATCACGCAAGCTACTTCGGCCTGACAATTGTGCCATGGAGAGACTTACAAACTGTGACCAACGAGATGCCGTTCGAAAAGACCGACCTGAATGGTGCCGCTTTGCGAGGGTCTCAAATTCATGTCTCGGAACAAGTTTTAGTATTTGTGAGAAGATAGTATTACAATGACACATGGCCTGATTCTCCCTGTTGATTCAATAGGTTATAGACAAACATATTGTATCAATTGTGGATGGATCAGGCCTCCTTAATCATCCAGTTAACGGGACAGCAGTG
>CAZODM010000234.1:0-1278 GCA_964578585.1 uncultured Desulfobacterales bacterium | reverse complement strand
GGGTGCACGACAAATATCCACAATTGATGGTTAATAAGAATATTCATATTTAAGTGTCTGGCATTAAAAAGTTTAGAATTTTGTGTTATTAAAAAAACGCATTAATTATGGCACAAAAAGATCCGACAAAAATTTTTGAGAAATATTATACTGAATGGATGGACAATCCAAAACGTTTAGAAAGCGGGTATGATCATGAAAAAACCTATTCCGAAATGATGAAAAAAGTTGAAATGGAAGTATTCCAAAATAGTGTGGGGGAGGTACCAATTAACAAGAACAGAAAAAAAAACTCCAAACGGTTTATGGGAAAATAGAGGTTGCCAAAGATCATATTATAGCCCAAGTGCCATCAACATATAACGTAAGCAGTTATGCCCAACAACTGATGTGTTATGTTGGACAACAAGCGGTATTTGAGGAAGCAGGAGACTTATTGGATGTCCTATGTGGTGTTAAGATAAATGCAAAGCAAATAGAACGGGTATGCCACTTTTTTGGGGAACAGATAGAGAAAGAAGACAAAGCAATGGTTGAGACTAAAATTTTCCACCAATACAGTGAACAAGATAAAAACCAACTTCATTATGCAATGCTTGATGGGGCAATGTATTTAACGAGAGGGGACAAATGGAAAGAAGCGAAAATGGGGCGTATTTTTAAGGCAACCGACAATGTCAATATTTCAGAAAAAAGAGGGGTTGTAACCAAGTCCCAATACGTAACACATTTGGGAAACCATAAGGAGTTCCTTTCGAAATTCGAGTACTACCTTGATGATTTAAGGTCGTTGGCAATAATAGCTGATGGGGCAAAATGGATATGGAATTGGGCAGGTACATATTATCCAGACGCAACCCAGATACTTGACTATTATCATGCACTGGAGCATCTTTGTGAATTTGCCACAAATTATTTTAAAGACAATAATGAGCGGACAACATGGATTGAGGAGCAAGCTAAAACTTTGATAGAAGAAGGTGCGGACAAAATAATAGATTGTTTGCGGGGATTGCCAAAAAGCACAAACAAAAAAACAGAAAAAGAGAGATTGAAACTCATAGATTATTATACTAAAAACAGAAAAAGAATGCGATATGGCTCTTTCAGGAAAAGAGGCTTGTTAATCGGTTCTGGCGCAATAGAATCAGCACATAGAACAGTATTACAGCAAAGAATGAAACTAAGTGGACAACGTTGGACTAAAAAGGGGTTTCAACAAATCTCCAATATCAGGGCAATTAAAAAAAGTGATAACTGGAACAGGATCATTAATTT
>CAZODM010000233.1:0-1278 GCA_964578585.1 uncultured Desulfobacterales bacterium | reverse complement strand
ACGCGGACGGCCAGCATAATCCGGCTGACGCCCTTAATTTAATCAAGGCCGTTCCAGCAGGGCAACGTTGCATTGTGGTTGGTAAACGAGAGGGGATGACGGGGAAACATGTTCCCTGGACAAGTAAGTTCGGCCGCAAATTTTCAAACTTCTGGGTCTGGATCTCCGGCGGCCCGAGCCTCGATGATTCGCAAAGCGGGTTTCGGCTCTACCCAGTTCCTGAGGTCTTAAACCTCGGAGTCCGAGCCCGGCGGTTCCAGTTTGAGGTTGAGGTAATAGTTCTGGCCCGGCAAAATAATATTCCCGTGTTTGAAGTACCCGTGCGGGTTGTTTATCAAGAAGGCGCGGAGCGGGTATCTCATTTTCGTCCCTTTATAGATTTCCTGCGCAATTCCGAGACCTTCAGCCGTTTGATTTTCAGGCGTATTTTCAGTCACAGTCATGCCTGCCGTGCCTCTAAGCGTCCCAAAATATGAAAATCGCGGCAAGGTTGATATCCCTGCTGGCAGGTGACTGTCATATAAAGATAGAAAGACAGTAAAACTATGAAAGGATTTTTTTACCGTTTCCTGGCTGGGCTGGCCGATATTTTCGGCCCTTGGATATTTGTGCTTATTTCCAGAATGATAGCCTGCGGCTATTTTCTGTTCTCAAGCCGGACGACGGAAAGCCGCCGCTTTTATGGAATTATGTACCCGGAGCGCAATCAGCTCTATCACCTCTTTTGTACCTTTAAACAATACCAGAATTTCACCACGGTATATTTCGACCGTCTGCTGGCCAAAGACCGGGATGAGATTTCTTACACCTCCGAGGGCGGGGGGAATCTCCTGCGGGCCATTGACGGTGAAGGCGGTGTTCTGCTGATGTCACACCTGGGGAACTGGGAGCTGGCCGCGCATCTTCTCCAGGCGCGCTATGAGAACCTGAGGCTGCTGCTGTATATGGGAATAAAGGAGAAGGAGGAAATTGAGGAGATCCAGAAAGAGAGCCTGCGAAACTCAGGGATTAGAATAATCGGCGTTAATAAAAATGGCGGCTCGCCCTTTGATGTTGTTGAAGGGCTGCAATTTATTAAAGCGGGCGGTCTGGTGTCGCTGGCCGGGGATATCGTCTGGCAGAAAGAACAACGCACCGTGCCGGTGAAATTCCTCAATCATTATGCCCAGCTGCCTGAAGCGCCATTTGTTTTCGCCTTAGTATCCGGCGCGCCGTTATATGTTTTTTTCACCTTTGGAGGCCGAAAAAGCGGCTACCACTTCACCCTCTCAAGACCAA
>CAZODM010000232.1:0-1283 GCA_964578585.1 uncultured Desulfobacterales bacterium | reverse complement strand
ATCTTCAATTTTGATCCACTCATGAGTGGAGGCATATTTCAATTCTTCAGGTAATTCAGGCATGAGGATCCCATATGTTAGTTATTGTGATTGAAGCGTCTGATATCTTTCGAATACTGCTGTGTTTCAAAAATCTGCTGAAAAGCAATTGATCGATCACAAGGACATTATACGCTTCGCACGTGAAAATTTATCAAGGAAGAGATTGAAATACAGCCATGGAAACACTGATTAGCCCAAGAAACCAACATTTAGTTGACTCTAATGAATTAATTTTTACACACTCAATGCAAACCTTAATCCAATCAGAATTCACCTTAGGGGGATTGCATCAACTATAACCATACATCTATAACCATACATCTGAAAAAGCGAATATAGAGTAAGTTTTAACCAAACAGCTTCTTAATGACTGATTAGCGTCTGTTTTTACATGGCGGTTATGAATTATATTGATTTAGCAACGAATTCTACTATATTTTAAAGTAATCGATAGCGACCAAATTGTATTCGCACCGATAGGGTCTGATGAGTGTTTGTATTTTTTACAACAATAGAGTTTGATGGAAACCTGATTACTCACAAGTAAAGTAACCACCTGTATTTAACTGTTTAATTAAATACGGCATAATCATTGCTTACTTAATCCACTGTGCTAAATACGTTAGCAAAACCCTGAAAAGGGGACTCTAAAACGAACGCCACAACAACAGATAACATTAAGAGACATTAAGGCGATTGACGATGAGAAGGTACCTACTAAGCTTAATCTTGCTGGGAAACATTCAACTTGCACAAGCATTTTTAATTGAAAATGTGGTGGATCTTTCTTCAGCCGAGGGTTCTTTCGCTATTATAGATAATGGCGATGGCTCCTTATATGAGGAGCAGCCTGATCAATGCAATATTACAGATTTATCAGACTATATACACAAAATTACTGATAATTCTTCTCATGCATGCAGAAGCAATGGCTCGTCGAGTATGGAGATGGACAATAATAGTGCTCACTTTTCTTCCATAGACAGAGACGGTGGTGTGATTTTTAATGATTTACAGAATCAAATCCGAAAAAATATACTCGAAACCGGATTGATGGCAACAGTCATTCCCGGTTCTACCTTAATCGGGATTTCAGCAATCAACCCATTGAGTGTTATCACCCCTAATGACACAACAGGTCTTGGGGTAATTTTCTCTCCTGAGGCTATGACTAGTGTTTCAGCACCAACAAGCCTTGTTTTGGTTGTACTGGGATGGCTTATATTGAATTTCAACGAAAA
>CAZODM010000231.1:0-1284 GCA_964578585.1 uncultured Desulfobacterales bacterium | reverse complement strand
GCATGAGTGATTTACCAGAACCGCCACTTATGCACCGATTTGTGTGAGGAACCAAGAAATCGCTGAAGAACTTAGATCGCTATTAGACCTGTATTCGTCTTTCGTATTAGAGTTTGAACCATTTTCGTCATTTACTGAAACAGCTCAATACATGCTGTTCACCCGATCTTGTAACGCATTTCGTTCGGCTGGCATTCTTTGCTGGGAGGGGCTTTTTGTGGACGCATATAATTCTGCTCGCGTGGGTCTAGAGTGTGGATGGTTAGCTCTTATTCTTCGGAAGAGTGATGAGCGTGCTCGCGAATGGTTAACCTTGGTCCCTAGTGATACTTCAAATACAGATGTTGAAAAGAAATATAGAGAGACTTATGGGAAGGTGTGGTGGATAAGGGAAAAAGTATCAATAAATAAAACTGATTTAGAACAACGAACAAATATCTACCAGCTTCTATCTACAAAGAGCCATGCGAATCCTGCTTCTACATTTTACGTGGCAGATAGCGAAATACAATCCAATGATTTGTGCCTTTATCCACCACAACAATTGGATAGCGATACGCATCGTTTTAAGTATCTAAAGGCCATTCGCTATTGTTTAAATTACATTCTTTGGGATATACAGGTTCAATGTAAAAAAGACTTTGGTATCACATGGAGTTACGATAAAATGAACCTTTTCAATATAGCCGGTGTTGCTTATCCTGATGAAAAGGATGGATTTGTAGTTGTTCCAAAAAAGGTTAACTCTGCATATCAATCGATGATTCTTTTGAAATTTGCAGATGTTCAAGCGAAAAATAGCAATGCCTAACAAGGCCCATACCTGCGGACAGCAAAAAGCGCGTACCTGATCACGGGGTAAATTTTATCCCGCCGTCCTGATCCACTCCAGATCAGGTTGCTGATCTTTGAAATAACAGTTCATTGCATCCACGAGCACATCGAACGTGGATTTGCCCTGAAGTCTACATGTCTGCCTGAGTGAGAGAATACGTTCAACCCAGCGGTTGCCTTTATCGCTTTTAGTACCCAGGCTGCGTTTACGCCAGAGAACAGCAAAGCGAATAATCCTCTCGGCGAAATTGTTGGTGGGATCTACTCCCTCTTCAATCAGGAAGGTAAAGAGTGAATCCATTTCGTTCTCGATATGGCGGACAAACCTCCCCGCATCACTGTCGGAGTCCCGATACAGCGCAATAAGACGGCAGGGCCGGGCATGAGAATAAGCAATAATAGGGGACAGACCACGTTTTTCTAGTATTTTTGAACCACTCGTGTTAACTG
>CAZODM010000230.1:0-1284 GCA_964578585.1 uncultured Desulfobacterales bacterium | reverse complement strand
CACTTAGTGTCGGCAGAGTGTGTTTGCGTAGCATGTTTTGCGGACACTTAGTGTCGGCAAAAAGGTTTAAGAGACCGGCTAACATGAACCGCTAAAAACCACGCGGTACGTTGCGATTTTGCGGACACTAAGTGTCCGCAAGTGGGCTAGACTAAGTGTCCGCAAGTGGGCTAGACTTAGTGTCGGCAAGTGGGCTAGAAATCGTAATCGGAGAGTATGTCGAGTTTGTGTTCCATGCGCTCGCGAGCGAACTCTTTAAAAGACCCGGGCTCATTGAAGATTTCTCCGAGGAGCTCAGTGTCTAAAATCGGTGATACATTTTTCGAATTCTCATACTGAAGAAGGCTTGTGAACGGATCATCCAATGCTTGTGCATATGCTGTTTCGAATTCTCGACAGGCGCACTCGAGTCCGCCAGTGTATCCCTCGAACGGATTCTTGACCATAATGTACGTAGCGAGGTTTTTGAAATCTTCCTCATCTGTGATTAGTCGCGATTTGTATGTGCCTTCAAAGAGTCGGCCGCTTTCATTATATTTCTTGTTAATGAACTTTGAGTACGCCATGGAAATTTTATGCATAAATTTCGCGGCCCCGCCTTCTTCCAGCTCCTTCAGGAACAGGTGAAAATGATTCGGTCGGATTGAGTACGCCAAGATGGAGACGAGGGGTATTCGTTCGGGCCAAGATTCCGGCCACTGCAAGTCGCTTATTTGTTTGATTTCTCTTGTCCAATGATCTGACATCGACTGGTTGTTGTTAAAATAAAAAAATAAGGAACGTAGGCGCCAAAAGTCAGAATCGTGTCGCTTGATCAACATCTTCTTGACGCCTCGGTTGTATACATGAAGGTATACTCCAGGTCCAGTTTCTCGATAGCTCATTGCTAATTAAGTTTAGCATGTTTTGCGGACACTTAGTGTCCGCAAGTGATGTTTTGCGGACACTTAGTGTCCGCAAGTGACTAAGTGTCGACAAGTAGGCTGGTTCGGGTTTTGCGGACACTAAGTGTCGGCAAGTGGACTGGTTCGGGTTTTGCGGACACTTAGTGTCCGCAAAAGTGTCCGCAAAAAGGTTTAAGAAACCAGCCAGAATTAACAGCTAAAAACCACGCGGTACGTTGCGATGGATCGGGAAAGATGGATCGGGAAAGACCCGGGGTGAGCGACCCGGAACGTCTCTGCCGACACTTAGTGTCCGCAGAGTGTGTTTATTTGTTTGTGTAGCATGTTTTGCGGACACTTAGTGTCCGCAAGTGTCTGCGTACTTATTTTCATATATTTA
>CAZODM010000229.1:0-1294 GCA_964578585.1 uncultured Desulfobacterales bacterium | reverse complement strand
TATGAAAACAGCAATATCAATTCCAGACCCTATTTTTCAGTCAGCAGAAATTATGGCTCAGCAGCTAGCTATTTCTCGGAGCGAACTATTTACGAAAGCAATTTCAGAATATATAGAGGCGCATAAATACCAAGATGTTACAGAATCTTTGAATCAAGTATATACTGAGGTTTCATCGAGCTTAGATAAAAAGCTTACCGAAATGCAATTCAATTCTATAGAGAAGGAAATCTGGTAGTGAAGCGAGGAGAAATATGGTGGGCTTCAATGGGAGAACCAAGGGGTTCTGAACCTGGGTATAATCGACCCGTTATAATAGTTTCATCAAATGAATTTAATCGAAGTCTTATTCAGACAGTAATCGTAGTAGTCATTACATCAAATCTTCGTTTAGTTGATGCCCCGGGCAATTTTAAAATTACTAAGAAACAATCAAACCTAAATAAAGACTCGGTAGTGAATGTTTCTCAATTAATCACGCTAGATAAAACATATTTAACTGAACAAGTAGGAAAGTTAAACTCAAAGCAGATTAGCTTTTTGAATGAAGGAGTAAGACTTGTTCTTGGTGTATGAAAAAAATCAAGAAGCAAGTCAAGAAGCTATAAAAATCAAGCTGGCGACCCCTTGATACATGTCCTATATATTGTACAAGATGCGCTTTAGGGTTATACTTGTTCAATAACTTGAACAAGTGAGGTGAAAAATGCGAATCGTTTCATTTACAGAAGCCAGAAATGGGCTTAAAGGTGTATTAGACCAAGTAGTTAATGATGCCGATTGTACTGTCATAACCAGGCGTGATAGTGAGGATGCTGTAGTAATGTCATTCGAATATTACAACAGTTTGATGGAAACAGTGTATTTATTAAAATCTCCTGCAAATGCCGAACACTTAAGAAAATCTATTGAGCAGTTCCATCAGGGTAAGGTTAAAGAAAGAGAACTAATTGAGTGAATAGATGTTTAGCCTGGACTGATGAAGCATGGTCTGACTATGTGTATTGGCAAGGACAAGACAAAAAAACATTAAAACGAATTAATAAGCTAATTTCGAATGTAAAACGAACACCATTTGAAGGTATTGGTAAGCCGGAGCCTTTGAAAGAAAATTTGTCAGGTTTTTGGTCCCGTAGAATAGATGATACAGATAGGTTGATATACGCGGTAACTGAGAAACATATTACCGTGATAGCATGTCGATATCACTATGTCCAAAAAAGCTAACAATCACGCAGGGCCGTAGGACGGAACCGTAAGTTGATGATATGGACTCCTCTCCCTTCAACGGTGT
>CAZODM010000228.1:0-1295 GCA_964578585.1 uncultured Desulfobacterales bacterium | reverse complement strand
GCATCGATTTTTCCATCAGACTTCATTATGCCTTCAAGAAATGTCAGTATTTCTTTTGACATTTCTCTAAAATTACAGTCTGGATTACTTTTCTGGAATTCTGCCAGATTGTAAGCGATCTCTTTAATTGAGAAACTTGACAGATTAGACTCTGTAAGTGCTATTCCATCTTTTACAAAAGATGGGTCATACCCCCACTCCATAATAAAATAGTTATTAATGAAAATTTTTTCTGATTCATTAATTTTTCCATCCACGATAGCAATTTTGAGGGCAAGAGGAGTAATAAGATCGAATAATCCTATTGCCAACACGTCCATAGGCGTGTTGATAAATTTTGGTATTACTGTTACTCGGCTATTTGATTGATTTTTTATATATCGTGTAATACCAACCCATGCTCCACTTGAAACCACACCTGCAGCAATAACCCAGCCTAGAGGAGTTGCAGCGGCTCCAATACCTATTGCCGCCAAAAAACCACTGGGTGCAAAAAATGTAGAAGCAACAGCAGTTGATTTTGCTACTGTCACTGCCGTTGTTGCAACGCCAAGAGTATCCCAGGCTTCGAATACCGTATTTTTTACCCTCAACGAGGTGTAAGCATCCTCACCAATGGCAAGTTTTTCTTTGAATCTCAAAGGTTCGTTAATGACGGATTTCGTATCATTGAACCATTCTGATGAATCTTTACTGCTCATAACTAATATTTAATTATTTGATATTATCTCTAATCTTAGCGTCAATCATACTCAAAAACTGCATTGACTCGACAAATTCACAATCAACACTGTCTAAATGCTTAACGCGTTGTAATTAAAGCGTTCAACACGTATATCCACTCCGTACAGGTGATGGAAATACAAAGCTGTTGCATGGCAATTTTCTGGAAATGCAGTTCTTATTCCATTAATTCTAAAAACATGGGAAGAATAACTGATTTTATAAATATGTCGGAACATGCATGAAATAACTTGAGCATTCTGTCAACGGTATTCAATACAGCGCCACAAAAAAACCATTTTCCCTGCTATTCACTGTAAACTCTTGATATCCGCAATGCAATTTTGATTGTTAATAGTGTTATGAAAAAGCAGTGAATTAATCAGATTTTGATATCATGCAGATATGTAACTGGGTTTTTTATTGATAACACCATTGAAATTTCTTTTCATCAAGCATTCATTCAAATAAAAGCGCGTTGGAAATAGGATTGTTTTTAGGAGATATCTTCTATGCAAGAAATAACAATGAATTTTGAACTACTTTACTGGCACTGGTTGCTATTGGGAATG
>CAZODM010000227.1:0-1304 GCA_964578585.1 uncultured Desulfobacterales bacterium | reverse complement strand
CTACATCATACCAAACTCCGTGAGCTATTGGGTCTATACTCCAGCAGATTCCGTTATCTCCGAATTCTTGAATGGCTCTGCCATTTTCAACCCGATACCAACGCTCAGCGTTGATACAGGATTTGTTGGCTGGATACCAGCCGAATGATCCGACTTGACGAACTTTAACTTCTAAAACCTTGTCATCGTCAGAAAAATCAGGTCGCCAAAATCTAGTTGCTGTAGATTTTGAAATTGTGCGAAAAGGACTGTGAAGTTGTCCAAATTCAACAGTAACTCCGCAAGACTGCTCAATAGGATTAGTTGATTTTACTCCCCAATTCCACTCACTAATGGTAATTTCATCCCCATTAACACTTTCTATTACGGCTACATGTCCCCATTCACCAAAATCAAATATAGCCACATCTCCACTTCGAACTTGATCGGCAGAGATATTACCACTCCAATCCTTCGCATTACCTTGTTGCTTTACACCCAATCTATAAAAAATATAATCCGTACAATAACCGCTTCCGCAATATTGAGCGCAAGAACCACCACATTCAGCATAACAATCTCCAGCACAAATAAAAAACATTACTGCCACAAAACTAACAACCATTTTTTTCATTTTCAAACTCCTCCTTTAAAATTGAGATTTATAGTTTTACCGATAAGATAAACTGCTCTTCTTTTGTCTTTTACCTCCTTTTATTTAATTTTTAATGAACTGGTTTTACTTTGCCATTATTATTTTCAATTTTTTGAAAATAATTTTTGAGAAAGTAAACGAGTTTAGTTAATAAATCGAAATAACTCCAACATTTTTTCTTGTGTTTTTGTTAACTTATCAACACCACGAAAAATCAATTTATAAATATGGTCTTGATGCTCAATTAAAACAAAAACTTCTTTGTAATTTATTTTTGGATTTTCAAAAATAGCGGAATATGCTACTTCATTATTAACGATAAGTAATTGGATATTTTTAACTTTACTGGCTTTTATATATTTCTCTAGATTATTATTCTTTTTAGGTACCCATCCTAAAGTTTCCCAATTTTTAAAATATAAAACTGACATAATTTCTGCATTATTATTTACTAAAAATTCAATTCTGGGAACAGATTCATCTGGGTATGCCATGTCTTTCTTTATTTCTGCTTTCTTTGGCAACTTCGCACAAAAACCATATTCTTGATTGCAATATTCTTTCCAATTTGAAGTATCAATATCTTCAACTTTTAATTCTTCCACTTTTTCTTGGTTGTTTTGATTGTCTTTTTCTTCTTGATTTTCAGTTTCTTGCTTGCTTTCATTCT
>CAZODM010000226.1:0-1314 GCA_964578585.1 uncultured Desulfobacterales bacterium | reverse complement strand
GCCCTCATTTTTAGTGCATCCGGAAATGGTTTGCTTCGTCGTTCATCTTTTGTGTTACACATATACGCCTTGAATATGAACAGTAATGTTGACAAAGAAAGAGTCTGTGAAGGTTGTGGATGGCGTTTCCTGGAAGCTGTTCAATTTCTGGCTTAAGGAATGCAACAACTATCCACAGCCTGGTTTCAACAAACACTAGAGCAATTTCCGCAGACAGGGCGCTTTTGGATAGCGTTAAGCGGTGGCTTGGATTCCCGAGTATTGTTGGAGTTATGCGCCCGCTTAAAGTCGGTCAATTCTGACTATCGTTTTTGTGCCATCCACGTTAATCATCAGCTTCAGGCTAATGCAGTCAAATGGGCACAGTTTTGCACTGTAACCTGTGCTGAATTGGGTATAGATTGTATTGTAGAAACTGTTGATGCACAGCCAGTCAAGGGAAAAAGCCCAGAACAAGCTGCTCGAGATGCGCGTCGTGCTGCGTTTAGCCAATCGATGTGTGATGACGATGTATTGCTGACTGCACATCATCTCAATGATCAAGCAGAAACTGTGTTGTTACGTTTGTTTCGTGGTAGTGGAATCACTGGTTTGGCTGGAATTCGTCCTTGTGTTAAGTTTAATGGCGGCTGGATCGCAAGGCCTTTGCTAGAGGTGTCACGCAAGCAATTACAACGATTTGCCGAGTTATGCTCGCTGCAATGGGTGGAAGACCCAAGTAACCAATGCGTTGATTTTGATCGAAATTATTTGCGTCAGACCATTATTCCTCAGTTAGAACAACGTTGGCCAGGATTGCAGAGCACACTGGCAAGAAACGCGCATACCTGTCTGGAAGCCGATGTCGTTCTAAGTGATATTGCCAAGCAGACATTAACCAATATCGTCACCAATGAAGGTGTTTTATTAATTTCTGAGTTGCTGGCAGTTGAAGACGCAATGCAAAACCTGGTATTACGTGAATGGTTTGCCAGCCAAAAACTCAATATGCCATCTTCCAAAATGCTGCAGTGCATTAAACAAGAAGTCATATACGCCCGGATTGATCGTATGCCGAGCTTAAAGTGGGTGAATGAAGGCGAGCAATATCAAATTAGGCGCTATAGAAATCAGCTGTTTGTTGTGCAAAACCAGCAACCCTTCGATAATACCATTCAAATTCAATGGGACGGTGTATCCTCGTTGTACTTGCCAGCGAATTTGGGTTGTCTGACAGCGGTTAAGAGTTTAACTGGCGGGATTGCGGAGCAATTGTGGGAGCAATCAGAGATTACAATACGATTTCGTAGCGGTGGAGAAGCTTGTATGTTACCT
>CAZODM010000225.1:0-1316 GCA_964578585.1 uncultured Desulfobacterales bacterium | reverse complement strand
TCCCATGCGCCCAAAAATCCCCGCAACATCGCGGATTGTTATTGAAAGAGGATGTAAATGCCCTTTTTGCATGAAGTTCACTATACCGCACACCAAGTTTTTCTCAAAAAACTTGGTGTGCGGTCATTTCTAAAATTATGCTTGTTTTAGGGTCTCTTTTAGTTTGATACCTAACAAAACTAAAAGAGACGGGAAGGTGGATTAAACTATTCTCAATAAACCCGATTAAACTCCGCACGTGTTCGCGGACCAAACACTCCATACCCTGTACTCCTTGCAGTGCCTCCGCAAACGATGCCGTATTTGCATTGGAATCTTCGAACAGCTTTGGTGGTTAGGTTTCCATAGTATCCGGAGGTTATGCCTTCGGGATAAATCGTTCTGTCTTTCGCGAGAGTCTTTTGGAGTTTTGTGACTTCACTGCTATGCAGGCCGAACCAGAGATTGTGTGTGAACAAAGAGGTTTGTTTTGGTGTCGTTTGAACTGTTGGTGTGTGCGTTGTTGTTTGTTGTACCGTTGATGTTTGGGTTCCATAAACCCGATTAAACTCCGCACGTGTTCGCGGACCAAACACTCCATACCCTGTACTCCTTGCAGTGCCTCCGCAAACGATGCCGTATTTGCATTGGAATCTTCGAACAGCTTTGGTGGTTAGGTTTCCATAGTATCCGGAGGTTATGCCTTCGGGATAAATCGTTCTGTCTTTCGCGAGAGTCTTTTGGAGTTTTGTGACTTCACTGCTATGCAGGCCGAACCAGAGATTGTGTGTAAACGCAGAAGCTTTGTTTGTTTTAATAGTGGAATTCGTGTGTGTTGTTTGTGAATATGAAGTGTGCGAAGTACTGTGTACTGTTTTATGTACAGTCTGTGTGTTTGTTTGTGTTGGCTTGAATGAACTTGCACTGCTGTTTATAATCGCTCCACCGGAACCTCCATGGCTAGTGTGTGTTGCGTTGCTTGTGTTAGAAGTTGTGCTTCCTCCACCTGAAGATGCCGTTGTATGCGGGGTTGGGGTTGGGGTGGTTGTTTTTTTAGTTATACTAAAATGAATATTTGTATCCGTTGTGTTTGCTTTTCCCGATGCGCCCCTACACTTTACATAATAGTCGTATGTCTTTCCGTCCGTAAGCCCACTCGCCGTGGCAGAATAAACTCCGGATTTCTCTGTCATTGTCTTTGTCATTGATGTGTATGCAACGTTTGGTGTTATCGAGAATTTACACATAGCCCCAGATTCTGTTTTTACAGAAATTGTTGTTGAGGTTGTGTTTTGAGGGAGAGAGCCTGTGGGCTTTTGTGATGAGATGGTTGGTGG
>CAZODM010000224.1:0-1319 GCA_964578585.1 uncultured Desulfobacterales bacterium | reverse complement strand
ATAGAAGCATTGGTTATGACTGCACCTTTAGGTATGTTGACTGCGTTAAAGCGCATTCCGATGGTTTGGTCGCCACCGGAACGAACCAGATCGAGGTCACCACTGCCAGTGATGACTGTGCCAGATTTTTTTTCTTCGACATCATCGCTACTCGTTGATATTTGAATATCTATCGAACTTGTTTCCGCAGTTGTTACTACTACGGGATCAACTTCTTCGTCTTCACGAATTGATGGGGTTTGAGTATCCGGTGCTGTTACTGTTATTTCTGTTTCATTATTCTCAACTCCACAATGTCCCGCTGCGGCAACAATAGAATCAAGATAAACTTCAAGGTTAGTAAAACCAGGTGTACTTAAATCAACACTATTGCGGTCACTCGCATTGTTCGGATTGAGTCCATTAGCTAATTCCCAGTTATCAGGCATACCATCACGATCTGTGTCAGCTAGCTTGATACCTCTCGCAATAGAACCCAGACCACCAACATCATCTTGAGAATCTATTATTCCACCAGTGCGATTAATCACATTATTGATCACTCGCCAATCAACATCATCTCGCGCAAGTGAGGATCCTGCATGCCCGAGAACTTCCAGATAACCGCCATTTGCAGATAAGACAGGAGTAATTACAGGAAATGGAAATGCCTGGTTTAAGACTTCACCAGAATCATACCCAAGAAAAGCTTCACCGCCAACGAGCAGTCCATCATGGACATTGTCTTTATCTGTATCCATATAATTACCGGCTATATAAATGTAGAAATCACCTTCATCCTTGTTCTCTTCATGCATGGCTGTATGAAGATTCTTTGATACCGTACTGGGCCCTGCAATAAGATAGTTGTTAACATAATTCATCTTGGTTTGAGGTCGTCCAGAATGACCACTGCGTACACCCCAGTCATATACAACATTATTCACAAAATCCATCGCCATAAATCTACGATCTTTTTCAGCCTGACCCGCATCTAAATACGGTTGGCCGCCCACGACTGGATTACGCATGTTGTTATGTGCAAGAAGGTTTTGGTATATGGTATAGCCCCCATTGCCATTTGCGAGTTCACTGTCTGTCACACCAGCAAAAAACAACACTCCTCTGCTGTGAGGACCCTTTTGATGAAAAGAGTTATACAAACCTTCTGAAATAATTGAATGTTGAATGGTAATATTCTTGGATTGCGTAATATCAACTGTTTCATCCATGCTCCATGACGCCGAAATATGGTCTAAAATCAAACGGTTGACATTCTCAGCAAAGATGGCATCTCCTCCTGCACCACCTAGGTTTTTATTGCCCTTTCCATTATTTCC
>CAZODM010000223.1:0-1324 GCA_964578585.1 uncultured Desulfobacterales bacterium | reverse complement strand
GGGACAAATAATTTATTTATCGGAACCAACGCAGGATACACCAACACCACCGGCTATTCCAACTCTTTTATGGGAGACTCCGCTGGCTATTCCAACACCACTGGTTACGATAACGCCTTTGTTGGAACTAGTGCAGGCTACTCTAACACTACCGGCGACTACAATTCATTTATAGGGTATGGCTCAGGCTATTCCAACACCACTGGTTACGATAACGCCTTTGTCGGATATAACGCAGGCTACAACACCACCACAGGCAACAGTAATTCCTTTATGGGTCAAAACGCAGGCTATTCCAACACCACAGGCTTATCTAACTCTTTTATTGGAACTAACGCAGGTTATTACAACACCACAGGCTCCAACAACTCCGCCATCGGAACTAACGCAGGTATATACATTGCAAATGGAGCAACAGGGCTTACAACCGGCTCCAACAACACCTTCCTCGGGTACAACACAATAGCTCTCGCCGACGGAGATACAAACGAAACAGTGCTCGGATATAATGCGACCGGAGCAGGAAGCAACTCGGTGGTGCTAGGCAATGACAGCGTGCTAAAGACAATTCTCAAAGGAAACGTGGGTATCGGCACTACATCCCCATATGCAAAACTTTCGGTTACAGGCTTCATTAACACCGACCAGTACTCGGGATATAAACAAGCGGGGAATACGGTGCTATATGCCTCCTCTACGCTCAGCTCAATTTACGCAGGGCAGGGTGCAGGAAATATGAGCTCGACCGGGATAGATAATTCGTTCTTTGGTGTGAACGCGGGGTATTCAAACACTACTGGCTACAATAACTCCTTCATAGGAAGAAGTGTAGGCCTTTATAACACGACTGGTTCTAATAACTCTTTTGTTGGACTAAAAGCAGGTGTTAATAACACCACCGGGTCTTATGATTTATTTATAGGAGCGTATGCTGGTTCTGCGAATACAACAGGACTTCAAAATTCTTTTATCGGGGCTTATACAGGGTCTTCCAACACCACCGGCTCCAACAACTCTTTTGTGGGGCAAGCCACAGGCTACGCAAACACCACGGGTTCCAACAATTCCGCCCTCGGAACCAACGCAGGTCGCTACATCGCCGACGGCACCACTGCAAACGCAACCGGCTCATACAACACATTCCTCGGGTACAACACAAAAGCCCTCGCCGACGGAGACACAAACGAGACGGTGCTCGGATACAATGCGACCGGCATCGGAAGCAACTCTGTGGTGCTCGGAAATGATTCAGTTTTGACAACGGTACTCAAAGGAAACGTGGGCATCGGCACAATTTCACCAACTCAGAAGTTAGATGTGGTCG
>CAZODM010000222.1:0-1341 GCA_964578585.1 uncultured Desulfobacterales bacterium | reverse complement strand
AATAGTTCTGTTGCCGATTGCTGTCTTTACAATAAATAACTTTCGATTTGTCAGGATGCATCGTCAACAAGCATACTTGCAATCGGTCACTGATGTCTTTCAGTAACTGTTCTGCTTCTTCTTGCTGGTGACAATGCACTACCGCATCATCTGCATATCTTGCAAAAGGATTCTGCGGTCGAGACTTTTCCATCCATCGATCAAATGTATAATGCATAAACAAGTTCATCAGCAAAGGACTAATCACTCCTCCTTGCGGAGTACCTACTGTCCGCGCTAGTTGTTGTCCATCCTGTTGTTCAACCGATGCGGTTAACCAACGCTCCAGATATAACAGTTGCCAGTCTTCCTTTACGTGTGACTTGAGCGCTTTCATCAATAACGTATGATTAATATTATCAAACGCGCCTTTAATATCGAACTCCACTACCCAATCATATTGCCAACAACGTTTCCGTGTGACCTCTATCGCGGCTTTGGCAGATTTACCAGCACGATAACCATATGAATCAAAATGAAAGTGTGAGTCTATTTCAGGTTCGATGGATAACTTTACAACCATTTGGGCAATCCGATCAGACACTGTCGGTATACCCAAGCTTCGCTTGCCACCACTTTTCTTTGGTATCTCTACTTGTTTTACAGGCGGCGGAAAATAACTGCCTGATGACATCCTGTTCCAAATTTTGTAAAGATTGCGTTTCAGTTGCAATTCAAACTGAGTGAGACTTTCTCCGTCAACACCCGCTGCGCCTTTATTCGCTTTGACTCGCTTATACGCTTCCCAGACTACGTGCTTACTAATTACAAATGACTTGGTTGATTTCAAAAACTCCTCCCTTTACAGGTTGGTCTTTTTATCAACAAGATAACGCCACCCCTTCGCTCCATGATCATTACAATCACTTCATCACTACTACGAGTGGCTCCGCCCCTGATACTTTGCATTGGTATTCTTCCTCACGGGGTCTGCCCGTTTGTCATTTCCCTTATCATCAAAGATCAGGTTCCCACGTTCCGTAATAAAGCCTGTGCTAAGCTCATGCCGTCTTTACACCGACTGCCGCCTGAACAGTAAACAGGTTGCTTTCAGACTTATCCAGAGAGAAGGGATCGCTCTCTGTTTTGACAGTATTTAGGTGACTAACGATGCGTCATCAACGGTTCGCTTTCGCTCATCTTCTCAGCACGTACCTGACGTTTATTTTCAACGCCTTTTCACTAGTCGCTCACCACCAACGCTCTTTACGTTAGCAGCACTAGCTGGTTTGAAGTCGGCCCCTGCAGACAGACTTCGAGAGGCCTACTCTCATCTTCATTACAGTTCCACAAAAAAAAAAA
>CAZODM010000221.1:0-1343 GCA_964578585.1 uncultured Desulfobacterales bacterium | reverse complement strand
TTGTTATTCTGCAGCTGAAGGACTAGGGGCATGGAAACAACTGCCAGAACAACAGTCGCAATCCATCTCGGTACGCAAAGAGGCTAAAAAACCGCTTACAGTTGTCGGTAGTCGCTCACACCAGACCGCAGAGCTTGCCGACTATTTGAAGCGGCTGGGACAACATGAACTCGTTTCAATGGGTAGCTCACTCAAGCTATGTCTGGTCGCTGAAGGCAAAGCAGACCTATATCCACGCATTGGCCTAACCTCTGAATGGGATACTGCCGCTTCCCAATGCATTGTCGAGCAAGCTGGCGGAAAAGTCACCGATTTGCAAGGACAGATACTCGCTTACAACACCAAAGAAGAATATCTGAATCCATATTTTTTGGTGTTTGGTGATGATTCTCATGACTGGACATCGTATACAAACGGTTGATTAATGTTGGCAGTCTAATATCAGTGGTGTTTGAGAAAAATTGATAATGACTTTGAGCATATGTATGTTGAACTTCACAAACATTACAAATGTAATCTAGATTTCGTGAACACCACCCTGTTGGTCATCAAGAAAACACAAGATTTTAACCAGTCCCATAGCCCGCATTTCTCACCAGTTGGTAAGATGATCACGTAGCCATCTGGATTCACAAGGAAATATTTTGAACAGTCGAATATTCGGCAAAGCTCTTTCTTTGTCAAATTAGCATTTCAGTTTAAGACAGGAAAGTGGACGCGCAGTTAACAATACAACTGTTCTCCAGACATCGAATTGAGGTAAAGACAAGTCAGGTTCGAGAGTTATTTAATGACAGGTTCCTATTGTAAGAATAAAATAATTACCTATAAAAGATCAACATGATCTCTGAACATCTATAAAGTAGTTTGTATTATTTGAGCAATATTTTGATAACCTTGAGACAAGGTAATTGTACCTGCTGCCTGTCCTTCATTTTCCTTAACATTTTTCTTATCTATTGACTTGTTATCCTTAACTTCTAATGCTGGCTTGTACTTCAGAATGGTTTCAACGGTAGTTTCATGACCAAAAGATGCTGCATGCATCAACGCTGTCAAACCACGTTTATCTTGAACATTGACATCAGCACCCTTACCCAACAAATGCTCCGCGACTAACAACTGTCCGTTCCTTGCTGACAACATTAATGCTGTCAATCCATTATTATCGATATAATTCAAAGCGGCACCATTTTCAAGTAATAACTTTACTGCATTCAAATTACCTAGTATGGCCGCAATCATCAACGGTGTCTGGCCAAAATGATTTCGTGTATTCACATTAACACCTAATTGCAACAACTCGTTAATTTCTGCAATTTTGTTATTCCAGACTGCCAAAA
>CAZODM010000220.1:0-1344 GCA_964578585.1 uncultured Desulfobacterales bacterium | reverse complement strand
CCAGGATTGTTTCGTTGGAATTACCAGAAACCGTATTTGCAAGAGGTTGTTTCCAACGGTAAAAAGGTTTGGTTTTATGATGTTGATCTGGAGCAGATAACGGTTAAGACTATCACCAAGGCATTGTCGATGGGGCCTGCATTATTGTTGAGCGGTGAAAGTTCGATCACTGATCGTTTTACGCTGGAACAACTACCAACGAAAGAAGGCGTGGCTTGGTTAAAGCTGCTTCCAAAAGAAAAAATAGGCGGTTTCAAATCAATCAGGGTTGGTTTAAAAGACAATTTACTCATCGAAATGTTGATGGAAGATGATTTCGATCAAGTGACCCACATCACCTTTTCAAACATTGTCGTTAATCCGCAATTCAAGCCTGATCTCTTTGATTTCAAGATCCCATCCGGTGTCGACGTAATAGAAGACTAGTATGACACCAAGCCAACATCAGCCATTGGCTGAGCGTATGCGACCCTGTAGTCTGGATGGTTTTTTTGGGCAAAAGCACTTGTTGGCAACCGGAAAACCATTATTCGAAGCAATTGAAAATGGTGTGTTGCATTCGATGATACTGTGGGGTCCACCAGGGACTGGAAAAACCACTTTGGCGCGTGTTATTGCACATCAATCTGATTCACAATTTATCCCTATTTCTGCAGTACTCGCCGGAGTAAAGGAAATTCGCGCAGCGGTTGCCAGTGCGCAACAGCATCGCGATCAAACTGATGGTAACAGTATCGTTTTTGTCGACGAAGTTCATCGCTTTAATAAAGCTCAGCAAGATGCATTTTTGCCTTTTGTGGAGGATGGAACATTTTATTTTATCGGTGCAACGACTGAGAATCCATCATTTGAGGTCAATAATGCTTTATTGTCTCGTGCCAGAGTCTACGTCTTAAAATCACTGTCTGATGACGACTTGCTGGAAGTCATTGAACATGTGATGACCACAGAGAATGAAACAATCGAATTTCCGCTTGAACTGCAAAAACAATTTGCTGCCCAGGCTGATGGTGATGCGCGTCGGTTGTTGAATCTGGTGGAGTTGGCGATTCAGCTTGCTAGCGATGCTGATACGAGTCAAATCATCATCACCCAAGCGATTGCCAAAGCAGTCTTTGAGGGCAGTGTACGCCGTTTCGATAAAGGTGGTGAAGAATTTTATAATCAGATTTCAGCGTTGCATAAATCAATTCGAGGCAGCGCTCCGGATGCATCCTTGTACTGGATGTGTCGCATGCTTGATGGTGGCTGCGATCCGCACTATATTGCACGCCGACTGATCAGAATTGCTAGCGAAGACATTGGTAACGCAGATCCACGTGCGTTAACATTGACGCTGGATGC
>CAZODM010000219.1:0-1345 GCA_964578585.1 uncultured Desulfobacterales bacterium | reverse complement strand
TAATCGATACAACAACCACGATGAGTGTATTCGTAATCATTGTATCTATTTTCTTCAGATCCGTAGAGTTCAATAACTCCGTTCCATGGAGAAAGATGAAATCTGGCAACACGCATAACTGGATTCCTTAAAAAGCATCTTTACAAAACAATCTGCTATCAACGAAAGGACCAGGAATATGCATTTCAATCTGATCGCCATCATTATAAACAGCATTGACTACTTTGGTTCCCCCTGGTCCGGTAATCTGGTTTTTTATGTCTCTGCCAGATTCTCTGTTGTGTTCTGTGTTAATCGGTCTCATGTGCGCTTCCCCGTAATTCTCAAGAAAAACAGCGGGTGGGTATTCATCAAGTTGCTCTGTAGGAGAATTAGCATCTCGATAACCAAACGATTTATATAATCTTTTGGTTTGTCTTCGTCTTTTGTTTCTCCCCGGTCTATCCACAGTCAGAATGCGTGGTTTCCCCACTTCTTGCCTGTCAATTTTTATAAAGCCCATGGCTACTCTGATATGGTCGACTGCCTGAGTCCATTGAGGTTGAATACAGACAAGTCCAAGAGCCATTGTTAATGGAGACATCCAGCCAGGAACGGCTAGGTCTGCTGTTAGACCAGCTTCTACCCCGAGTTCAGGACCACCTGAGAAGATTGTTCCTCTGTCTTTGACTTGCAATCCAATAGTTGCTTCAGATTCTGAAGTACCTGCACTGGTCGCAAATATCGAGAGCCTGTTGGTAGGATAATGCAAATCATGTGATGCACTTAATTCTAGACTAATGGTTGTGCCAGGAAAACCTTTAAGTACCAGTTGTCGTTTTAGTGGCAAGCCATTCCAGTAGATATCGACTGTATCGCCATCCACTCTTTCGTTATCAAATATTAGCAATTCAATGTTTTCTTTTCGAAAGATATTCTTGGCAAGAGAATGTTGAGGTTTTTGTCTGGCTGGAGTGGCATTTAGCTGGAGTCCTCCAGACTGTGTTTCTATGGTATCAGAGCTGGAATCAGAGTCATTTTCCTGTTCATCAGGCTGTAACTGATAGCATTCGTCTTCAAAACCCAGCGACATCTCTTTGTCCGTGCGCCATTGTTCAATGCGTTCTTGTAAGTCGGGAATAGAAGATATCCAGGCAGTAGTCTGATACCATTCTCCGTCTACCATGGTTTCAGAAAAATCTCGCTTATACTTCTGAAGAACAGGGTCGTAGCGTTGATCTTCTTGTATATCGCGGATGAATTGATATGGAACGTATTCTCCGTTCAGTTCTGTACAGTAATCAATATCAGATTGGGCATTTGCCTGGCTGGATAATACTAAAAGAGAAAAGAGAAAAGAGAAAAG
>CAZODM010000218.1:0-1360 GCA_964578585.1 uncultured Desulfobacterales bacterium | reverse complement strand
GAAATGTCTGTGATGCTGATTTTAATAATAATGGAATTGTTGATCCATTTGATTTATCAAGGTTAAAGTCTCGCTTTGGAAGTACTGAGGCACCTGATGAAGACTTGGACGGCAATGGTGTCGTCGATTCATTAGATTTGAGTACTCTCAAACTGAATTTTGGCAAAAAGCCAGGTCCATCGGCACTTAATGTTAATTGAACTAAAGAACAACACGATGAGTCAATGTTTTTTTCTTAGAGCTGTTGAGTATTTAATGAGTATTGCCATGCGCTTGATGAAATATTTCCGTATTAATATCACCACAGAAAGTAAATCCTATCGAGTACTGGTATGACTGTATTGTTACATTTCACTAAACGTTTCTTTTTAGCTTGTGCTCTATTGTTCAGTGCTAACAGCTACGCTTTGACCTGCTCGTTGGATATTGACAATGATGGCAATTTGGATGCACTTACCGATGGCTTGCTGTTGATGCGTCATCTTTTCAATTCAACCGGTGATGCGTTGACAGAAAATGCTGTGAGTGCCAATGCACAACGTTCAAGTGCTGGTGATATTTCTGCCTTTCTTGAGTCACCAGAATGTCAGGATTTTTTTGATATTGATGGAGACCAACAGCGAGATGCTCTGACAGACGGTCTTATGACCATGCGATAC
The DNA here is from genome assembly GCA_964578585.1 of uncultured Desulfobacterales bacterium. Lineage (GTDB taxonomy): Bacteria > Desulfobacterota > Dissulfuribacteria > Dissulfuribacterales > JAMONC01 > JAMONC01. The sequence continues at coordinate 701 of CAZODM010000218.1, read as the reverse complement.
CTGTTTGGGTTTAGTGGTCCAGCTTTAATCCAGGGCGCTATCAGTAGCAATGCAACTCGCACCACAGAGACTGAAATTACTGGCTTGCTGGATGCCAAGAAAACATCTTTTATGGATGAAGGCAACAACTCAGGAACTGCATTAGTTGTTCGTGTTTTACCTGCTGTTTCTGAAATAGCGAATGGAGACATTCTCACAGTTTCAATTGTAGGCTCGAATTTCACAACTAATACTGATGGTGGTTCATTTGAATTGTCCTGGGATGACTCTGTGGTCAATTTTACTGGTATTACAATTGCCGACTCCCTCTGGGATAATTCGTTTGATACTAGAGCGAATACTAATCCTAATCCATTAAATATTTCGGTTGGGAATAGTGCAGCCACTGGTATTGGGGGTGATTTTGAGATTGCAACCATCACCTTCAAGGTGGTGGGTCAACCAGGTGAGGCTACCAGTTTTCTTATGGTTGATGCTGTTGGAGGCTGGGCACAAAATGGTCTATTGCCAGTTAACAAAATCAACGTGATTTATGACACTGCGAATATCCGAGTTGTCACTGCTCCTGGTTCAAACTAGGTAATAAGTTTCTGTGATTCCTGGGTTTGTGACGTTACTATACGAATTCAGGCTACAAGAAAGCTGGAGAATAATCTAAAATCATTAATTCTCAGCTATCTAAATCGAGTACTGAGAAGATA
>CAZODM010000217.1:0-1363 GCA_964578585.1 uncultured Desulfobacterales bacterium | reverse complement strand
TTAATGTTTGAGTATAGAATATCTGGTTTTCCTGTAGTTGATGAAAACGATAAACTTATAGGCATCTTGACAAATAGAGATTTGAGATTTGAGAGTGATTATTCTCAAAAAGTTGAAGATCTTATGACAAAAGCACCTCTTATAACTGCTCCTCACGGTATATCTTTAGATGATGCTGAAATTATATTTCAAAAACATAAAATTGAAAAACTCCCACTTACAAATAAAGACGGCACTCTTGCAGGGCTTATCACTGTAAAAGATCTTAAAAAAAGAAAAGATTTTCCAAACTCACATAAAGATAAATATGGAAGATTAGGAGTTGGTGCTGCTATCGGGGTTGGTCAGATTGATAGAGCTGAGGCTTTAATCAAAGCTGGTGTAGATGTTTTAGTTTTAGACTCTGCCCACGGTCACTCAAAAGGAATTATGGATACTGTAAAAGAGATAAAGAGTAAATTTGAGATAGAGATAATCGCTGGAAATGTAGCAACCCCTGAAGCTGTCCGAGCATTGGTAGAAGCTGGAGCAGATGGTATAAAAGTAGGTATTGGACCTGGTAGCATCTGTACTACTAGAATTGTTGCAGGTGTTGGAATACCACAAATAACTGCGATTGAAAGTTGTGCAAAAGAGGGAGCATTGTTAGGAGTTCCTGTGATCGCTGATGGCGGTATTAAATACTCTGGAGATGTTGCAAAAGCCCTTGCAATTGGGGCTGGAACTGTGATGATTGGAAGTTTGTTGGCTGGGACTGAAGAGAGTCCTGGGGAGGCTATAACTTATCAAGGCAGGCAGTACAAAACTTATCGTGGTATGGGAAGTATTGGAGCTATGAACAAAGGGAGTACTGATAGGTATTTTCAAGAAGGAACAGCAACAGATAAACTTGTCCCTGAGGGAATTGAGGGTATGGTTCCATATCGTGGTAAAATGAGTACAGTTATACATCAAATCATTGGCGGACTTAGAGCTTCGATGGGTTATGTTGGGGCAAAAGATATTTTAACATTTCAAGCGAAAGCTGAATTTGTTGAGATAACTTCTGCTGGATTAAAAGAGAGTCATGTTCACGATGTTACAATCACTAAAGAGGCTCCAAATTATCATTCGCAAAGCTAAGGCTTATATTGAAAATTACAACAAAAGTAGAAAAATTTACCAACCCACTCTATTTAGAGAGTGGGCGAATACTAGAGCCTTATGAACTCATCTATGAGACTTACGGCGAATTAAACTCTGATAAATCAAATGTTGTTGTTGTAACTCATGCCTTAACAGGAAGCCACCATGCGGCTGGAACTTATGAGGGAGATAGAAAAGCTGGCTGGTGGGATGAGATGATAGGCTCCAAAAAAGCAAT
>CAZODM010000216.1:0-1368 GCA_964578585.1 uncultured Desulfobacterales bacterium | reverse complement strand
ATGTGAATTGATAAGAAATACAATGCCTAACAGCAAGGGTATAGCCCATGCCGCATATCACGGTTACATAGAAAAATGAACGGTAAAGTAAAAGATGTAACTTTATAGAAAAGTTAAACTAAAAAATGCGGCACGTCCCATACCCGCACACGTTAGGCGTCAGTGAAATGAAAAGGCATAGTCTCATAAACACAATAAAATATTGAACCCGAAGCTATGATACATGATGAGATTTTTGAGAATATAAACAGTGTTATTGATTATCTTAATAATCAAGGATGGACTCTGTCCAAAACCTATTTTGGGAATGCTCCATATCAAGTCATTGATTATGGGAATAATAGACTAATTTATTACCCTCAACCAATTGGAACCCCTTTATTTAGAGGACAAAATGAATTTCATGAACCATGTATAGCTTCATTTTATAGATTTCAGCCAGACAAAATAGAAGAATTTATTCAAAACTTAAAAATAGAAGAATTTAGAATTGTAACATCGAAACACCCTGTTATCAAAGATGAAATTGAAAATGGAATATTTTTTGATTATGTAGCATTAGCACAGCATTATGAATTTAAAACAAAAATGCTTGATATTACTAACAGTTTACCTGTTGCTGCATTTTTTGCCGTAACAAGAAAAGAATCTAACTGTTATATTCCAATTGAAAAATCAGATAAACAAGGTGTTCTATATTTTATTAATCCATCTGAACAATTTATGCCATTTTCGGAAGAAAATGAACCAGAAATATACCCTGTTGGTTGGCAAATATTTAAACGACCTGGAGAACAAAGAGCGTTTGGAGTAAATCTAACAAAAAATAAAAATTTTAATTCAATGTCCGGCGTTTTTGCGTTCAGATTTTGGCAGGACAAAAAAATATCAGAACAGATTTATAATATATTTCACGGTGGAAAAGACTTATTTCCAAAAGATATTTTTGCAGAAAAGGCAGCACAAATAAAAGAATCAAATATTTTTTCTCAAGCCGCATTTGATATTGTTCATCAAAATTTCAATATAGATTTAACTAAAGAAGTGATTTTAGATGAACTCGAAAAAAGAAATATTAAGGTTCAAATAAATTCAAATATAGAATATACTAACGAAGATATTGAAATAATAAAAAATCTTTTTCAATCAGGTAAACTTACCCAGAATTTAAATGCGACCACACGACTTTGTTATATTCCAAATCATAAGAAGAAATGAAATTAGAAAAATCAGGAAATAGTAATTTTATAAAGACGAAACACCGCACGCCTAACAGCAGGGTATAGCCCATGCCGCAAATCACGGTTTTATAGAAAAATGAACGGTAAAATAAAAGATGTAACTTTATAGAAAATTTAAGTGGGATAT
>CAZODM010000215.1:0-1385 GCA_964578585.1 uncultured Desulfobacterales bacterium | reverse complement strand
ACTACACTTTAGACAAAAAAACAAAAAGATTATGGAAGATATAAAGAAAAAGATGATTCTTATGCTGTATGAACACAAACCTAAGAATCATATGGATTATACTACAAAATATCCAATATAAAAATAAAGAGTTGCTACTAAATTTGATAAAAGCGGAATTGATAAGTAGTTGCGGCTATCTAACTGAACTAGCGATGATGGTAAATCCAAAACAATATCACAGTATTCATAAGCTATTTAGTAGAATCAAATTTGATTATGTTGCTATCCAAATAGAGATAATAGTGATGATATTGTCATTATTCCAAATAATAAAGATATCAGTTTCAATAGATGATAGTATTGTTTATAGAAGCAGGAAGAAAAAAGTTCCATTTGGACATAAGCAATTTGACCATAGCCATAAAGCAAATCGTTCAAGTTTTGTTTTTGGACAAAGATGGTTGGCTTTTGGACTTATTCTAACTATCGGTGGAGTAACCATAACACTACCTATGTTCATCCATCTTGTAAAACCAAAAAAGAATTTAATTTCAACAACAATTGCAATTGGAAAAATGATAAAAAGAGTTATTCAGAATAGGGGATTATCTATTAAAGTAGAGATGATAACAGATAGTTGGTTTGCACGAGGGAGACTAATATTGCGGGCAAAGCATCAGTATAATTTTTCAACAATTACGATGGCAAGAAAAGATTTGGTAATTTGTGAAATACCTGAACCTATAAAAGAGAAAAAAGTTGGAAGACCTAAAAAATATGGAGCAAAAATCAAACCTAAACTAGAGGATTTGACAGAAAAGATAACACTTTATATCTATTCCAAAGATGTAAAGATTAGGTACAAAGAGGCAATAGGTAAAGCTAGGTTTCTAAAAGGTGAGATAATCAAAGCTGTATGGTTGACATTTGATGATAGCCAATCCATGCGTCTGATAATTTCAACAGATATAACACTTTCACCTGAGGAAATTATCAAAAGATATGCAAAAAGATGGGATATTGAACCAATGTTTAATGAATTAAAAAATCGTTTTCGGTTTAAAGATATTATGATGCACACTCCACGAAGTTATTATCAGTTTCTCTACTTTAAAATTTGGTGTTTTATCATTATCAAGCTCTCATCTTTGCATTTTAAAAAGACAATTATAGATCATATTAAGGAGATGCTGCCTTGGAGAGTCCACTATAAAAAAGGTATTACAATTACAGCTGGAAGTACCAAATTAGCACTGCGAAGAGTTTTTGGCACTTTGCATATTTCAATGTTTTTTCCTAAAGTAGGTAAAAATATTGAGGAAGATTTTGGGAATATTGACTTTTTAGGGGTTGGGTTAGGTGATTGCTATGAAATGACGGGGTAATTTTGTCTAAAGTGTAGT
>CAZODM010000214.1:0-1385 GCA_964578585.1 uncultured Desulfobacterales bacterium | reverse complement strand
TGGCCTCTTAAAACTGCCTACCCAAACATAGAATACGATATTCGTCTTGGGGTTGTTGGGGGAGAATATCCTTACAAATTCTCGTTAATTACGGCTCCGTCCGGGATGACAATAACAAAAGATAAAGGCGAGATTCGTTGGACACCAAATTCTAATTTAAATGGGCAAGCGTTTAATGTGAAAATTAAAGTAACGGATAGTTTAGGGCAGATCACTTATCAAAGTTATATACTAAAAGTTACAAAACAAAACTTTTATTTTGTTAGTCCAGGCGGAAATGATGCTACAGGGAATGGTTCTATTTCAAACCCATGGCGGACACTAAACTATTCGATTCGCCAGGGAGGTCTGAATGATATTTTATATCTGCGGGGAGGGAAGTATATCGGAAAAATAAATGTAGTAAAAGGTAATATAAATAAATGGATTGCATATCCAGGAGAACACCCAATGATTGATTTGAATTTGAGTACAATCTGGCCCAAGGACAGTTATCTGTACGTAGACGGGCTCGAAATTGTCAATGCCAGCCGATGGGCATTTTCTATCAACCACGGTATCTCCCATTTGGTTTTTAGAAGAAACAAAATGCATGACCTATATGACACTTCGGTTCATGGGAATCCTGCGTTTATGTTTTTTTGGGATCACAGCAAGATAATGAACGCACCTTCCAGTTCAAAATACGACATAATTCAAGATAATAATTTTCATAATTTATTTGATAGAGATTCTGGCATAAACGGAGATAACAGCGCAAACTATCATGGGGGTTCTGTAGTTCTTTTCGATACGAGTTATTTATTATACGAAAATAATGAGGCTTTTAATATAGACGGGATGTGCCTTAGAGATAAAGATAATGGGTATAAAAATACCTTTAGGGGTAATTACCTGCATAATTGTCACTTAGGTGCGTTGGGACTGTTGTCTCAATGGGGGCAATCAAACATCGACGTGCTATACAATAAAATTGAAAACGATGTTTCTGGGATTATTATCGGGTGGCAACCACAAAGCATCAATAATATTAATGTCTACAAAAATACTCTAATTAACAGCACAATTAGACTAAGAGCCAACATAAATTACTCCAACAGCCATAACTTTAAGATTTATGACAACCTCATACTAAATCCTAAAAGTTGGCTTTATTCCGTCGGTCCTGGTGGTGGAGAAGACGCTGTCTTGGCTGGAAAGGTGAACTTTGATTATAATTATTTAGGGACATCCCAGAAGTACGTTATGGGTTATAGTTGGGGAACCAAAAAGCTTGATATGCCCCAGTGGCTGAATCTTGGATTTGATTCACATTCTTTATACAACACTCCTCTCGCATTTGTTTCTACTAAGAACAACAACTATACTCCCCTTGCTTCCTCGTC
>CAZODM010000213.1:0-1392 GCA_964578585.1 uncultured Desulfobacterales bacterium | reverse complement strand
TGGTTTTGATTTTACACCTTTTACTAGTGCCCGCAATCACAGGCTAGAAAGTTTGATATTTTTGTTTGCGCCTTCACGCTACCGCAATAACAACGATGGCAACGATCGTTGTTTGAACTTGAAGCTCGTTTAATGTTTTGGTTGCCCCATTGTGATTATGCTTTTAAATTCTTTTTGCTACTTTGATGACTGCTAACGTTTGAGCTCACTGGTTTTTACGGAGCGAAGCGGAGTAAAAATCCAGTGCAGCGATTTGTTATACATTATTTTTAATTGACTTTTATTCTGTCCAAATTCCGTTTTTAAATAATTGGAACCATTTTTCAATATCTTTTTCACTATTTAGGTTGATTTTTCTAAAAACTTCTCTCGCAAATTCAATAGGTGCGATTCCGTTTGCTGTTATTATATTTTCACCAGTTACTGAAAAATTAGATTGATATTCTTTTTCGCCCTTATAATTGGGCGCAATATATTTTAAATAATCCAATGCGTTACTTGTATGCTTCACTTTATCTAAATACCCATTTTGACCTAAAAATGTGGTCGCACCACATATAGCTGCAATAGTTTTATTTTCGGAATTCAGCGTTTCTACGAGTTTATCAATTCCTTTTATGGACTTCTTTTCCCAAGCAGTTCCTCCTGGAAGAATAAGAACTGAAACATTATCTGGATTTAACTGCTGAATTGACAAGTCGGGTGTAATTTTAAGTCCACCGGCAGAGATAATTTCTAGACCATCAATAGTAAAATATTTTAAGACCGTTTTTTTGCTTTTTTTCAATTCAGTCGTGAGATATGCGATTTCCCAATCAGAAAATCCATCGAATAGGAAAACATAAACATTTTCTGTGTCCGTATATTTCATTTTTATTTGGTTCATTTCTTAACTCATTTTATCCAAAAAAACATCAATTGAATTATCAATTTTATCTATTATTCTTGTATGTATAACGTTTGAGTTAAACGGCACTTGACCGCGACCAGCGGTTAAGTGTCCGAGCAGCGCGCTTTTTGCGCTGCGGTTTTGAACGATTTGTTATGCATTTAATAAGCACTTAAAAGCTAATGTAAACTGTGCCATTTCTATTGACTCCCAATCTTCTGACTCATGAACAGGCATATTCAATGTTGATTTAATAGACCTCTCACCATCACTAAGGACTTCTATAACTATTTCAGCAGCACCTTCTAATAGACGATGGCTGATATTAAGATTTTCGAAACTTTCTGTTATTTGTTTATCAGTAACGGTAATAATACCTCTTTGAAGTAATTCGTCTTCTTTGAATAAGCCAAAATCTACTCGCAATTTTTCTTTTCCTATTTATGCATAACGTTATAGTTAAAGGGTTTTTTGAAAGAGAAGCGAGAGCGCCTCTTTTAAAA
>CAZODM010000212.1:0-1394 GCA_964578585.1 uncultured Desulfobacterales bacterium | reverse complement strand
GCCAGATTTTTTCATTATTTGAGGCGAATAGTTGTGCTATTTAACGAAAAGAATGGGGAAAGTTGGCCAAATTCAGCATTTCCGCAGTAGGCTTTCTATTCTCGGACAGCCTCCCTAGTATAAAGCTTTATTTTGCCACAGATACAAGGCTAACTTTATTAATAACAATTGGGGTCTTTGGAACGTCTTGATGCTGACCATTTGAACCTGTTGGTTGTTCAGCCATTTTATCAACAACGTCCATTCCATCTATGACTCGCCCAAAAACGGCATAACCCCAGCCTTGTGGTGTTTTTGATTTAAAATCCAGAAATGCATTATCCTTCAGATTAATAAAAAATTGCGAAGATGCTGAATCTGGATCCGAGGTTCTTGCCATAGCCAATGTACCACGCGTGTTTTTCAAGCCATTATCCGCTTCGTTTTTAATGGCGGCATTTGTAGCCTTTTGTTTGAAATCCTTGTCAAAACCACCGCCTTGTGCCATAAAACCGGGAATTACGCGATGAAAAATTGTTCCGTTGAAATGGCTACTGTTAACATAATCAAGAAAGTTTTTAGCAGATACAGGTGCTTTTTCTGCATCAACTTCAATAATAATATCGCCAAGTGATGTTTCCAGTTTTACTTGTTGGTTTGCTGACATGTTTTTTTTGTCCTCTGCATGTGCAATTGATCCGAGTGTCAGGAGTGTCAAGATAGAAATCAAAAATAAACGCATACGTTTCTCCTGGTTTTCCTATGAATTAAAAACAGCTATTATAAGGGGTTTACCTTTACGAAGAAAGCAGCAACCCTAGCCAAATACTTCAAAGCATTCATCTGCTTTAATCTCACCCGCAATCATTAAACAACAGGACAACACATTCCAATGCTGGAAATATACAATACCTTAACGCGTTCCAAACAGGTGTTTAAGCCAATTATTCCCGGGAAAGTTGGTATTTATGTCTGTGGCATGACGGTTTACGATTATTGCCATCTCGGACATGCACGGGTGATGATAGCTTTTGATGTTGTCGTTCGCCACCTACGCAAGCTTGGTTATGATGTCACATATGTGCGCAATATTACCGATGTTGACGACAAAATAATTGTGCGCGCACAACAAAATACTGAATCAATCACAGACCTCACCGAACGATTTATTGATGCGATGCATGAGGACGAACGCGCACTTGCTGTCTTGCCTGCTGATAGTGAACCACGTGCAACACAATCAATGGATCAGATTATTACCATGATTTCAGTATTGCTAGAAAGTAATGCTGCTTATATTGGTGATAATGGCGATGTTTACTATTCAGTCAATCAATTCTCAAACTACGGCAAACTATCCGGCAAACGCATTGAAGATTTACGTGCCGGTGAGCGGGTTGAAGTAGACAGCGCCA
>CAZODM010000211.1:0-1400 GCA_964578585.1 uncultured Desulfobacterales bacterium | reverse complement strand
GCATTTTTTCTGTTACTAGTTGGAATAGCAGTATTTTTATTTATAGGCTGGCCAACTAAACGGATTAAAAACACTTTTAATGCCATAGTAGATCTAAGTAAAGAAGATATTGATGATAAAAAAAGAACTGAAAAACTTTTAACAGAGCTTTTTACCATTGCAAAACACCATAGAGCGAATGGAGCAATTGGGATAGAAAGGATACTTAATTCTATAAAACATCCATTTTTAAGGTTTGGGGCAGGACTCTTAGTTGAAGGCTACAGTGCAGATGAGTTAAAGAGCTGTTTAGAATCAGAGGATCTAAAAGAGCTACTTAATACCAGATCAAATATTAGGCTTATCAAATCTATTGCTCAGTTGTGCCCTGCACTTGGTATGGCAGGTACAATAATCGGACTAATGGCAGCTATGAACCATTTAGGAGACATAGCTAATTTAGGAAAAGATATAGCTCTGGCTCTAACCACTACCCTTTATGGGATAGTATTGTCTTATACCATCTTCCTACCATTATCTAAAAAACTAGAGGATGCTAGTGAAAAGGCACAGTTAGAAAGATCTATGATTATAGAGGGCTTATTAAAGATGCTAAAAGGCGAACATCCTTTAAAGATAGCTGAGGCATTAAATGCATATGATCTATACCTAAAAGTCAGCAAAGAGATTAGTAAAAACCTTTTAAATCCTATATTTGAATCCTTTGAGGATAATAAAATAGAGGTAAATGACATATCTATTTGGCAGTCTTTTGAATCAGAAGAAAAAGAAGTTATAAGACATTAAATAAAAATAAAGAATAAAATGAACTCTTACAGCTCATTTAAAAAGACTAAATTAATCATAGTCTCCCAACAACAAAAAGAAGACAGACACCTTTGGGCAATCTCTTTGTGTGATCTTATGTCTTTACTACTCATATTTATCTTAGTATGGGGTGCTACATCTATAAAACAAGGATGGTCTATACCGTATAAAAACATACTTCCAAGTGTTTCTAGCCTTATTCTTCCACTTACACACAAAGGTAGCAACAAAACAAGCTCTGTTGTAGTGTTACAAGATATAGCCTATTTTAAGCTAAATAGTGCTCAACTTACTAACAGGGCCAAAATGCTATTAAAGTCAATAGCCTACCTTCTTAAAAAGAAAAAGAAATATCATGTGGATATAATTGGTCATGCAGATAAACTTCCAATACTAAAAGGTCCTTATAAAAATAACTTGGAGCTTTCAATGGCAAGAGCAGTAAGTGTGTGGAAGGAGCTTATAAAATATGGGATAATGCCTTCAAGACTAAGTATTCAGGCAGAAGGAGATAAGTTCCCACTTCAACCAGAAAACACAAAGGAAGCTCTTAAAGAAAACAGACGAGTCGAGCTTATAATCACACCCTAAGT
>CAZODM010000210.1:0-1409 GCA_964578585.1 uncultured Desulfobacterales bacterium | reverse complement strand
CTATCGTGAGGATTTTTCTCAGCCGAAATCTCAAAACTCTTTTTAATCTTTAAGCCGTGAGTATTAAAAACAGTAGTAAAAGGAACAGGAAAATCAGTACCAAAAAGAAGTTTATTATGTATCTGTTTTTGCTCACCAAGATGTCCTAAAACCTTAGCTCTTGTAGGTGTTAAAAGAGCAGATATATCGGCATATAAGTTATCATAAACCTCTAGCATCTCTAAAAGTTGAAAATACTCTGGATTAAAATTTTTAGGGTTTTTTGAGAGTGCTTTAAGGATTTTTAAACTCTCATAACTTAATGCCATATGAGCGCAGATTGTATTTACTCCTACTTCAAGAGGATGAGAAAGCATCTCTATACTTTCACACTCTTTATATGAGTGAACAGAACTCTCACTTCCGATATGCACAATCAGTGGTAGATTTTTCTCTTTTAGTTTTTCAAAGTAAGGTAAAAATCGTTTCTCTCTGGTATCAACTCCCCAGTAATTTTGTAAAAACTTAGCTCCCCTGAAACCTAAATCATAGTATTTGTCTATCAAATCTAATGCATCTGGACGATTTGGGTTAATTGAGAAGAAAGGGATTATTATATCTTTGTTCTCATTATATAGATTTAAAAGGTCATCATTTGTGGCACAGACTGTTATATCTTTGTGTAAGGTATCTCCTTTTTTATCTACTCTTGCATCTACTCCAAAAAGTACAGATTTTGAGATATATTTTGACTCTCTTATGTTTTTTAATAACCCTTTTGTGTATGCAGGGTATGGATTTTTTATAAGCTCTTTTGCACTTATTCCAAGTTTTTTAGCAAAAAATAAGATAGCTAAACGATCATAAATCCTATCAAACTTAACATCAGAGCTTAAAAGATGAGAGTGTATATCAATTGTATGCACTGCTAAGCTCCGTTGCAATCTTTTTTGCTTTTTTTAAATCACATTTACCACTTCCAAGTTTTGGCATCTCATCAAGTAGATAATACTCACTAGGCATCATAAGTGGATTTAAACTAGAGTTTTTTATCAGTTTTATTAATTCACCCTCACTTATCTCTCCATTATAAAGAAGTATCACTTTTTCACCCTTTTTTGCATCTGGAGCATTAGATGCAACTATATCTACATCTTCAGGAAGTATCTCTCTCACAGCTTCTTCAACAGCCCCCAAAGAGACCATCTCTCCTGCAATTTTAGCAAACCTTGAGTATCTATCAACTATGGTTAAAAAGCCGTCATTGTCAAGTTTTCCTTTATCTCCTGTAATATACCATCGGATGCCGTTTTTTTCTATGATTACCTCTTTAGTTTTCTCTTCATCTTTCAAATACCCCTTCATAACCTGAGTACCACCACAAATTATCATACCCTCTTCACCAACTTCAAGCTCTTCATAACTATCAG
>CAZODM010000209.1:0-1411 GCA_964578585.1 uncultured Desulfobacterales bacterium | reverse complement strand
TTTAGTAAATAATTTGGGGATTAAATAGAGTGCCACTAATATTAATATATCTAATTATTTATGTGTATTATTGTTTGATTTTATTCATTTCATTCGATTTCTTTTTAACTATATTTATTATATGGAATATGAATAGATGTAAAAAAGATTAAGGCTAAACTAATAAATACAATAACAATACAATAAAAAATATAGCTAATGAGCTAATACTGTTCTCCCCACTTTTTAGTAAAAATGAAAATCATCTGAAAATTATTAAAATACTTAGTTTTCATTATCTTTTATGTCTGTTTAAATATAAATATATATCTGAACTAAGAATACTAAGCCTGCTTAATAGTTGTTAAGCTACATAAGAGCACTAAATACAGATATTATTAAATATTATTAATTTTTTTAAGTGGTAAAAGATAAGATGTGCCAAGAAATCGTGTAATTTTTTACAAGGCAGGTTCTTTTAGCTCTCTTAAAACTTTTGAGCAATATCCCAAATATCCCTAAATTAGCTTATTTATTTTCTTTCTGTACTTTTTGTGCAAGCCAAGAACTAATTATTATTAAACCAATTCCAATTATTAAAAAATAAAAACCTATTATTTTGAATTTCCTAACTTTTTATATTTGCATTTACTCTAGTTCCTTCTTTTCTTTACTATCTATTAGTTTTCCATTATCATTAGGGCATCTTATATATAGGAATATATGTCTATCTTTAGTTTATTGATATATTGAAATGCAACAAGATCACTAAAACGTGCTCTTAGCAAACTCTATGTTGTATAATTTCCCTAGAATCTAAAGTGTAGATTAATAAAAACTAAAAAAAATAAAAATAATAAGAGTATGGCAAGAAGTAATCTATAATGTTTTTTTAAATTACCTGTAATAATTAGTTTAGTATTCTTTTAGAAATTGGAAATGTTAGTTAGAATCATATAACACTTATTACTTTGCTGTATATCTGATATGTCAAGGAAGCCATACTGTTAGGTTGACTATTTTTAATGATTTTTGTTTTTATTTCTTGTTTTTTCTGCAAATATTTCTTGCTTTCTTAAGAAGACAATGAGAGTTTTTTAAATGACACTTGTTTATCTCAGAGATTCTAGAGTTTTATTTATTCCTTTATAGGAATAAACAGCTATTTGAAAGACATAGTTAAAAATTATTTTTTTATAAATTTGTTTACAATCTAGTACAATTTGTTCTAAAGAAAGTTTATAAACTTACATAAAATAAAAAAATAAATATGTTAGATTTTAATACTCAAATAATATTTAATGCTATAAAAATAAACAGAAAAAGAGATTTAGCACTACAATTACATGACGACTTATATAATCGTATTAAACCCTATAATATTACAAGGGAACAATGTGTTAAGATTAGAGAAAATTATGGCTCTTTAGGT
>CAZODM010000208.1:0-1412 GCA_964578585.1 uncultured Desulfobacterales bacterium | reverse complement strand
CCTTCCAGTACCAAATTTCCAGCAGCCTGTCATAACGCTGGCCCATCCACTCAAGATTTGAGAGGACGAGCAAACCGGCAGTCTGCGGATAACAAATTGAGTAGGTAAACTCAATATCCAATGTGGTTAGCAATTGCAAAGCAACATTGGCTTTAATTATGAAATCAAACTTCGAAAGGAGAATATTATGAAAAAAATTACTACATTGGCTTCACTGACGCTGATGGCGAGCTTTTCGTCTGTCGCTTTCAGTGCTAACCCACCTTCTGCGCCTAACGCTTATAACAACGGCCCTAACTCACCTTTAGTAGCTAATACTGATTTGAGTGATGCTGAAAGAGCGGCTTATGGTCTTTATGAAGGCATTATGCAAATCGCTGAAGCTAAAATACACGCAACTAGCTGTACTTCTGCGGCAAGCACTTCTACTATTTCTGTCTTCGCCGACGGAAGTTTAGAAGATACATCTCAAAACTTTGTTGATGTGATTTCTGCTGGTGGTGCATTAACTCTTGTTGCTGATTTGCAAGATAAAGTATCTTTCCGCGGCCAAAAAATCAATATCGACCAAAGTGGCGCTGGCTCTCTAGCTGGTACTCCTGTTGCGAATTATGATGGTCATGTAAAATACAATGTGCCTAACAACATGTTATATGGTACTGCTAAAGTAGATGTCCGTGGCATCAATGGTTTTATGGATAGATACCAAAGCAAAGTTATCAAAGATTTCAACCGTGGTTCACTTGATCAAAGTAATCCTGATTTCTACAACATCTTTGACTGGGGTTTACAATCTCTTCACAAACTTAAATTCCCTGTCAACAAATACTGGCAGCGTTCTAAGTCTCATCGTGATAATGGTACTATAGGCCGTACAGTATTCGTAAAAGACCGTTTGGTGGGTTCTTCTAAATGTCGTATCGTTATCGATACTACGGGTAGCAACAACGAAGATTTCTTCTCTCAAACAGGTACTTTGGTTATCGAAAAAGTTAAACCTAGTAAATCTGTACCTGCTTTCTCTGAGTTCCCTTTTAACTCTTAAGCTTAGGTTGATCCTTCGGTTAGCTTATCGCTAACATCGCTGCCTAGGCAGCGAACTGAATCGCCCGGTGCAAAGCCGGGCGGTACTTATTTTAGAAACAGGGATATACTTGCTTTCTCCTCGCCTGTAAAACGATCATTCCTTTTCTGCTTGACTAAATTGGTTCCGCATATTTAATTTCAAGGTTCTTATTTCACGCACTCTTTCTTTTGCGGCTTCTGCCTCGGCTGCTTGTATCGCTGTTTTAATCTGATTGTTGCTGATATATACCATCGCGGCCATTTCTTCCTCTGTTTTTGCTAGTACCGCAGATTCGAGCATGTCACTCGCTTTACTCAGTTCGGCCTCTACCGGTTGGCTCCCTTTT
>CAZODM010000207.1:0-1421 GCA_964578585.1 uncultured Desulfobacterales bacterium | reverse complement strand
ACTTTATCAGAGTTTTTTGCCAACGCTTGAAAATTAATTGTTGGGAGGATTACAGGAGGTAAACCAGAATTTATTGTAAAAGTGCTTACAAAGCTTCTTAAATAGGGGAAAGTGATAGCTGGAGCATTTACAGCAGTAAAGTGTCCATTTCGAAACTCATCAGTTATATCTTCGTCAGTTTCAAAAAATCCAGCATATTCCAAAGAAATAGAAAGACCTTCTTTAGACGTTATAGTGACATCAAATTTAGTAATAAATTTTGTTTTATCGTCGTCAGGGTAAGCACTAGAATATTTTAAATCCAAATTATCTTCTAAGCCATCTTCATTTTGAAAGGATAAATTTAATAATTTTGAATCAATAAAGGATATATTCATGCTTAAGCAACTTGCTTTTCTGAAAATTCATCATATTCGGAATAATTTAAAGAACTATTAGAGTATGTATTTTTCAACACCTTGGTCTTAGGCTTTTGCATGCTCGGTATATTTTTTAGAGTGACTGGCTCACCAAAATTAAATTTATTTTTAATGTCAGATAAATTTACGAGCTTTCTAAAGATATATCTATCCGTAGACGCTAGCCTTAACAGCTTATCCATAGGTGCACTTTGAGTGACTTCTGACCTCTCATATTTAGAGAAAGCATTCCTTCCACCTCCAAAAATAATAGATGCATCCGTTTGGGTTAAGTTTAATGCATCACGTATTTTCTTAATGTCACTTAGAGAGAGTAATCCATCAATTTGTTTTTTTGATTCACGAGCTCTAGCTTCATTAGCAATAATCTGATTCTTAGAAATAAATTCTCTGTTACAGGAATTACATAATGAATATTCAATTTCAATGTCATATTTAGAATTTTTATACGTATATTCTTCTACTTCAGAACTTTGAGTAACATTATTAGATTGGCACTTATTACAAATACACATTTTATTTCTCCTAAGGTTTAGCCATTTAAATGAAATGAAGCTAAATCAATCATTAGATGGTTGTTAATTAGACAAAATTTAATATAAAGAGAATCTAACCCACCATTTTTAGAACTAGGGTTTGGATAGTCAATACGATAGGCATCATCAATGTCGTCACTATCATTACGCTGATAAGTCTTGTAAAAATCAGATTCAGTTAAAGATATTAAACATGCCAATACATCCTTATGCTCGTATCCAAGGTTAGTAATATCTCTCTGAGCTTTTCTGCCCCGATATTCAATTTGATCATTTTTTGCAGCAGTTCGTACAGTATCTAAACAGTAGTATGGCACTTTATTCCTCAAAAATCAACCATAATGGTTGTATTTAAATTACAGGTTCTGATGATTAGTGTGACTCAACTATCAGAGTAGAGTGAATATTCATCAATATTTGTATTGTTTGTAAAAAGGACTAACAGTTAAAAACACTCTATTATAAT
>CAZODM010000206.1:0-1432 GCA_964578585.1 uncultured Desulfobacterales bacterium | reverse complement strand
AAAGCACTTTCTAGTTAATCATTAATTTAAGAGGAAAATATTATGGCTAATGAAGCTGTTAGTGCTATTACCTTATTAGCAACGCCCACAAAGGCTCTTAGGCAAAATAGGTTTGGTGTTTTGGTTGCTGGTGGGACTGTTGAGGAATCTGGTGCGGGTGCTGATGCTGTCGGCATTATTTTAGAAAACTCTCCAGATTCTACGGTTGCAGGTACTAGTTTAGCGGAAGCATCAGATGGTGTTTCGGTTGCAAAATTAGATGGTTCAATAATACAAATTGTTGCTGGAGCCACAGTGGTAGCTCCAAACAAAGTTGAATCGGATGCAGAGGGTCGAGCGGTTGTTGCTGGTGGTGCGTCACTAGGTGTTGTTTTAGAGGGTGGCGATATTAACGAGTTGATCACCATTATTTCCACGAAAGCTGGTTAATATTTTAATTTAAAGGAGTTTATAAGATGCCTATTGTATCTAGTCCATCAAAAGGAGACGTGTATGTAAAAGCGCCTCTTTCAAATTTCGGTCAACTATATATGCAGAAGGCCGAAGCTTTTATTGCGTCTCGGGCTTCGCCTAATCGCCCCGTAGGTAAACAGGCAGATTTATATACCATTTTTAACAAGGGTGATTTTTTCAGGGATGAGGCTAAAATCAGATCAAGAGGAACTGAGTCAGCAGGCAGTGGTTATCGTAAATCTAGGGAGCCTTTTTATTGCCCGGTATATGCTTTCCATGATGACATAGTTGATGAAGATAGGGTTAATGATGATGGTATTGTCATGACGCTAGAGCAATCATCTACCCATATAGTTACCCAGAAGCTTTTAATTAGACGAGAGCGTGTTTTTTCCGATGCCTTTATGGGTACTGGTAAATGGGCAACAGATGTAACGGGTGTTACTGGTGCTCCAGCTGCTAATCAATTCCAATATTGGAGTGAGGCAGGCAGTGATCCTATCGAACAGATCGCGACTGCATCTACACAGATTCATAGAGAAACAGGTTATCGTCCTAACAAACTAATTGTAAGTCGTGATGCTTGGGATGCTTTAAAACAAAACGATTCTATATTATCTCGCATCATGGGTGGAGCAACCACTTCACTTCCGGCTCTAGCAAAAAAGAATTTAATTGCAGCAGAATTTGAGATCGATGAGATTCTTGTAATGGATGCTGTTTTTAATGACAAGTTAGCTGATTTAACTGATCCTAATGCTGATGATATGAAATTTATCGGCGGCAAAGATGCTCTTCTTTATTATGCTCCTAACGTGCTTAGTCCTCGTGAACCAACCGCTATGGCTCAATTTAGCTGGACTGGGTTCTATGGTGCATCATCTACCGGAATGAGGTTTAAGAAAATACCTGCTCCTTTACTTAATTCAGATAGGATTGAGGGTGATATGGCTTTTGATTATAAAGTCGTTGGGGCTGA
>CAZODM010000205.1:0-1454 GCA_964578585.1 uncultured Desulfobacterales bacterium | reverse complement strand
ATTAATATTAAACTTGAAATTTCAAAATATGCTTAATGCAACTTAATATAATTTATTTTTTGTGTATAGCAGCATTTTGGTGAAGCATGATCAAATTTTGTCCAATCCCTTGATTTATTATATTAAGTCGTTTAGATACTGCAATTAGATGAGATGCAGGAACAACATTAAGTCGAAATGGAAATAACGTTGTGGAATCAAAAATGGTCTCAAGAACTATGAAATTGTTAGTTTTAGTATATAAAAAACACTCTATTAGCCATGCTATAAGCCTAACATGATCTATATTAAGTAAAAGTCCAGAAGTATAAAGTCCTCTCTTTGACGTTTCTGTTAGGACCTGCCAATCAACAAAACTCCGAATCACTCTCTGTACTGCCCTAGATACTGTATCACGTTCTCCATATTGTTCCCATATACGCCTTTGTACTTGTCTAACACTAACAGTCCCCTGAAGTCTTAAAAGTCGTCCTACATAAGCTGCTACAGCAGCCCAAAAAGGATAAACTGCCATAGTCATACCCCAATGAACTACAATATGTCTTTCCTTAGACAAACAAGAAACAAGCCTTAGGCCTTCCTGCTTAAGAGGATTAAGATAATGTGGTGGACGAACCCAGATCTTCATTAAAATGGTAATCGTTTTATTTAATGACCCACGTATCTTGGTATTATTAGACCTAAATGCTCCTCTGATATCTTCTTGTAATGCTATTTTTATGGCATTTACATCATTTCCTGCTAATAGAAGATTAGTAGTCCTCTCCAGCCAATTTAGGCGAATACGACGATCGATTCCAATCTGTTTACATCGTCTAATAGATGGAAATATCATAATCACACCTTATCAATTTTTATAAAGGGAACTATTAGTTCTTCGATACTAATCCCTCCATGGCTTACAATAGTCTCTCCTGTGTGTACAAAAGCAGCTTGGTTAGGAGCAATAAGTGCTAGATATTTTTCTGGTAGCCCAACCGGAGGCCACTCTAAAGAATCTGGAAATTGAGCCTTAATCTTAGCCCTAAGCCTTGGGTCTGAAAAGACCCGTACGCGTTCACCACGTAGGTCAGCTACCGCTCCTTCTCTTGGTTGTCCTATACCTTTAGCCTCAATATTACCATGATCTGAAGCTAGATATATCTGAAAATTGTGTTCATGAAGTAAATTAAAAATGTCCTTTATAAATCCCTGTCTAGTCCATTGCTGAATCTGATTGTGCATACCTGCAGAACCCAGTTTCATACCATGCATAATCCGATCCACCTTATCAACTACTAACCCAATGACACGTAGTTTAGGCTGACTAAGTAGCTCATAAATACTATCTAGATCTCCATCTTCTATTCCCTTAGCATAACCTACTTTATTTGCATTAATCCCCTGATCACTCCAAAACTGCATCCAAAGAACAGATTCTTTATTTGTAGTATGGATACTTGCTGGGAAGTAAA
>CAZODM010000204.1:0-1468 GCA_964578585.1 uncultured Desulfobacterales bacterium | reverse complement strand
AACACCAGATCTTGGCATAGTTATACGGTCATTATCAGGTCAGGATCAAACCATAGAGTTTTATAGTCGAGAATATGAGGATGCCAGATTACGACCGCAGTTAGTGATTGAGGGCGGTATCAGTAAATAAAATGTATGTGTTTCTAGAATAAGCCAGCGATATATTGATTAGTTAGGGCTTAAGAACGACAATGGATGCTGAAATATCTGAAAGACTATTTGCTTCATATTTGGATAAGCACGGATTTGATTATCAACGCCACTTTAGAGTGTTTGGTGAGAAGAACGTTGATTTCAGAATCGAATTACCTGCGATTGTTCTGTGTGATGTGAAAGAGGTTCATGATTCAAAAATCGAAGCAATTGTAAGAATTGATGCTTATAGTCACATCCGAAATGATCTTAATGGCCTTCGAAAGAAGTTTAAGTCAAGAAAACCAACTGACCCAGTTGTTTTGGTGACGATGAATTTTTCAAGTAATTATTTCACAGGCCTTACGGTAGCGTATGCAATGCTTGGTGACATAGGAGTGAGGTGTCAAAACAGTTACCGTGGAGAAATACATTATTTACCACGAGGTAACGCGTCACTTACAAAATCAACAAATACATCGATATCAGGTGTTTTAGTTTTTGATTGTGCGTTTGGTAGTCACATGTATTATACAAATCCATTTGCAAAAAACAGAATCCCATCGAATTTTTTTCCTGGCATCGAAGAGTGCGAGTTGAAAAGAAACATAGGAGAGAATGAGTTACTTGCATTGTCAAAATTAATGTATTGGGGATACAGTGCCAGTGATAAACTCTAACAAAACGCTCAAGCTGATGCTTGAATTTGCGTTATGTATCAAACTCTTTTAATTCAATTGCTTGAGGACGATACATGATCATTGACAGTAGAGAGAGACTTGTTAATAAATAAAAGCTGGCTAAATCATCACCGAGGAGACACAGCAGTAATCCTAGTCCCAGAATTACCTCTGCAGTGATTAAGCAAACAATCACTCTGTGAATAAAACGCTGTGATAGTTCTAGTGGCTCAACAGTTGTATCAGTTGAGCGAATAAGTGGCCGGTGTCTGTATAAACGTACCAGTGGAAACAGCACAATAGCGATGCTGTAAAAAATGGTGCGTAATCCCACTATTGGCAGTGTTGCTCCGAGATCTGAAAGTGCGGCATGACTGTAGTGACAGACAATGATAGCCAATATTGGAGTTGTTAAGACAATCATCCAAATCAAGCGGGTTGTGCTTAATGTTTGTTGTTGTCGGTCTTTGTTGTTCTTTTCCATAAATCAGCTAGTGGCAATATATTACTGCTGTTGTTTCGTTATCTATTTTGCGCTTATTCTGGGAACGATATAGCTGTTTTATAAATGCTTTGTGTCTTGGTTGCAACCAAGACACAAAGCATTTTAATATGGATATTGTGGAAACTGATTGGTATTGATTCCGTTCAACATT
>CAZODM010000203.1:0-1479 GCA_964578585.1 uncultured Desulfobacterales bacterium | reverse complement strand
CTGCCTGTTCGTCCTATTCGGTGGATATAATCAGTAGCAGATCTTGGAAGATCAAAATTTACAACACAAGAGACACTATCTATATCTAATCCTCTTGCTGCGATATCTGTAGCAAATAAGATGTTTATCTTCTTATCTTTAAACTCTTTTAGTCTGAAAATCCTCTCATCTTGGGGAAGGTCTCCGTGAAATGACTCTGCTTTAAATCCATGTTTTCTAAATTTTGCGGCGATATTATCAGATGCTCTTTTGTTTGCCATAAAGACAAGAACAAGCTCCCAGCTGTTTTTTTCTAAAAGATTTCTTAGGAGTGGTCCACGGTTGTTTTGGTTTACAGTTATTGCTCGTTGTTGTATATTTTCCAGATTTTGTTTATTTGCATCTATTGTTATTTCTATAGGATTTTGTGTAATTTTTGCAGCAATTTCAAGCATCTTTGGAGGATAGGTAGCAGAAAAAAGAAGATTTTGTCGCTCATTTGGGAGTGCTTGCAGTATAGTTTCAAGCTCATTTGCAAATCCTAAATCAAGCATTTTGTCCGCTTCATCAAGAACAAAAAAATTAATATGAGATAGATTTATCTGCTTTTTTTGCATAATATCAAGAAGTCTTCCCGAAGTTGCCACCACAATATCACACCCTTTTTGAATATCGTAAAGTTGCTCACCAATACTCTCTCCACCAATAATACTCACAACTTTAGGTTCTCTTTCTAAAAACTCACTAAAAACTCTAAATGTTCCAGCAACTTGAAGAGTTAACTCTCGTGTGGGAGTAAGTACAAGTGTTTTAATCTTTGCTTTTCCTTCATATTTGTCTTTTGAAAAAATCTCTAAAATTGGTAAAATAAAACTAGCACTTTTTCCACTCCCTGTTTGAGCTTTTGCTAAGATGTCTTTATGTTTTAAGATGAGTGGAATTACTTTTTCTTGTATTGGAGTTGTTGACATAAAGTTGTTTTTTTGTAGTGCTTTTATTATATTTGGACAGAGTCCTAAATCGGGAAATTGCATTTTTGTCTCTCTTTTGTTGTAGTGTATGAAAAATATTATATCACATAAGAGAGTATTAAATGATTTTTGTGTAAAATACCGCAATTTTACTACTAAAGGACTTTCCCGTGGATGGAATTTTTACATTTTTAGGATTGATTTCTTCTAATCACTCTTTTATCATTTTAGCACATGCTGTGCTTGTTGTTGCAATTATCATTGCTGTTGCCAAGCTTGCTACATCATCTTTACAAATAGTTCCAAAAGGTATTCAAAATATCGCGGAGACTTATTTGGGTGGAGTTATAAATATGGGTGCTGAGGTAATTGGTGAAGATTTAGCAAAAAAATATCTCCCTTTAGTTGCGACTATCGGAATTATCGTATTTTTTGCAAATGTTATTGGGATTATACCTGGTTTTGAATCACCTACAAGTGATATAAACTTTACACTAGCTCTAGCTTTGATTGTTTTTGTTTTTTATAA
>CAZODM010000202.1:0-1481 GCA_964578585.1 uncultured Desulfobacterales bacterium | reverse complement strand
TTTGGATATATATCTAAAATTGCACCAGCTAAATCTCTTGCATAAGTTGGTGTGCCTACCTGGTCATATATAATACCAAGCTCATCTCTCTCCTTGCCAAGACGGAGCATGGTTTTTACAAAGTTGTTTCCAAAACTACTGTAAACCCAAGAAGTACGGATGATAATACTGTTTTTTGGTGCAATCTCTTGTAGTGCTTTTTCACCTAACAATTTTGTTTTTCCATAAACAGTTGCAGGGTTGGTTTTATCATCTTCTTTGTAAGGCTTATAATTTTTTCCATCAAAAACATAATCCGTAGAGATATGGATAAGTTTTATATTGTTCTCTTTTGAAATTTGTGCAAGATTTTTTACTGCTTTATGATTAACCTTATCTGCCAATATCTCATCTTCTTCTGCCTTATCAACAGCCGTATATGCAGCACAATTTATAATAGTATCTATTTTATTTTTCTTGATAAAAGATTTGATTGCATCTTGATCCGTTACATCTAAATCATCAAAATAAAAATCAGCACTCTTGCCTTTGCTAATCTCTCTTATCTCACTACCTAGCTGACCGTTAGCACCTGTAACTAATATGCTAAGCATATAAATCTCCTACATCAAAAACTTCTGCATCTTTTAGAAGTGGCTGTTTTGTATCTTTTTGTGATAAGTTAAATTTATCTATCAACCAATCTACACCAATATCTTTATCATCATATGATATACCTCTATCATGAGTTGGTGCATAATAATTATCAACTTTATAAGTAAATGTAGCATTTTCACTAAGCACTACAAATCCATGAGCAAACCCTCTTGGTACAAAAAGTTGTCGTCTATTTTCACTTGTAAGCTCCACACTCACATGCCTCCCAAAAGTTGGACTCCCTTTTCGAATATCAACAGCAACATCAAGCACACTCCCCTCCAATACTCTAACTAGTTTACTTTGTGAGTATGGTGGCAATTGATAATGAAGTCCTCGAAGCACTCCATATGAAGATTTTGACTCATTGTCTTGACAAAATTTTACCTTAAATCCCAAAAACTCTTCAAGCTTATCTTGCCTATAAGTCTCTACAAAATAACCTCTCTCGTCTCCATGAACCACAGGTTCAATGATAACAACATCAGGTATTTCGCATCTTATAAAATTCATCTCTTCACTACTCCTTCATTTGCTCTTTTTATAAGATACTGACCGTAACTATTTTTCTTTAAAGGCTGGGCTAATTTAATCAACTCCTCTTTACCAATATAATCCATCTCATAAGCTATCTCTTCGATACAAGCAACTTTAAGCCCTTGTCTCTTTTCCATAGTTTGTATAAAGTTTGAAGCTTCTAAAAGGCTTTCGTGTGTACCAGTATCAAGCCAAGCATATCCTCTTCCCATCAACTCTACTTTTAAATTACCCCGCTTCAAATATACTTCATTTATAGATGTTATCTCTAATTCACCACGATCACTTGGTTTTACATTTTTAGCAAT
>CAZODM010000201.1:0-1493 GCA_964578585.1 uncultured Desulfobacterales bacterium | reverse complement strand
ATCGTCCAACGGCAGGACTACGGACTCTGACTCCGTCAATCTAGGTTCGAATCCTTGTCCCCCAGCCAATGTAAGCCCTGAAGATTGTTGATCTTCAGGGCTTTTTTGTAGTATCAATATAATCTTTTACGGTAAGAATAATTCAGAAAATGCTGCATTCTTTCTATTGCTGTGATGATTGGTTTAGAATGAGGTTTAGCGTTTAATAGCAGGATGACCATGTCGACACCCAACATACACCATTTTTTTCATAGGCCGACTTTTACCTTTGCATACGTTGTTTCTGATCCAGCGACAAAACAGTGTGTTGTCATTGATTCTGTGCTTGATTATAACCAGGCTGCAGCTCGAACCTCGAGTGGGTTTGCTGATGAGATTATTGAATACATCTCAGAACATGAGCTTTCACTACAATGGATTCTTGAGACGCATGCACATGCAGATCATATAACAGCGTCTCATTATCTGAAAGAAAAATTGGGTGGTCAAATAGGGATCGGTGCTCGTATTTCAGAAGTTCAGAAAATCTTCAAAGACCTTTATAATCTGGAAGACAGTTTTCAGCCGGATGGATCGCAGTTTGATCGATTGTTTCAACAGGGAGACGAGTTTTCCATTGGTGAGCTTTCGTTCAGTGTCATGGAAACACCAGGTCATACACCAGCATGTATCACTTATATTGTTGATAATCACCATGCATTTATTGGTGATACCTTGTTTATGCCCGATTACGGAACTGCACGCTGCGATTTTCCGGGGGGTAGTGCAGAAACCTTGTATGACTCTATTCAAAAGATTTATGCACTTGGAGACGATACTCAATTATTGATGTGTCATGACTATCGCCCGGATGCACCATCACCACGTTGGCTGACCACCGTCAAACAAGAGAAGGCGCATAATCCACTGATTCAAGAGGGCGTGACAAAGCAAATGTATGCTAAAGCACGAGAGACAATTGATAAAGTCTTGTCTGCACCAAAATTGATTTTGCCTGCCCTCCAGATTAATATTAGAGCGGGTGAATTACCTCCAGCTGAATCCAATGGTATCTCATATCTGAAGTCTCCTCTTAATCAGTTAGGTAAGCAAGAGTAGCTTGATTTATGACTATTATTCTGCGTATTTTTTTCTATTCAATCTAATTAATTATTTATGACAACTACTATTCAATCAGTTATTTTATCTGGCGGATCCGGGACGCGATTGTGGCCTTATTCACGGCAGGCATTACCCAAGCAATTTCTACCGCTGGTTGGTAGTCGAACCTTATTGCAGGAAACCGCACTGCGTATTGAAGGTTTGAAACAACGTCCCAATCAATTATCAGTATTACCTACAGTCGTTGTGAGTAATGAAGCACATCGTTTTCTGGTTGCCGACCAGCTTGCCGAATTAGGTTGTCGCGATAGTTCAATCATACTTGAATCAAAGGGGCGAAATACTGCACCTGCTCTGACTGTGGCTGCCGAACTGGCAATATCAAAAGGTGA
>CAZODM010000200.1:0-1516 GCA_964578585.1 uncultured Desulfobacterales bacterium | reverse complement strand
GTAACCGTTGCACAACGCTATAAGTTTCCACCACCTTTTAGCACTACAAGTCCTTTTTGGGGCTATTTTTCAGTTTGCCAGTAACAAATCCTATAAAAATAAAAGCGACTATAAACGTTTAAAATCGATTGTAAGACAATGATTTTTCGAGTACTATAAAAGCCTAGTGTTTCTGCTCTACTTAGCACCTTTTTCTGTGTAAATTTCAGATACTTTTTCAGGTTATAGGCCATCGCTGCCATATGCATCACCTTATTGGCCTGTTGAATTCCTATGGTATTTACCTTTCGCATGCCCATAAATTGGGTCAATGTGCCAAAAACAGGTTCTACCGTACTCTGCCGTTTGCCTTTCATATACCTGCCCTGTGCACTATTTATTCTGGCTATGTTACGCTCATACTCTTCTCGGTAATAGGTTACACTGAACTTCTTCTCTTTTGCTGTTTTCCCTAAACAACCTTGGGCTATCGGGCAAGCTTTACAGATTTTTGAGGAACATCGGTATTCTTTCTTTCTTGTTTGGGTGCGGTAATCTAAAAACTCTTTCTTAAACGGTATTACCTTGCCCTGTGGGCATATATAACAATCGTGCTCTTCCACATACTTGAACCCGTCCGGACCGCCCTTGTACGTACCATGTGGTGGTATATAACTGCGCAACCCCTGCTGTTCTAAAAATGCATAGTTCTCTCCGCTACTATAACCTGTATCCGCTACGCAGTTTTGCCATAACAACCCATGGGTGTTCAGCCTTCTTTGCAAGCGTTTACAGATATCCTGTAAGTACTGATTATCCTTGCCATCGGCATGGTAAGCTTTTATATCGCTTATCACATGATGAGCGGTATCCACACTCAACTGACTCATATAATTAAGCTTGCGTGCCTTACCTGGCTTTACACTAATGCGCGCATCGGGGTCGGTGGGACTGTAATGTGTTTTGTTGCTTGTATATTTACTTCCCTTATTCCCCGCTCCCGGTCGCTGGTCTTGGTCTTTTGACCATTTCTTTGTTCTGCTCTTTATGGATTGCAGCTCTTGATTGCTCGCTGTTATAGATCGTTGCGCCTTTCCTGCCCTGTTCGCCTTGCTCTTGCGAAAGGGCACTTCCTTGTCCATCTCGCTCATATGACGGATCTTGCGCAAATGTTCGTCCAACTCTTCCGCTGGCACTTTTAGCTCCAAAGTGTCCATACTGGCATTGGCCTTTACGGGCGCACTATCAATAGTCTGTGTATGGCCACTTACCATCCCTTTTTCCACGCACATGGCGAATACACGGGTAAAAGCTTCTTCAAATACCGATCCTGGAAACAATTGGCGCGTTCTACTTATGGTACTGTGCCATGGTAGTTCCTCATCGATATCATAACCGATAAAATAGAGAATATCCAACCGCATCGAACAATGGGACATTAACTTTCTATCGCTTATGATATTCTCTAAATAGCCTACCAAACACAACTTGAAAAACACAATGGGATCGATGCTCTTTTGACCGCTCTTACCATAAA
>CAZODM010000199.1:0-1541 GCA_964578585.1 uncultured Desulfobacterales bacterium | reverse complement strand
CCAACATTGTTGACTATCATCCCATTGATGTTTACAGCCAGCAGCTTGTGTTAATGCTATCTGTGGAATGACCCCAAAATGGGTTAATAATAGGTCTGTTTTAATGGTGTGTTCTCGCCCAAAATGACGATAGCGAACAGTTTCTAAACAGTCATCCCCTTCCGCTTGTAATAAACTGGCGCCTATTTTTGTACTGACACCTGCGCGTTTCAAATCCCTTTGATAAACAAGTCCTTTGGTTAGATAATGATGTGCCAGCAAGGCTCTGGGTAGTTTTGGTAAAGCTAATAAATGATTGCTTAACGGCGTAACATCTAATATCGCTTTAATATCAACCCCCACATTCATATATTGCCAAGCTAGTAACAATAATAAGGGGCCAGACCCAGCCAGTACAACACCATCACTAGGGACAATGCCTGATGATTTAAATAAAATTTGTCCTGCTCCTGCTTGCATTACTCCAGGCAATGTCCAGCCAGGAAATGGAACGGGGCGCTCCATTGCTCCGCTGGCAACCAGAATTTGGTCAGCACTGATAATTTTACTTTTATCTTTATGTAAAATACCCACTTCACGCTGACTACTTAATGACCAGACCTGTGTTTCAGGAAAGTATTCTGCCGTGCATTTACGAAATGCGGCAGCCAGTTCTTTTCCGCGCAAATATTCTGTGCCTAATTGATCTGCACGTTGCTCTGGGATTGATTCGATAGAACGGTAAATTTGTCCGCCCAGCTCAGGTTGTTCATCGAGCAAAGCGCAGGCAACTCCCTGACTTGAAGCTATTGTTGCAGCAGCAAGACCGGCGGGCCCACCACCGATGATAAGTAATTGATAGTGATCTTTCACTCAGCTTC
Organism: uncultured Desulfobacterales bacterium; assembly: GCA_964578585.1. GTDB lineage: Bacteria > Desulfobacterota > Dissulfuribacteria > Dissulfuribacterales > JAMONC01 > JAMONC01. The sequence goes on along the minus strand of CAZODM010000199.1, from coordinate 681 downwards.
TCCTAATGAGGCTCCCACGCCCTGTTGAGTTTCGATCTGCATTCCCTTTTTAATGTAAGTCGAACAAGCACGTTGATTTGCTTTTCCATCAATAACCATTAGACAATCATAGCAAACCCCCATCATACAGAAAGGCAAGCGTTTACTGTTTGATACAGACGTAGTTCGGGTAAAACGTAAACCTTGAGTTAATGCAGCGGCAGCTACAGTCATCTCTTGAGAAACTTGAATTTTCTGACCATTTAACGTGACTTCAACCGTTTCAATTGGGCTGTTAGAAAGTTGTTTAAACATTCTTTTACATCCTTATTCTACTGATAATATCCTTATGCTCAAAAACCATGGTTTCTTGTAAATCAAGTTGTTGACCAATGTGTAAAGACTCTGCCCGCTTAAACATTGCCAATGCAATAGCAACATCAACATAAGCTAACCCGACAGCATTAAAATAAGTACGCTCATCATCTGATTCTCGCCCAGGCTTATCTCCTGAAACAAGTTCGTGAAGGTCGGCATAAATATCATTGTGTGACAGTAGCCCTTCGGCATACATTTTACTTAAAGTCTGAGTCCGATGAGTCACTGTTTCCCAGTCATCACAGACAATCTTGTCGCATTGTAATGCTACCTTATATTCATCTTCCCAGCCCCCGATATGACTATAAAATGCACCGGGCTTCA
>CAZODM010000198.1:0-1549 GCA_964578585.1 uncultured Desulfobacterales bacterium | reverse complement strand
AATACGCTATATTCAAAAGCGGCCATATCTTCAGCAGGTTCAAGCCATGAAAGCTGCCGGGGTAAGGCTTTATCCGTATCAGGCGCAATAATCACATTGTTTTTTAAACGTCGGCGAACCAGAACGACACGTCGTGTTTGTTTCCAGGTACTGAGTTTTAGTTCGGTTGATAAAGCCTCAAAGCCGTCGACAGTGGACTCCCAACCCGGCTTGCAATGATTTTCCAGTATTAATTTTTTGACGTACTTGGACTGGCGAAGTTTGAACAGGTAATCTACTTCTAGTCGTTCTGCTTCGGTCATAATGTTATCATTCCCCCAATCACAATCACCCCGGATAAATTGTGGCCAGTGCGTTTTGGGAATCCGTTCCAGCAGTGACCATAAGCCGGGGGCAGAATAGCTGGAAGCACTTTGATTGCCTGCCTGAACTTCAACTTCTAGAATCAAGCGTAGATTAGCTATCATATAGGTATGATAGGTGTGCGAAGGACGGCCTGGTTTGTGTGGGTTATAACCGATAACCGCACCTTGCTGTTTCCCATATAAAGGTTTAACGGTGACATCGGAATCTAAAATCCAGGGCTGGCTGAGTAAGGGGCTGTAACAATAAGTCAGACTCTCTTGTAACCAGCGGATACCTTCATCTTCATCAATCTTTTGTAGTGCCCTTCGGGCACAATCGTCACTGACGACTTTGCTCATGCCCAGTAATTTGGCATTGACACTATCTGCCATTAAACTGGTCATGTGCGCATAACGTGTATGGCCTGAAAGAATCGAGAGCAGGAATGAGCCTAATACATTGACTTTTTCTGGAGCATTATTGCTGGCGTAATGTAAAGGGCATTGGTCAACCCAGGGCTGGAACAAATGCCCCATTTTTAAAAACTGAATGAAAAAAGGCAGTTGCCCCAACGGGGTCACTTGAGCCTGTGGATCCCACTCAATATGAATTTTCCCATCAAATGTATCGGCAACCAGTGCGCTGATTTTTCGTTTAGTAAACACGGTTACTTTGTCACCCTCTGGGTGAATAACTTTAGGAGGTAATACCATGACTCAGCTCAAGTGATTCAATTGCTCTAGATTATAACTTTATATTCAACTGATTTTTTTAGGTTAAAGAACAGCCCTTGCTTCGCCAGATCACAGCCCCTTTTGCAGGCTATATTGAACACCTGTTAAAAGTCAACAAAACCTGTTTAGTCAGGCTGGACAGAAATCATTACAGCGTTCCCGCCAAGTGGGTAGGACAGGTCGTTCCAGTCAGAGTAACCGCTGACTCGCTTAGTGTTGTAGCAAAAGGTGAAATCATGGCCGAACACCAGCGCAGTTTTGTTCGTGACGAGATGGTGTGCAACCCCTGGCATTATTTGTCTGTATTGGAAAAGAAACCGGGAGCCTTGCGCCATGGTGTCCCCTTTCAGAACTGGGATTTGCCCGAACCCATACAGGAAGTCAGGAAAAAGCTTCTGCAGCAGGACAAAGGCGATAAAGCCTTTGTCGACTGTTTACTGCTGGCAAAAGAGGTGGGGATTGATGCTTTC
>CAZODM010000197.1:0-1579 GCA_964578585.1 uncultured Desulfobacterales bacterium | reverse complement strand
AGGCGACTACTTCTCCGACGACGGAGAGTTTGGCGTAGGGGGATGTTGTGCCGATTCCAACATTTCCGGCTAAATAATTATATGCATTAGAATCAGATGCATAAAATGAATAAGGTGTATTTGATTGAGTCCCTGTTGTAATATCTCCAACATATACACCGTATGTATTTGTTATTGTTCCATTATTTATCCCAAGATTTGCATTTAAACCATAAGCATTAGTAATTACACCTGTTGAAGTATTCCTGATTACTGACTCAATTACATTTGCATTTGTTACAGTACCGGTATTCCCGTGCCTGGCCTGTATTTTTGCTGCCGTTAAATTAGTGATAGTGCCTTCTGCTGAAGTGACATTGCTTACTCCCTCAATAAATGAAGCTCTTAAAGTACCTGTTGTGTTATTTTGTTGAACTGCAGATATTGCCAAAACATTCTCATCTCCACTCACAGATGTTGAATTGCGTGAAATGGTTGTCGTACCTGTAACACTGAAATCACCACCATATGTTGTAAGATCAAAACTATCAGCATTCATAATAACGGGATAACGAGAACCATTAACAAAATTACTTACATATAAAGATGCATTTATAGGACCAGTCGGAGCATTACCAACCAATAAAGCAATGTTATTATTGCTTGCATCACCAAGAGCGGTAAATTTACCAGTATATGCATTAGTAACCACACCAGTACCGGATGTTTGAATTGGAGTAGCAAGTACACCATAAGCATTTGTAGTTGTACCAGCACTTATAGTAGGTGCTGCTGCCATAATAGCAGCGCCTTCTGTTGTTGTACCAATTCCGGAATTTGCAAAGGTTCCATAGACACCGTAAGAACCTAAAGCCGTCCCGGTGCTTCTGTTGTATGCTCTTCCGACAGCACCAATTAGATGAGTTATACTGCCGGATGTACTATCGTTAAACACATTACTATAGCTTCCGGCAATTGTTCCCATATCGTAGGTGCCGGTTAAAGTTGTTTGTATATCAAGAGATCTTATTCCTTGTCCAGTTAAATCATTTGCAACACCACTAACATCAAAGTTTAGCTCCTGTCCTCTTGTTAAAATACCGCTTGGTATAGAAATTGCTTCATCTATATTAAGAACAGTTGTTCCTTTTAATCCACCAAACACAGCTTGAGAACCAAGAGCAATTTTCCCATCTATATCCACATCTCCCGCAAAAGTAGATGTAGCTGATGTTGATGTTGCGGTGAAGTATTCCGCTACTATCTCACCCACCACTGAAAGTTTGGCGTAGGGGGATGTTGTGCCGATTCCGATATTTGCAGTTGTGTCATTAAAGTAAAAATTTGAAGCGCTTCCGAGAGTTCCTCCGTTGTTGTATTGAATTGCTCCGTCTGCTCCTGTTAAAGATGAGCCTGATCCTCCATCATCATTTGCACAAACAAGATATCCATTTGCGTCTGTTGTTAGAACTCCCCCATTTGAATACCCTGAACAATCTATGGCTGCTATTTGAAGTCCTCCGCTTGAAAGTTTAACTCCATATCCGAAAGTTGAAGTTGCAGTTGTACTTGTCGCAGTAAAGTATTCTGCTACAGTTTC
>CAZODM010000196.1:0-1596 GCA_964578585.1 uncultured Desulfobacterales bacterium | reverse complement strand
ATTTCAATCGCGCTGGTTAATTTGTCTGTGTAGCGACTGGGGATTGTGACATTAAGATCTTCAGTTAAACCGATAGGCAGGGTTTCAGTTACACCCATCCAGATACGTGGTTGCTTGAGGACTTCTTCTGCTGTATGTATTTTGCTAGTAGCGAAAAAACGGAAGCCGTAATTAAGTAATGCTTGATTTGCATTGGCTCTGGCTTGAGTGCTTTTTGTGCCAGTAACCACAGAAATCAGGCGGCGACCTTCACGCTTGGCTGAGGCAACCAGACAATATCCTGCTTCTTCAGTATGCCCTGTTTTTACCCCATCAACAGTGGAATCGCGCCATAGCAAGTTGTTACGATTTCGCTGTTTGATGTTGTTGTAGGTATATTCTTTTTCAGAATGCCAATGGTAATGTTCAGGAAATTCACTGATGAGCGCACTGGTTAGAAGAGCCAGATCGTGCGCGCTACTATAATGCTCAGGGGAGGGCAGTCCCATACTATTGGTAAAGTGAGTGTTGTTCATCTGCAGGCTTTCTGCGGTCTGGTTCATTAACTGGGAAAATGTTGCCTCATTTCCAGAAATATGTTCCGCAATAGCAACACTTGCATCATTTCCAGACTGGATAATAATGCCTTTGAGTAGTTGTTCAACGGTGGCTGGTTTGTTTGGTTCCAGAAACATGCGTGAACCACCCGTTTTCCAGGCTTTCTTGCTAATGGTCACTGTGTCATCCAGTGCCAGTCTTCCATCTGCCAGCTCTCTAAAAGCGGTATATGCAGTCATGATTTTAGTCAGACTGGCTGGAGGTAACGGTGTGTCAGCATTGTATGCTGCGATGGTCTGTCCGCTTTCAAAATCCAGCAAGTAGTAACTGGATGCTTCCAGTGGCGGTGGATCCGGGACTAATAAAGGCTTTTTAACAGCTGTTTGTTCTGCACTGACAGAGTGCATGAGTAACAAACTTGCCATAGCCAAGCAGCACAAGCTTCTCAGAAAAGCAGGGAATGACTGATTGTAATGATGTGGTGATTGTGAATTCATAGGAGTTCTCTAGGGCAATATTGAAGCAGTGACTTTTGTGGACTGAATACCCATTTGACTGAGTTTATCCTTGATTTTTTCTATCTGTTTTTCAGAGGTTAGGGGGCCAATGAGTACACGATATAAATCAGTCTTGTTGATGTTGACTGATATGATTTTTGGTGTTGGTAATGAGGAAGTGCTGATTTTGTTTTGCATTCGTTTTGCATTGTCGATTTCTGAGAATACGCCTAATTGTACAAATTGACCTTGGGTTGCCTGTTCCTGTTGTACTGGCTGAATGATCGCTTGTTCAACATTTGTTTCCTGAAGTGGTTGTTCTTGCAGTGTGCTGTTTGGTTTGGTATCAATGGCTTCGATGACTACCTGAGCTGTCCCTGTTCTTATTAGTTCGAGTTTGAGTGCGGCAGCATAGGATAAGTCAATAATTCGATTCGAATGAAATGGACCTCTGTCATTAACACGAACGATTGTTGTGAGTCCATTGCGTTGATTGGTTACTTTAACGTATGTGGGTAAGGGGAGTGTTTTATGTGCAGCCGTCATCGCAAACATATCATAG
>CAZODM010000195.1:0-1607 GCA_964578585.1 uncultured Desulfobacterales bacterium | reverse complement strand
TTAAACTATCGAGGAATTTACCTTTAAACGTTTTGCTCAATTGCTGGACAGGGTACAGATATTTATCATCATCCTTACCAATATCCTTCCACATTCCTTTTATACTAAAACCCGCCGCCGGGACAATGCAGTGAATATGCGGGTGCAACGACAGGTTCTGCCCCCATGTATGCAGGACGGCAATTGCACCGCTTTCGACACCGTAATGCGCATATCCGAAACTGCGGAGCGTATCCCATACCGATTTGAACAACAGGCTGTAAACCATTTTGTCGTTCCATAAAGCAATGTCATTTAAAATGTGGGGGACAGTGAAAATAACATGATAATGTTTTACCGGTAATGTCTCTTGCCCCAACTTTTCAACCCATTTTATCTGCTTGTTCAACTGACATTTGGGGCAATGCCTGTCGCCACAACTGTTGTAGCTGTACCCGACTGTGCCGCAATTGTCGCAAACCTCTTCGTGCCCGCCCAAAGAAACCGTACGGCACCGGACAATGTTGAGCAGTGCCTTGGTTTGTTGGGGCGAAAGTTTCCGTTTCTCTATCAACCGGTTTCCGAAGCGTCTTACAATATCGGAAAGCTCAAAACCTGCCCTGCCCACGGTTGTACAAATTATCAAACGGACTGTGTGGCTTTACCAGTTCGCACTGTGCAACGTGCAGGTAAATCATAGTTGTGGTGATATCGGCATGTCCCAGAAGTTCTTTCAGGCTTACAATATTTAAACCTCCTTCCAATAAATGGGTGGCGTACGAGTGCCGCAACGAATGCAAACTTACCCCCTTTGTGATATTTGTCTTTTTCAGGCCCTCCCGCATAATCCACGACAAGCCCTTGGCACTGTACTGGTTTCCGATAGTTTTTCCGTTAAACAACCAATGTTGGGGATGTTCTGCATGAAGGTACTTTTTAAGCCCCATCGCCATTGTTGGCGATAAAGGGGCAATGCGGTCTTTTTTGTACTTGCTCTGACGGATATGGATTGTCTCCCGTTCAAAATCTACGTCCGGCAACTTCAAATTAATTACTTCGCGCCCACGTAAACCTGCCGAGTAAATCAATGAAAGCACCACCCTGTGTTTAAGTAATTTGGGGGCGGCAAACAACTCTTTGAGCTCGCTCCGGTTAAGGATGGCCGGAAGTTTGGTGTCTCTTTTGAGTGATGGCAGGGCAATGGCTTTTTTGTTCATTCCCAAAAGACGGTAATAGTAACGCAGTCCGTAAACCATGTGTTTAAAACTGCTACGCGAAGGCGATCTCGGGCCTCGGGACAATGCTGCCAGGTACTCATTTATCTCTTCTTCATCAATCTGATGTGGGAGCCGGTTGAAATGCAAACTTATCAAAGCTATTCGCCTGATATAATTATCAAGCGTACTTTTACTTTGTCCGCTGAGTTCCACCTGTTGCCCTAATTTTTTGGATACTTCTTCAAATCCCGGAACGGCAATAATAGCACGCTCTACGATCGTTAAACTTGTCTTTTTTCTCATAACGATGAATTTTATGGTTAAATTCATCATTTTACGGTATTTTAATATTAATTGGAAACACTATCTTTGGAAATAGCTGTCCCGACTGGCGGGATTTAGTTCAACAAA
>CAZODM010000194.1:0-1609 GCA_964578585.1 uncultured Desulfobacterales bacterium | reverse complement strand
CTTGAATGGAACTGTACCTTCGGGGAGTACCAGTATCTGGAGTCAGATCAGCGGTCCGGGTACAGCATCCTTTGTCGACTCCAATGACGAAGATACGAGTGTCAATTTCGATGTCTCAGGAACCTACGTACTGCGGTTGACTGTCAATAAAGGCAACCTCACCGCTTTTGATGAAATGACTGTGACTGTTAATCAGGGAGATGACACCGGCGACTCAACCACGATTCAAGAGGTCAGAGTATCAACAGGCAGTGATGATGCCGAAGAAAAGCCTGATGGTCGAGTTATTACTGGTAGTTCAGATCTTGATTTGGTGGCTTCTGGAGGCAGTCAAACGGTTGGTATGCGCTTTAATGGTCTAACGATTCCACGAGGTGCGACAATTGTTAACGCTTATATTCAATTTACTGCCGCAAAAGCTCGTTCAACGACAACCTCTTTGACACTAAAAGGCGAGGCAATGGACAATGCGACAACTTTCCTCAGGGTTAATAATAATGTATCTTCCAGGCCAGTAACGACAGCCAGTGTGCCGTGGTCTCCTGCGTCATGGGCAGCTGCTGGTGACGCGGGTGTTGATCAACGTACACCAAGTCTCACGCCGATTATTCAAGAAATTGTTAATCGAGCCAATTGGACAAGTAATCATTCGTTGGCGATCATCATTACTGGAACGGGCAAACGCGAAGGGATTGCGTTTGAGGGTAATTCAGCCACTGCACCAGTACTTCATGTCGAGTTCGCCGGCATGGCTGGAACTGGCAATCAACCGCCCACAGCATCGATTACTGCGCCTACGGATGGAACGAATGCCACCTTTGGGGATAGCATTTCCTTTACTGGAGATGCATTGGATACGGAAGATGGAGATGTGAGTGCAAGCTTGAGCTGGACTTCCAATCTTGATGGTGCCATTGGCTCAGGTGCTTCCTTTTCAATAAGTGCGTTGTCGGAGGGAACACATACGATTACTGCAACAGCAACTGATGGTGACAGTTTGACCAGTTCTGATACCATCACTGTCAATGTTATTGCTTCAGAAGGAGGGACAACAAGACTCTCGATCCCGATTAATTCAGGCAGTGATGATATCGAAGAAAAACCTGATGGCAACGTTATTGTAGGAAGTACAGATCTTGACTTGGTTGCTTCAGGAGGTAATCAAACCATCGGTATGCGCTTTAATTCTGTAAACATTCCACAAGGCAGCACAATTGTTAGCGCTTATATTCAATTTACTGCTGCAAAAGCTCGTTCAACGACAACTTCTTTGACGCTAAAAGGGGAAGCTGCTGACAGTGCGACGACTTTTCTTAAGGTCAGTAATAATTTGTCGACCAGACCAACCACAAACGCGAGTGTGTCTTGGGCTCCAGTTCCATGGACGGCTACTGGTGACGCCGGTGTTGATCAACGTACGCCAGATCTCACTGCCATTGTTCAAGAAATTGTCAACCGAGCCAATTGGACTAACAATCATTCGTTGGCAATTATTGTTACAGGGAGTGGCAAGCGCGAGGCGACTTCGTTTGAGGCAAACGCATCCACCGCACCTGTTCTACATTTGGAGTTTCAGCAATAATAGATAGTCTCCGCACATAAAGATTTA
>CAZODM010000193.1:0-1621 GCA_964578585.1 uncultured Desulfobacterales bacterium | reverse complement strand
TTGGTGACCGCCTTATTACGGATGGCGGCATGAAATTTTCCAGGAAACTTCAGTTAACCGAGTTTTATTAGGATGAAGTTCAAGACCAAATTTCTCCATCCTCACGATTAAATCCCTCAAAAACCTATCTGCATCATTTTTGTATTGAAACCCCACAACAGTATCATCAGCGTAGCGAACGGTGATCACATCTCCGCTTGCATTGCTGTTTCTCCACTGGTGCGTCCATAGGTCTTGTGCATAGTGTAGGTAAACATTTGCCAACAAAGGTGAAATCACTGACCCTTGCGGGGTACCAATTTCTTGCAGCGTACGTTTACCATCTTCTACAACACCTACTTTGAGCCATTTTCTAATCAGCCGCAGCATTCTTCGATCTGCTACTCGATGCTCTAAGAATTTCAACATCCAATCATGATTTATTTTGTCGAAAAAACAAGAAATATCTGCATCAAGTATGTAGCTAATTTTACACCTCGAAACACCTACATATAACGCATCGAGGGCATTGTGTTGGCTGCGTTTTTCTCTGAAACCATAGCTGAAACCCATAAAATCGGTCTCATAGATTTGATTCAAAACGGTTGCAACTGCCTGCTGGGCTATTTTATCTTCTAGAGCTGTCACCCCCAGTGGTCTTTTCCGACCATCTGGCTTGTCTATATAACTTCTTCTGACTGGTTGGGCTCTATAACTCCCTGCATGCATTCGCATGTGCAAATCCACTATTCGTTCAGCCAAGCCTTTCTTGTACTCGTGCCAGGTCATTTCATCAACACCCGCCGCTGCATTCTTCTTCAAGCTATAAAAGCTCTCCGTTAACAGCTCTGTGGTAATATGATGAAAAAGGTTATTAAATCTGGCACCTTTGTCCTGTTGAGATTTCCTACGTACACCTTGAAGACTGATCGACGCAGCACCCCGCCCCTGAGTGCGGACTGCGGCAGTATTCAAGGTGTTCCCCTCGGTCAACGCCCTTCCCTCCACCTGCTCCGCGAAGGGTTTAGCCTTCTTGTTCGCTGGTTTCTCAGGTACTATGTTGTTGTCCGACTTCCATAGGCCGTACATGGCAGCCTTGTAGGTTTTCCCCTTCAATGCCCGTTCCTCCTTACCTTTCGGTTTGGGGAAGACCTATGGATATCCCGATTCCCGTGTAAAAGATGTCCACACATGCCAAGTTCTAAGACTCCGCCGGGCCGTTCCACAGCTCGCATAATAACGCGGCAGAACGTGTTGCCTTCCCCATCGGACCACGTGGTCGGCACCCGAGAGCTGGTGATTTCGGAGCTCAATAGCCCGCCTGTGCTTCCCTCTGTCAACGCTTCAGCCACTACATTACTGTAATTGCCGCATGACTCGAGGCTGGTGTAATTTGCTAAACCTTCACCATAAGACTATTTCATTCTCTATCCTTTACCGGTTTTAATCGGCGCTTTCGGCCCGACCCTTTTTTCGCAGGTCCTCCGGATCAACCGACAGCGTTCTGCAGACTTCAGTTACCAGGCGTTTCAAGTCCCACCCCTGCCTCTTCAACTCCTCCCGGCGAGTCAATGTTTCTTCCGCCGCCCCGTAACACCTGATTAACAAAATCGCCGTCACCCAATATACGTTCATCGCCCCG
>CAZODM010000192.1:0-1632 GCA_964578585.1 uncultured Desulfobacterales bacterium | reverse complement strand
CTCAACCTCTTCATATCTTTTACGAGCTTGGTCTAACCACTCGAAAAAGAAAGCCAAAAATATGCCTAAAAACAGGCCTGAGACAAGAGATACAGAAATAATCAAGGCCTTCTTAGGCTTAGCAGGTTTTTGTGGAATTATCGCAGGAACAGCCAAATACAGAGGTTTCAAAAGGGCTAATTCTGCCTTGTCCTCTACAATCTCATCTTCATATTCTTTAATAGTCATCTGTATTTTCAAAGGATCTAGATTAATATCTCTCTTTTCAAGGGAAAGACTTTGCAATTTCTTCAAGGAACTTATCTGTTTATTTAAATTATTGATTGTAGAAATTAGCTCTTTTCTTTTTACAGATATAATCTTAACTATTTCAGGCTGAGAAGAAATATAATCAACTATAGAATTTTCCAAAGAAGGAATAATTGATGGATCAAAAACTTGAAGGGTTACCCGCACAAATTCCCGTTGCCCTCTAGGAATGGAAGCCTTTATATCTTTAATAAGTTTGACTTTAGAAATATCTAATTTTAATCCTTTAGATAAATCCTTATAACGTTCTTCTTTAAGCAAATAGGAAAGATTATCTACATATTTTTCAATCTGAAAAGAAGAAATTTCTCCTTGTTTAAGAATAAAATTAGCTTCATAGACAGGAGAAACAAATAACACATAAATACAAGCCAGAAAGAAAAAAAGAAAAGTAGTAAGCAATACGACTTTTCTTCTCTTTTTAAGGGTTAACCATAATTCATAAAGATCTATTTCGTCTTCTTCATAATATACTGGTGAAGAGACAAAAGAAGCCCTCATATTTTGCTCAGAATTGCTTTGGGGACCAGACATATATTTTCATTTTCTCCTTTAGATATAGAAATTTAAGTAAGCTTAAAACATCCTATAAAAATAGACTAAATAGCTCACAAGCCTTAAAGGGCATAAACTCTTCATTTCCCTAGCCCTTGAACAATATCGTCTCTCTTTTGTACTTCTAGATTCCCAGTTAATCCTGATTGACATACCCTATTGACAAATCGTTTTAGACATGAATATAGCCCGAACGGGATAATTGTCAATCTTTCTTAAAACAAGCATTATTTGCCTGTCTTTTTTCGTACTATTAAAAACTCATTGGCTTTATTTATCTGTTTTTTCTTTTAAAAAATATTGTTAGAAAAATTAGATGCCCAGTTTGGAGTAGATATTTATCTCTTTACTTCGTTATGGGAGGGATTGCCTGTTGTTGTATTACAAGCAATGTGTTATAAGAAACCACTGTTATATAATTGTGTTGGGACTAGAGATTTAGTAGTAAATGAATATAACGGTTATCTCTTCGAGACCTTTGATGAAGCTATAAAAACAATATAAACAATTATACGAAAAACTCTGTTCTAAAAACTAAAAAAACGAGGACTTTGGGGAATCAGCTTTACCTTTTACCTATTTATATACAATATAATTACCTTATGAGAAGTAATTATACTTATCCTCTTGTTGAGATATTGATGGCAACTTACAATGGTGAAAAATTTATAAAGCAACAGATCAATTCTATTATTTCTCAATCATATCCAAATTGGAAGCTTCTTATTAGAGATGATGGCTCTAAAGATAAAACTTTAAAAATCATAA
>CAZODM010000191.1:0-1652 GCA_964578585.1 uncultured Desulfobacterales bacterium | reverse complement strand
CTGCATGTGAAAATTGAAGGCTATGCTGAGTTTCAATTTTTGATTCTTGAATTAATTTTATTACCTCTTTGTTTGTACTGATTCCTATTAAAATTCTGATTTTTTCAGTTGATTCAAGTGACTTATATAAGGCATGAAATCCACTTGTATAAAAATATCCAACTAATACATCGAAGAGACGAGTATCTTTTATAAGCACTTTGAACCTATCAAGAAGTCTCTTGTTTTTTTCATTTGTTATAAAAGTTAAATCAACTTGTTTATTGTTATCCATTTTCTTCGTTCTCCAATTTGGTTGACCAATTTGATTGACCTATTCTAGGCTAGTCATCAATTTCCTTCTTCCAAAATCTCCAAGTGCCAGCAACCTTAAAATACATAATCTTTCCAGTTTGAGCTAACCTATAAATACTTCTCTTATTTACCTGTAGATATTTAGCAACCTATTTTACTGTAAGGGCTGTTTCCTTTTATATTTCTCCTCCAGTTTAAAGTTAATATAATAAATTTATAGCATTTCAAAATAAATAAAATTTTATACAAGAATTAAGGATAAGCGAAGTAACTCTTGCATTTTGGGAAAGACACAAAATGATCTTTTTCAGTATATTTTTCATATATAAGTCAAGAGTTAGTAGATCTTTTTTAAGTTGATAGGAGGAAGAGCTAAAATAGCACACATGGATATTACCTTATTGAGAACAGATAAAAGAAACGGCTAACGAAGAGGGGTGGAGCAGTGTAGCTAAATAAATTAGGGGATAAAGATAAATTAAAGTTTTTTGCAGGATAAATAAAAGGACGAGGTATGTTACTGTACTGCTGAGGTAGCTATAGACCGAGAAGTGAGTCAGTCGGCAGAGATAACAACTGGCGATAGATATGCAGGAGCAAGGCATAACCTACACCATCCTGCCAACAGATGATGAAAAGAGAGATAAGATATATGAGCAGGGTAAAGTTTTTATAAATAGATAAAGTAAAAGGTGGGGCGTATGCAAAGAGTACGCTGAGCGGAACAAGTAATATTTTATTAAGTAACTGTATTAGTTAATTTACAAATTATATTTTAGATTTTCTCTTGAGAAGTTTTTATATCAAACTTATGCGAAAGGTTTTATACAGAATACAATCTGCCAACTTTGGCGGTTCTTAATTAACGCAAGACCCTGTTGGGTTGAAGTGGTAATGTGGCGGAGTCTTTGCTTTTCTCTTTGATTCACACTGAGTTGCGTCCCTATGTACATCCCTGTTACTTTTTAGTTTGTTTTACCTAGAGTTTTAATAGGTTCATATCTACTGCTACCCTTACCTGATGACCTATCAGAAGATCGTCTAGGAACTCGCTTCCATTCTGTTCCACGGTCTTTCCCAATCTTTTGCCCATCAGGGGACTAATATTTCTTCCCGCCCTTTTCTTCTCACCAGAACCGATTTATCTAGTTAGGCCTCTGGAAGCTTAGTTTCCCATTTGACCTGATGTATATTCACATGTATCATGTACAATAAATATTTATGGCTGCAGTGTGCTTGCATCCTGTAGTCTGGTTCGTTCATCAAGGAGAGGTGGAGTGTTGTCCTTGGCAAGGACGGTCGACATAAGGATGAGAGTCATGAAGTCTAAACGGACGAAGGACCCTGTCAAGCGGAGG
>CAZODM010000190.1:0-1656 GCA_964578585.1 uncultured Desulfobacterales bacterium | reverse complement strand
AGTATCGATTATTTAGCAAAAGAGAAGCACAATTATTGATCCTAACAAATAGTTATGATATAAAAAATATAAATACAAACGACAACAATTTAATTAAAATAATTAAGGCTAAATTTATAGCTTTATTGCTATATTACTATTTACTATACAATATAATATTTGCCTATAAGTAAGTAGGATATTAATACATTATTATTGATATATTAATATTTATTTAGAAAAAAATTAAATGATTAGAGATCCCCCTTAAATATAGTTAAACAGGATTAATAAAAAATAAAAAGGAGGGAACAAATGTCTAAATCAATATTCAAGACTACTAGTAATTATTTTTTTATCTTGATATTTTTGTTCTTAGTATTCAATCTCAGTGCTTGCACAATTGCAAAAATTAGTGGAAGAGGCCCAATACCTATAGTTCTCAATAACTTACCTACAAAGGTTAAAGTAATTTCTCATTTTAAAGAGAATAAAATAATAGCTTTTGATTATACTAGTTCCTTTGATTTATCCGAAGTAATTGCTGATAAATTAAGCAAAACTAAAGCTGATGCTGCAATAAATGTGGTAGTTAAAATTGAGACAGATCCAGCAACTTTTTTAGTTAATCTTATTACACTTGGAATAGCAAATGCTAGAAGAATTGAGGTAGAAGGTGATCTAGTAAAAATAGAGGGAAATCTTAGTTCTATAACACAACATTTAAATAAGTTAACTAAAGTTCAAAAGTTAAAAGAATATAAACTATCTTCTACAGAAATTTCTAGTAGAAATAAAATTTTGATTCCTTTTATTGTAAAAACTCATAATAAATATATAGTAATTAATCAATAAAATAAAAGGGTATAGTGTACCCTTCTTAATGGAAATTGAAAGATTTCAAAATCTAAAAAGAAGGGTACACTGTTCCCCCAAAATAATATCAACAAGTATATCTTATTTTTATCTACTAGAAAAAATTCAGAATCTATTCTTACCATTAATGTCATTAGTATACTTTCTCATCGCTATGACGTCTAACTATTACCTATTATACTTATAGCTTTCAATATATAAACTTATTAATAAGCTATTTAAACCTTATTAATAACTTAAGAGATTCTTAGTTTGTTTAAAAACACACCTGACATCTTTCAACTATAATAATTCGTGCAATTTTATCCCCCTTCAAAAAATAAAGGTGGACTTAAATCCGCCTTTTGGAGATTATTCTTTGTTATATACTTACTTCTTTTTTGCAAGGAGATGTCTTCGTCTTGTCCATAATAAGCAAGCTAAAATTAACAGTGGAATGCCTAATCCTATATCATTAGCTTTTGGATTTATAGTACACCCACCTCCACCGTCTCCACCTGAGCTAAAAGATGACGGTGAAGTGCTAGTTGTTGTAGTTGGTACCCCACTTGATAAATTACTATCAAGCTTGCTTATAAAGGCATCTCCTATCCATAGAGTAGCATTACCTGAAAAAGTAGTATCATATGCTCCTGCTGTTACTGGAAAATCTGTAGAAAACGTCTCACCAGTTACATACACATTTCCTACACTGTCTATGGCTATTGCATTTACCCAATCATCACCACTTCCACCCAAGTAAGTAGAGGCAAGAAGGGTACTTAAATTTCCATCAAGCTTACTTATAAAGGCATCTCCTAT
>CAZODM010000189.1:0-1656 GCA_964578585.1 uncultured Desulfobacterales bacterium | reverse complement strand
TTTTGGTGAACCTCAAGCCCTTGAACAAACAATCAAAGCAAAAATTGCGGAAGAATTAGCTTGAAATTAACCACTAAAATTTCTCAAGTTGAAAAATTATAAGAATATATTTTAATAAAAAAGATCCGATAAAAATTTATTTAAAAATTTTTTACTCATCAAAGATTATGACACTTTGGATAAATAAATTGTATTCTGGTGGCTTAATTACTAATTACTTTTGTACATCAAGGTGTAGGCATTGTTTATATAATTGCAGTCCATATTGGAGTAAGGAATATATTGATGAAAACACTGTTCATAAAAATCTATCAATTATAAAAAAACTTGGTGTAAATAGTGTTCATATTGGTGGTGGAGAGCCATTTTTAAGAATAGAACAACTTAAAACTGTAGTAAAAATATTAAAATCTTATCACATTCCATTAGAATATATAGAAACAAACTCATCTTGGTATAAAGATTCTAAAACTACATATGAAATTTTAGAAGAGTTTTACTCAATAGGTGTACATACTTTGCTTATTTCAATAAGTCCATTTCACAATGAGTATATACCGTTTTATAAAGTACAAGGTGTTATAAAAGTAGCTCAAGATGTAGGGATAGAAATTTTCCCTTGGAAGCAAGATTTTATGCCTGATATCTTAAAATTAGATACCAATATCCCCCATTCTTTTAAAGAGTTTGAATCTTTATTTGGAAGTGATTATTTAAATTTTGTAGAGTCAAGATATTGGATAGTTCCGGGTGGACGAGCACTTAAAACATTTAGACCTATTCATAAGATCTTAACCATAGAACAGCTTTTAGAAGTTAATAACTATGGTTGTCAAGAACTAGAAAACATAAGTCATTTTCATGTAGACTTATATGGCAAATATATTCCAGGACTTTGTTCAGGATTAGCTATAGATGTAGAAGATATAGGAAAGCCTCTAGATACTAAAAAGTATCCTATAATTACTACTCTCCAGAAAGAAGGTATTAAAGGGTTATATAATTTTTCTAAGGATTATGGCTTTAGTCCTAAGATGAATGGGTATTGGATAAAGTGTGAACTCTGTAATGAGATAAGATATTTTTTATTTGATAGATTTAAAGAACAGTTTTTAGAATTATCCCCTAAAGGATATTATCTTTACTTTAGATAGAAAGTATCCACATATTTGTTTAAGCTCCCATCCTAGCCCATCCTCAAAGAGTATTACTATTTGGCTGTAGTAGCACCAGCTCTTGATCGGTCGCATGTTATTTCTCCATTATACCAAATAGTGAAGGTGAACAATTCCTGGTGTCTAAGACACCTTCCAATTATTGTAGTTTTTGTATAAAAATGATATTAAATAATTAATAGTATCTAAATTGATCGTGTCAATTTTTTTTCGCAATTTTTTCTTCTCGGTAAGCATCTATAAACATATTTCCTATGCTGCCTTAACTTGATCTTCATATTTATCTAAAATTTCCTGTAATTTCTGTGGATGTATGTAACTTCGTTCAATTGCCCAGTCTTCTGTATATTCCATTAAATATGTCACTATAAGCCTTAAATAAGATTCCCTCGATGGAAATATCGACACTACTCTTGAACGTCTGCGTATCTCTTCATTTATACGTTCTAATACATTGGTTGAACTTATCTTTCGCTTATCT
>CAZODM010000188.1:0-1662 GCA_964578585.1 uncultured Desulfobacterales bacterium | reverse complement strand
TGTCCCTGATTTTATATTCAATTTTTTGGCATGCACAACCTTGGTGCGGCGATTTCGTGACTGACGCCACCAGCGATTTACAATCTCATCAACATCAAGATCATTCAATCCTTTTTTCCAACTCTCGTGATAATCAACATCATTACTGTGCGGAATAGGATTTGGCTTAAACACTTGAAATCGAACTGGTAAAGGACTGGCCTCACCAAGCGCCAATGCCTCACCACGCCCTAGTCCTGGCAACATCTTCAAAACATCACCCTCGCCTTCCGGCACCAGTTTTTTGACGTATTCCTGATCAGTTGGATTGGTGATGCGCAAACAAATAAAGGTTCCGCACTGTGCCAGTACTGTTTCTGATAATTCATGCGGTCGCTGACTGATGACAGCTAAGCCAACCCCATATTTTCGACCTTCTTTAGCGATTCGCTCCATTGTTTTACGCGTGCCTTCAAATTGACCACTGTCTTCACGTGGAATATAAGCATGCGCTTCTTCACAAACCAATAAAATTGGAAATTTCCTGTTTTCAGGATTCCACAGATTAAATTCAAAAGCCAGGCGACCAACCTGGGCTGTAATACTTGGGCGTATATCAAAAGGAACTGAGCTCAGGTCAATCACTGTAATCTGGGCTTTAGGTGTTCCAAGACCAACAAAGTCGCGTAATAATCCTGATAATGAAGTTGAATCTGTACGTTTTTCCGGTTTCAATAAAAAGTCATAACGGGAGTCATTTAGACGACTTTGAAGTTTCAACAGAAACTCATCAAAACGACCAAACATAAGGCCTTCAGACTTACCAAATTCTGTACGTTGTTCATTGGCTTCTTTAAAGCGTTTATAGACTTCATCAATCGAAAAATAAATTGGCGAATCGATGGATACTGATCCAATGCCAACAGTTTTAGCTTCTGGCTCCTTGAGTTCTTGCAGAACATCTTTCAGGAATGCTTTTTGGATGGATGCGTTTTTGTCATCGGTATCAATCAGCAATTCAACCAGGTCATTATATGTCATCACCCAGTATGGAATTTCCAGATCACGTGCATCCATATAACGCACAACTTTTTTGTCGAATGCAGAATGCAATTCTCCATCATCATCACGCCAGCAATATTCACCATGTAAATCCAGCATAATGATATGCGCATTTGGCATGCTAGAAATCGCTGTTTGTAATAAACTAGTCACCGTCCAGGATTTACCAGAGCCCGATTGACCCAGTATTGCAAAATGCCGACCAAACATAGCAGAAGGATTCAAACTAACAGGCACCGGCACTGAGCCGGACATATATCCAACCTTAAAACCATATTGATTAACATCAGTAAATATCGAATTAATTTCGCGACTATTAACAACATGTATTTCTGCACCAAGCGTTGGATAACGTTTCACCCCACGCTGAAAACTTCGTTTGCCTTTGAGTTCACCCATTGGCTTGATTTGTATATATCGGTGCGGCTTTTCCAAATTGGCATCATCGAGTCGTTCGTATACCCGCCCCACGATAGCCAGAATTCGAATATCTTCCTGTCTGATGACCACATAAGAACCTGGTTGCCCAACCAAAACTGTTCCTTCATCAGTCACAATTGAATCACCTTCAATTGGAATCAGACGTGCAACCATGCCGCTGCCATCGATGTCTACCAGGTG
>CAZODM010000187.1:0-1666 GCA_964578585.1 uncultured Desulfobacterales bacterium | reverse complement strand
GTAGAAAGAATTAGAGCCATGCAGGAGTGTTTTAGCTGTAAGTATGGGCTCAAGTGGACTAAAAATGCTAAGGTTACGTGTTTAAAGCCTCACAGTGGTGTGATAAGAAGTGATGAAATGAAGGGTATTGGGGTATGGTATTATCCTCTATTATTTGATCCTGTATGGAAGCTGAACATGTGCAAGAATTATGAAAGAGGTGTAGTTAAAAACAAAGAGGAGAGAATAAAGAGGTATTATGAGATATTAAAACATTATGGGTTAGAATGTTTTGTATATAAGTATTGGAAGACGTGTGATACAAACGGCACGGTGCGTAGGGAGTATAATAGGCAGATAGATTTTTCGTTAGAAGACAAGCACGACATGATAAGGGACTTTTTAAGAGCAGATGAAAAGAATATGGTGACTGCTCGACGTATTTTAATAGAGCACACTGGTATGCAGAACATAAAGCGTACAGATGTGTTAAATTTTTATAATTTATGTTTGTATTTTAAGACAGAGGATTTAGGCAATTTAAAAGAAGTGATTAGGATGCGGTGTATTAGGAGAGAGGAGCATTATTTAACTGCGCTCTTTTCTAGATTGAATTCATATTTGGATAAAGAGAAACGGCTCAAGGTGGCTGCTGAAATTGCTGAATTGTTTGCAGAAGTTTTTAAGGTATTTGAAGATTTCAAGGCTCAAGGGTTTAATACTACTCTAAGTGCACATAAGACATGTAGATGGATGGTAGACAATAGATATGTTTTTATAAATTTTGGTGCTATAATGAAATATTATAGGCAGTTTAAAGGTATGACTGAAGATGAAATATGTGCATATTTGATGAGTAAGCCCGTTAGGAGAAATCTTAGGTGAATAATCATCTTAAGAATAGACAGGAGTGTTTTAGGTGCAAATATGCAGTGGTGTGGTGGTATAATTCGTATGTTACGTGTTTAAAGCCGTCGGACGACGTGAAATATAGTAATAATGTTGAAGCGGTGGTTTGGTATTATCCTCTATTATTTGATCCTGTGTGGAAAACTAAGGGGTGTAAGAATTATGAAAAAGGGTGGGTGAAGGACTATTATGCTAAGATATATAAGTTATATGATGAGATACAAGCTCAAGGGCTCGAGTGTTTTTTATATGTAGAGAAGCTGTTTAGGGTCTATAATCTTATAAGGTTAGTAAAAGATGATACTGAGTATTCTAGTAAGGAGTTTTTGGATAAAAGCAGGAATTCTAAGCATTTAAGGATGCTGGTTGCGTTAGCTGTAGAGTTAAAGCTGTTTAACGGCAGTATTTTAAAAAAATTTGTTAAAGAGTTTTTTAATGAAGATGTTAGTTTAAGTCATTTTTCTAGGGTGCTTAAAGAAGTTATGTGGCACAAAGAAAGTGAAAGATATGAAGATGCGTTAAAGCTGGAGAGACAGAAGAGTAAAATGTGCAATCAGAGTGGTAATGGTGTTTTAGGGACAATAAGAAAACTTTATCCTAACAGAAATGAAATTGAAGTATTAACTGATATTATATGGGACATGGTAAATAAGGTGAATGAGTTTAGTAAATGGTATAGTCATTTAAAGACTTTTACTAAAGCCAGCAGATGGGTTTATGATAAGTATAATATTTATTTAAGTTATTATTCAGTTTACAGGAATTATGATAAGTTTAA
>CAZODM010000186.1:0-1684 GCA_964578585.1 uncultured Desulfobacterales bacterium | reverse complement strand
ACCGGATCAACATTGGGGCTGGCAATAGCCAAAGCCTCTGCCTTGGTTTTAACCTTACAGGTTACCGCCTCGGGAGACCAGGCTCTGCCAGCATGACAGAAAAGCGTTGTACATGTGTGGGTTTTTGCATCCCACGTTATATCGCCGCCGGCCTTTGGCCCGGCAATTACCTCTACTATACCATCGGCATGAAAGGATTTATTGGTGATGGTGGTGCCGTTGGTGGTGGTGCCGTAGTGGCAATAATCGCAGGTGTAGTGGTTAACCATTACATGTTTATAGTGAGTACTGGTGGGGCTGTTGTCCCATATTTGTGGATGACAGCTCTTGCAGGTTAATTGCCCTTTACTGTTCCAGGGAGGTGTCTGATTTGTCTTGCCGTTAATTTCGGCGGTTAAACAGCCTTGTTCTGAAGCCTGGCCGCTGCTGTGGCAGTAGATATTGCTGCAGGTTAAACTGCCATTCGTGCTTATTGTGGTACCGTTTTCGCCCTGGTAGGCTGAACCATAACCATTGGGATCAGCGAAAGTCCCTGGGGTGCCGTCATAATGAGTGTCAGCGCCGCTGAAGTCTAATGTGCCCAAAGGGACGAGGTTAAAGCCGAGCTCTACCTTGCTGTCCGGGCCTGGCAGTTGGGGACTCATGCCGCCCTTGTGACATACCTGACAGGGAAAGGCGTAACCGCTGGTGCTGGCATGGATAGCATGGGCACCGGAACTTGGGGGTTCCGGGTAATTGGCGTGACATTTAACGCAATCTTTGGGATTAATGGAGAAACCGGTACTGTGCTGATGGCATTTTGTGCAGGTCTCTCCTATATGATGTTCCGTTTCCGGCCGGTTGTTTCTGTAATGAGCGGTAGTCGTATGGCAGGCCTGGCAGATACCATTCATGTTGGCTGTAACAAAAACCGGCTCTTTAGTGATGGGATCGTCGTGAACCACCGGAGTGGTTCCGTAGCGATAGGAGATGCCCGGCGTAACCTTGTTGGCTAATAATTCGCCATACTGCATCTCGAAGGTCTTACCGACGAAGTCAGACGCGGCCACACCGGTGGGCAAATTACCATTAACCGTAATGGAGGTCGCTGATGGGGCGGCTTTAATTTCAAATGAATAATTGTTAGGGCCGACAGTTGCCCAGAAAATGAGGCCGCGATCAACCTTGTACTTGGGGATGGTTAAGCCGGTGGTAGCATCAACACCGCTGATGCCGTCTACACTCTTGGCGATCCATCTTGAGGGAGTTGTCGGCCACGTGTCTATTCCGCCATTAACCGTAATGGTCATATTAATTTGATTGCCATTTACCGTGGCGCTGTCGATGGTGCCGGATACCAATGGGGTGGCCTTGCCATATTGTTGGGAAACATGAGGGTTATGGCAGGTCTGGCAGGGGAAGCCGCGATGAGTCTGGGCTAAGGGTGCGCTGTTGGCGGTATATCCGCCTGTGGCGTTGGTATGGCAACCAACACAGGTATCCCCAGGCTTTAATGCCAGCCCGGTTGTTGGATCGGTGGAAAAATGGCAGGTACTGCAGTCATCTGTATTGGCGTTGTTGTCAAAATTAAGATGGGGGGCATCTATAGTCTGGGCCTTAACTGTAGCTGCCATGGCACTCAAGGGCAGCCCGGTTAGCCATAATACGCATAGGCCGATTAGGATAAGATGCTTCTTCATGTTTT
>CAZODM010000185.1:0-1704 GCA_964578585.1 uncultured Desulfobacterales bacterium | reverse complement strand
TAACTTATCTATTTTATCTTTTTCTACTAATGCTAATGGACGAATAATTGTTATTAAGCCTTTAAACATTGGTTGATAAGGTACCATTGTGCTTAATTCACCAGAAAAACACATATTCATAAAAAATGTTTCTATAATGTCATCTTGATGATGTCCTAAGGCAATTTTATTAAATCCAAATCTATGCGCTATTTCAAAAAGACGCTTCCTACGTAACATAGAACATAAAAAACAAGGACTCTTGGCTTTATTAAATCTACTATGTGCAAGATAACCAAAATTAGTCTCTTCATAATAGAAAGGAATTTGTTGTCCCAATAAAAAATCTTTAAGGTATGGCCAAACCTTATTTTTAAAACCCATGTCAAGATGAACAGCTAAAAGCTCATAAGATATAGGTGCCTTTTTAAGCCAATAATTTAAAAACCAAAGGGTCAAAAGGCTATCAACTCCCCCAGAAATTGCTACAATTATGCGATCCCCATCTTCTAGAAGCTTATAGGAGTGAATGGCTTTTCCTACTAAGTGGTTGACGTATTTAAAAATATATCCCATTTTATTATCTGTAGCTTATTAAAATATATTTAATTTGCTTTCAGAAAATTAATTAGAATTTTAGCAATTGTAAATTTAATATCATAAATTATGACACAAAAAAAATCATCTAAAAAACCAGGTTGGATCTTAGTTCTTATTTTAATTGGAGTGTTAGCTTTAGAGGCTATAGGATATGAGGGTTATAAATTATGGCAGGATATGCATCAGCCTGTTTCACAAAATGCAAAGCCAGTAGTTATATCCATAGTGCCAGGATCTACATTTTCTGATGTAGCGCATCTATTACAAAAAAAGGGACTAATTCGTTCTGCTATAGCATTTAGAATATTAGCTACTCTAAAAGGCGATCTGGATAAAATTAAAGCTGGTGAATATGAACTTTCTCCCTCTATGCTCCCACAGCAAATATTAGCCACTCTAGTAAAAGGAAAAATATTTGAACATGTTATTATTATACCTGAAGGCTATAATATATTTCAAATCGCTAGGCTACTAGATCGAGCAGGATTAGTTACTAAAAAAAAATTTCTAAAGTTATGTCATGATCAAAAGTTTTTAGAATCCTTAGGGCTACATGAAAAGAGTGCTGAAGGCTATCTATTCCCTAATACTTATTATTTTACAAAAGGGGTAACGGCCAAAAAGATAATCTCTACTATGGTTCATACCTTTTGGAAGGTATGGCATAAAGAAGGCTTTGATAAAAGGACTAAAGAATTAGGCTTAACTGTACATACTGTAGTTACATTAGCATCAATTGTAGAAAAAGAAGCAGAACTTCCTAGAGAACGACCAATTATCGCTAGTGTCTTTTGGAATAGATTAAAAAAACATATGTTATTACAATCTGATCCAACTGTATATTATGGTCTTTGGACTATTGGAATATGGAGACGCGGAAGACTACATATTTGGGATCTAAGAAGAGATACGCCCTATAACACTTATATACATAAAGGGCTGCCACCAGGACCAATCTCTAATCCAGGAATAGGTGCGATAAGAGCAGTTCTTTATCCAGCACATACCAAATACTTATATTTTGTCTCTAAAAATGACGGTAGCCATTACTTTTCATGTACATTAGCCCAGCATAACCGTGCAGTTTTTAAATATCAAATACTTCATTCTAGACGTTACCGTAGA
>CAZODM010000184.1:0-1708 GCA_964578585.1 uncultured Desulfobacterales bacterium | reverse complement strand
ATCTTCTACCATAATTTCAAGCTGTGTTCCGGTAGAATGAGCCCGTAACCAGACATGCCCGTTTTCAGGTGCATGGTTCCGGGCGTTGACAAGCAGGTTAACTAAAGCAACCGTTAATGACTCTACCATCACCGGCAGTTTTGCTATACCCGGTGCAATGCTCACTGTCAGGGACTGCTGTTTTTCTTTAAATATCGGATTGCATTGCCTGACGATATTTTTCATGAACCTACCGAACTCGACGACTGTAAAGAGTTCGTTACGGGGTTTGGTTAATTGTAGGAAGTCAGTCAGCTTGCCTTCCAGACGCATCAAGTCCTGATCCATTTCAGCGACAACTTCATCCGTTTCTTCCGGCATAATGAGCAAGTTTTTTATGTTAGCTCTGATACTGGCCAGCAGATTTCTCAAATCATGTACCATATCCGCAGCCAGATTTCCCATTGCCGCTTGATGATAGATAGTTTGCAAGCGTGCGCCCATTTTATGCGAAGCACTGCCAATATAGACTGATAACCCTATTGCAAACAACAGGCTGACAAGGCTCAAAATGCTAAAAATAACAATGCTGTGTATCAGAGACTGCATCGATGTTTCAATTTTCTCCATTAATCCGATCCGCTCAAAAGCAATATCCACTTGTACAGGGTCTTGATTCGCCTCGGTTAAATCGAAAGTAATATGAAAAAGCGGCCCGTCTTTGAAATGCAGCTGATGAGCTAGAGTTTGGTGGTTAGCTTTCGCTATTTGGTCCGGAGAGAGCGGCTTTAACTCAACATCAACCAATTGTTTGTTAGAGGCTAATCTGACACCATAACCTTTGTTTCGGTTACGAATAGAAATCTGTCTTAGATGAGGAAGCGAACTATAAAGATGAACAACTTTATTGCTTAGGTTTGACAGGTCGTGTTGTTTAGCATTCTTACCATACTCCGCTTCAAGTTGCCCAATAGTCGACTTGATGACATCCAGAATATGCGTGGTAACCAGTTCCGTTTGGACATGGCGGGCTGAAAGGTAAAGCCAGCTACCACCCCCGCCAATCACCAAAAGAAACAGGATTAACAGCAGCGCATAGGGAACAAGATATATCCTGAGTATATTAGTGGGACTTTGGTCTGAGTTATTCATAAAATCGTCTTGACTTTGAATTTATCAACCACACAGGTGTTTTCGACTTACGGTTTGATAACTGGAAAGCCTAAATTTTCTCAGGTTACTTTACACTTTTTATCCTGTTCTTTATCATGATAAACGTGGCATGAGGTACAGATAAAAGATCTGCAATTTTTCGCACCAGGTATTCTTCATGCATATCCAGCGCTCCATCTATAAAAGCAATTTTCCACAGAGATTCAATTAATTGAATCTTCTGATCCGAACTATATCGTTTATTAATAAGAGAAGTAAATTGAAAATAATCTGTCGCTTGTTTTCTTTGTTGTTCTGCCAGTTCTATCAAAGTGGTGGCTTGTTCAAGTGTTAAAGAAAAGTTTTGCTGTATAAGCAATAAAATAGCCTCTTGTTCTTTGAAAGCGACTTTTCTGTTCATCATCATGTCCAAAAACAAAGCGGCCAGGCAACTTGCAGTTTTTCTGCTGAACGTTCTTCCGGTGCAGGAAGTTTCAGATGTTCATCAAAGAACAGTTTTATTTGGTTGAGCATAATCAATTAGTTGAAAAAATAAAAATTGGAGAAGGAAAGTTTA
>CAZODM010000183.1:0-1716 GCA_964578585.1 uncultured Desulfobacterales bacterium | reverse complement strand
TTCGCTCCCTACTCCGGTCGTTCCATTCTCAACAATGGGGCTGGGGAGAATCTACTCACAATTTGCATTTCGAAAACATATTTTAAATTTGAGTTGGTTTTCTCGAAGCGAATCGTTCGCTCCCTACTCCGGTCGTTCCATTCTCAACAATGGGGCTGGGGAGAATCGAACTCCCTACACCACGGTCTTCAGCCGTGTGCTCTCCCAATGAGCTACAGCCCCATGTTTGAAACTGGTGAAGTTGGTTTTTAAGTTTGTTGATAATTGCGAGAATCAAATATTTATATCAAATGATTTATACGAATTTTTAATCTGCCAGAAATTTTAGTATAATCTGGGGAGGTCTCCTCGAAGAGGTTCTTGTGCCACGGAGTGGTACTCTTTAGAAGAACTCAGGAACTTAATTACGACGAAAACAAAAATGCTTCCATCAAAAAGTTATGCATAAATTTCATCAACGCCACTGTCGATAATATCTTCTATAAATCCAAACATAATGTTTCACATAAAACGAAATATTCTTTTGGAAGGATTCAATTTTAATTTCTGTTCTTATTCTAAGGTAGTTACCAAATCGAAAGATTTATAAATAAATTATTCCTATCAATTACAAGGAGATTTAAAATGTCAGAAAAAGCTAGAGAATTAGAATCACATATTAGAAAGTTGTTACCGATAAGCCCCACTTTAAAAAATAATCCAGCAATTCCAAAATTGACTGAAGAATTAATAAAGGAAGGTGCTAATGTTGAGATTAGTAGAGCATCAAGTTATACACATAGTGTTTGCCATTTATTTGAGGGATATGGGAAAGTAGGATCTCCATCCTATTTGAACTTAACAGCACAATTATCTACTGCTGGAGAGTTAGCTAATTATACTATAAAGAAAGCAATGGATGCACAAAATTTTGGTTGTGTAGATAGAATTATTTATCCAATAATGAAGTTGAATCTACTCCACATAGATGAAGGTTTAGACAACTTCACATTTAAGCCCGAGATATTAACTGACACTGGTTTTATAATGGATTTCTCTTCAGAAAGAAAAGGAGGAGGATACGAGTCTCAGCACTTAATAGATTTTTGTAGATCGGGGGACATTGGAGAATTCTTTTTAAAATATACTGAAGCACGTAGAAGAGAGAAGGGGTTACCATCTATTGCAGGAACTAATGAAGTTGTTTCAGGGGTCTTTATTGATGTTGAGGGCACCTTAATTGGACACGACGTCTATGATCAAGGGGACAGATTTCGAGGTGAAAGATTGCCACTAACACAAGAATATGCTCTCAAAAAAATCAAAGAAGGCATTCCAGTAACTATTTTTACAGGGGCACATCCTGAAGATATCATAAAAAATCTTGAATATGCTGGAGTAGACGAAAAATTACATGATGTGAAATCTAAAGATGAATTTATAGGGAAAACCCTAGAAACTTGCGTTGATGATACTAATCCAATTATGCAAGGATTCAGGGCAAAGACATATTACAACTCTGGAAAAATAGCGTGGGATGCAGAATATTCCACAGACAAATAGAATTCTAACTTAAAATAGCAGGAACAACAGAGGAGCAAAAAATTTCGCATTGGTCTATACTTTGCCTTCAACAAAACGTTCCCGCCAAAGTAGTTGGCTACAAATAAAGGTCTCCTCGAAGAGGTTCTTGTGCCACGGAGTGGTACCTCGGGATAGAGGTTCTTGTGCCACGGA
>CAZODM010000182.1:0-1744 GCA_964578585.1 uncultured Desulfobacterales bacterium | reverse complement strand
AGATTTTTCTATTTACAATTTTAATAATAGTTTTAATCTATAACTAAAACAGGGGGAAATCTTACAGAAGGATAAGTAGTAACCGGGGGGACGTGTTATGTTTTTTAAGATGAATCGATATATTATTATGTTTACAATACTATGGTTTTTATTTTTGACTCCTTCAATCTATGCTGGTAGCTATACAAATTCTGCTCATGGTTCTTATAAATATGGTGTAAGTAGAGAAGCTACTAAAAATTTGGGCTATGCAAGGGGAAACTGTGCCCATTGTCATGAGATGCATGCAAGTATAGGGGGGATTGAACCAGCACCAACGTCTTCTAAGGCTTCGGCATTTGCATTGTTTGCAGATAATTTTAATACAGCTTTAACCCAGCATCCTTATAATCAAAGTGATGATTTTTGTTTTTATTGTCATACTAGTAATAACTCTCTACAGTATGGAGGTATTGTAAATGATGATTTTAGTACCACTTTTGCAGGGGCTCCAGAGACAGTAACAAGTATTTTAGATCAATTTAATGAGCTTTCATATCATAATCTTTATGATATTTACGTTTTTGCTAAAGAAAATTTTAGTAACTTTTTCACCTCTTATTCTAATCCATGTGTGGCGTGTCATAATCCTCACTTAGCAAGAAGAGATAAAGCTCATATTACAGATCCTCTATACAGTGCTGTATCTTTACCAACAGAGCATAATAAACTTTGGACAGAAACACTCAAAGATTCAACACAATATTACCAGGCTCCTTTTTATTATCATTCTAAAACCAGCTATGAACCAGGAGGAATCAATATCTCAGATGGCTCTAAGACTGTTGATTGGAATACATTTTGTACAAGATGTCACAACAAGATTAATGTAATTTATAGCACCACTTTAGGTAGAGACCTAAAGAAGATAGATTGGACTGATCCTATCACTGTAAATCCCTCTTCAGGGGTTGAGACAGGAGGAGATAAACATGGCGCTGCAAATGCTACAGGAAATGTAACAGCAACACTTTTACCACCATATAGCACATATCTTTTAGAACATGGATACACATCAGGAATAACACTTTCTTGTCTAGATTGTCACGAGCCACATGGTGCTCCTAATATTATGTTAATAAGACGGGTTATAAATGGAAATGAAACATGGGATGATCTTACGAATACAATTATAAATATTACAGATTATACCTCCTAC
The DNA here is from genome assembly GCA_964578585.1 of uncultured Desulfobacterales bacterium. Taxonomy (GTDB): domain Bacteria; phylum Desulfobacterota; class Dissulfuribacteria; order Dissulfuribacterales; family JAMONC01; genus JAMONC01. Next base: position 546 of record CAZODM010000182.1, on the reverse strand, counting down.
CAGTGGAGAGCAGTATGTAACAGATGCCACATTTCAAACCAATTTGAGATACATCATGGTGGCCCCTTATGGAAGAGATATTCTGCACCATATGAATATCCTAAAAGATGTATGCAGTGTCATCCTAAGGGGACCTTTTTTATCCCTTGTACTTATTGTCATTTCCATGGAGGAGATGACAGTTGGCTCTTAACTGTAAATCCACCTTATTATACAGGTAGAAAATGTTTCTAATTAAATAATAGAAAAGTCTTTTTTACTTTTGATTAATCTGTTATGATTTTATTTTATGGAAGATATAAAAAAAGAACCAAAAGAGCCAGATAAAAATAATTTAGATATAGAACCAATAAATGAGCAAAAAGAAGAAAAGATAGATAAAGAAGAAAATCACAAAAAAAACAGTGATATCGTTAGCAAAGATGAAGAGGTACAACATAATGATTTAGAAGGAGAAGAGATATCAAGGTCTAACTTAATAGAAACAACTGAGGTAAAAAAGGTAAGGATTGTTGCAGTTAAAAGACGTAGTGAGTGGGCTCCTCT
>CAZODM010000181.1:0-1747 GCA_964578585.1 uncultured Desulfobacterales bacterium | reverse complement strand
TCATAAGAATATAGAACTTGAAAGAGGGGAATACAGTCTTCATACTCCTTTTGCACGGGGTAAGTGTAGTGATTGTCATAATCCTCACCAGTCAAGTATTTCAAATCTTTTATTAAAACCAGTACAGAGGGGAGCACTGTGTTATAGTTGTCATAAGAATTTAAAAAATCCTCGAAGAGGTGAAAAACTTCATATGCCATTTGCAGAAGGTAAATGTATAGAGTGTCATAATCCTCATGCAAGTATGTATGAATTTCATATGAATCAACAGCCAGGAAAGATTTGTTTAAAATGCCATGGTAGTATAAAAAGTGATTTAAAAAAGCAATATGTTCATGAGCCTGTTGCTAGATTAGATTGTAGTGCATGTCATAGTGCTCATGGCTCACCTCATAAATTTTATCTGTTAAGTTCACAACCTGCTTTATGTTTAAGGTGTCATATCAATATATCTAAAGACTGGACCAAGGGTTTTGCACATAAACCTGCAAGAGAGAAATGTACTACATGTCATAATCCTCATGGTTCTTTATATCCCAACATAACAAAAACATCCTTATCCTCACTTTGTGCTAGATGTCATAACGAGGGCAAAAAGTCATTTATTAAAGCTCATTATAATATTAAGCCCAAGGCCAATTCTTGTCTTGATTGTCATGATCCTCATGGGGCTTTAGAGAAAAACTTATTATATCAATATAAGCATAATCCATTTAAAAATGGGAAGTGTATTTTGTGCCATCCTCGGAGGGCAAACTAATGAAAATAACAGTCAGTTTAAGGTATAATCGAACAATTTTGAAATATATAGGCATCATTATAAGCTTTGCCATTTTTATTATATTATCTTTTTCACGTAATAGTTTTTCATATACTAGTGCAACAATATGTTTTAAATGTCACAAAAAGTCTCATTTTGTTGGTAAAATAGTACATCCTCCTGTAGCTAAGGGGCAATGTATAATATGTCATAATCCCCATTGTTCAAAATATAAAGGACTCTTAAGAGATAAGGAAGCGAGTTTATGTTATAATTGTCATAAAAAAGATAAAATATTATTTGCTCAAGGAATTGAGCATGAACCAGTTAGAAAGGGTCAATGTTTGACATGTCATGATCCTCATTGTTCAAATTATTCTAATTTAATTAATGGCCGATTAGCTGATAAATGTTTTAAGTGTCATAAAAAACTCATTAGACATTTCGCTTATATACACCCTCCTTTTAAAAAAGGGCAATGTGTAGTGTGTCATGATCCTCACCATGCAAATAATAGTCTTTTGTTAAAGAGAGATAGTGACGATATATGTTTTTCATGTCATAAAAAATCTAAAATGTTGAGAGTTCACAAAAACTTTCCCACTAAAGATATTGGTGATTGTTTAAGTTGTCATGATCCTCATGGAAGTAACAATAAATATATGATGAGAAAGTTTTTACACGGACCATATAAACAAAATTGTTCTATATGTCATAATAAAGGCAAGGTTACAGCAGAAGATTGTCTAAGATGTCATAAGGATATTTCTAAAAAGCTTTTATCAATTCATAATCATTTATTAGGGGCTCAGGGTAATGGTTGTATAATATGTCATAGTCCACATGCAGGTGACTCAAAGGCCCTTTTGAGAGCACCCCAATTACTTCTTTGTAGGACATGTCATGAAGACACTTATGAACGTAATCAAGACAGCTTATATGTACATCCAAATATATCTAATTGTGCTGAATGTCATCAGGTACATG
>CAZODM010000180.1:0-1778 GCA_964578585.1 uncultured Desulfobacterales bacterium | reverse complement strand
ATTCCGTTACGGGCGTATTTCCGGTAAGAAACAATTAGACTTGACAAAAGAGGCGAAGCATCCTAAATTTTTGTTGCAGAACAAAATAAAAAAGGAGCTTCGCCATGATTGAAAACACTGTAGCACGTAATTGCCAATTTGAAAAGCGAATTTCATTAAGAGATTCGTCAGAAACTTTCGCCAACCTCATTTCCATTGGAACAAGCTGCTCAAAATTTGAAGCTGAGGTAATCGCTGAAAAAGCTCATGAAGTTTTTCGTTTGGGCCCTTATGGCGATGATTCGACTCTTCAACCTGGCCAGATGATCTGGAAAGCTATTGACGCGTTAGAACCGCCCGGAAAGCCGCTTTCTGAATGCGTATTCAAAACAATCCGTTTGACCGTCCATCTGCTCAGTGAAGACCGCGAGGTCAAAAATAAGTATGGGGCAAGCGCTAAGCGCGGCCAACAGATTATGCGCATGTGCACTGAAGCGTTTGAACAGGGAACTTTATTAACTCAGGAGGATCTAGCGGAACTATTGGACTGCGATGCGCGTACTATCCGTAATGATCAACAGCGTTTTCAAAAGCAACACGACATTCTGGTTCCGACTCGCGGCAATAAATGTGATATCGGTCCTGGCATGACACATCGCGAAAAAGTAATAAAGCAGTTTATTGAGGGAACAGAAGCGGTAAATATTGCCCGTAACCTCCAGCACTCTCTTAAAGCTGTTGAACGGTATATCTCCAGTTTTTGCCGTATTATTTATTGCCAGCAGCAATTACGAAACAGCTTGAAAACCGCAATGGTTGTGGGATGCAGCATTCATCAGGTCAATACTTGTTTAGGCATTCATTATGAACACTGCAAAAAATCTCGCTATAAAGATATTTTAGAGAAAGTTGAGCGTGTAGGTAGTGCGTTTTGGGAAGCACATGACGGTAAAAAAAAGCATGGGCAGACAAACGGGAGGAACAAATGAAACCTAAATTGAATTCAAAAGAACCAGCGTGGAAACGCAAAACTCTTGACGGGACATTGAAATATTTCTTTGAACAAAACTGTCCGCAACTCGGCGGAGCACTAACAATTGAGCCTGTTGTAAAAGAAATAATCAGCATTTTTGATCATTTTTGTCCGCCGACTGAACGTATGCGCATGGGACAAGTCGTGTGGTATGCTGTCGACGTCAATGAACGCGCCGGATATGGAAAATCCATTGATAAATGTAAATTAAATCCAGTAATTCTTGATCTGATCAACCTCAAAGATGTTGATGATTTGCTCAATGGAATCAAAAAACGTGAACGGAATAAAAATGTAGCGGCGAGGTTGTTTGAACAGGCGTTTGAACAAGGTGGAGTACTGACAAACGCCGATGTTGGCGGCATGATGCGACTTTCTCCAGGTACTATATCCAAATATGTTTGTGAACTCGAAAGAGAAACTGGCAGGCTCATTCCCCGGCGTGGCAATATCCATGACCTTGGACCAACACTAACACATAAGCGAATAATATGCATTAAATGCCTTCATGAGGGAAAAACAATCGAGGTTACTGCGCGAGAGACAAATCATTCTCCTGCGGCAGTAACCAGATACATCAATGATTTCAAGCGGGTTCACACTTGTTTGAAGGATGGCTGGGCACTAGAAAAAATTTCTTATGCAACCGGGCTTTCAAAATCATTAACCAAAGAGTATATTAACTTAATCGATAACGAAAGGTCGGAATCATGAAAACATCAAATTCCAGCAGGAAAAATTACCGACCGGAAATACACCCTTATTT
>CAZODM010000179.1:0-1786 GCA_964578585.1 uncultured Desulfobacterales bacterium | reverse complement strand
AACAGTTACAGTTCATAGTTTAGGGCAAGTTATCCGCCTTAGCTAAACAGTTACCCATTATCTACCAATGAAAATTTACCTGGCCCCCTTGAAGGGAATAACCGATTGTATTTACCGTACTACCTTCTTGCGCTATTTTAAAGGGGTGGATCGGGCCATGGCTCCCTTTATAAGTTCGCTGAGCGCGGCAAATGGTACCCGGCGGATAAAACCAGCCTATCTAAGCGATATAAGTCCTGAAAATAATAGGAACACGGACTTGATTCCGCAGATATTGAGTAACGATCCCAATGATTTTCTCTTCACCGCCCGGCATATATTTGACCTCGGCTGGCCGGAGATTAACTGGAACCTTGGCTGTCCAAGCCCCATGGTAACAAAAAAACGGAGGGGCTCCGGTCTGCTGCCGCACCAGGATAAAATCTGCCGGGTGCTGGATGTTGTAATGGCCCGCTGGCCAGAGCGGATTTCCATCAAGACGAGACTGGGTCTTGATTCCGCCGCGGAGCTTTACAGACTGTTACCCATCCTGAATCAATACCCCCTGACCGAGATAATTATTCACCCCCGTCTCGGCCGCCAGATGTATAAAGGCCGCGCCGATCTTGAGGCCTTTCGGAACTGCCAGTCTCTGAGTCGTCACCGCCTGATTTATAATGGTGATATTACTGACCAGGCCTCATACAACGAGGTCAATCAACGTCTGCCGGGGGTAAAACGCCTTATGGTGGGGAGAGGCCTCATTGCCGACCCCTTTCTAAGCGCCGGGTTCAAAGCCGGGGGATTGTACTTGAAAAGCGACAGCGATAGAGATATACTGAAAACTTTTTTAGATGATCTGTTGCGACAATATCAAGAACGTTTATGCGGTGACTCTCATATCCTGGGTCGTTTAAAAGGGATTTGGCGTTATCTCGCCGTAATTTTTGAAAATTCAGAAAAAATCAGAAAAAAAACTACCAAGACAAAAAAACTAAATCATTATACGGAGATGGTAGAATCAATTTTTGCCGAAACGCCATTCTCTAAATGATATTGTTCATATATACTTCTGATAACCGCGAGTTATCTTCATTTTTTTAAAAAATGGAACAAATATTATGATGAAACGTATCGCTTTTCTACTTTTTTTCAGTTTTTTTATAACCGCCTCCTGTTTACAGGCCGCTGAGCACAGCCGTGATTATGAGCTTAAGCGGGCCAAACTTTTAAGCTATATAATTAACCATGAGATAACCACTTACCATTATTACCACCGGCCTTTAGATAATAAGATTTCCGTTCAGGCCTTCGAACTTTACCTCAAGCAGGTTGACCCGCGTAAACAGTTCTTTCTCCAGAAGGATATTGATTCTCTCAGCGGCTTTAAATTAAAATTAGATGACGAGATGAGGAGCGGGCATTTACAGTTTCCCATTGCCGCTGATGAAATATTAAAGGAGCGGGTAAAGCAGGTAGAGACAATAACCGCGGCCATATTTAAAAAAGGAATTGATTTAAATAAGGTTGAGTCAATGCAGTCTGATGCTAAAAAATTACGCTATTGTAAGACGATAAAAGAATTACGTGATAGATGGCGTAAAGATATAAAATATCAGGTAGTAAGCCAGTATCTTAATATTCAGGAGATGAACAAGGCCGCCTCAGGCGCAAAAAAAGACGCTGAGATAAAGATCAAGAAACCCGCGGAGCTCAAAAAGGAGGCCCTGGAAAAAGTTCGGAAAAGCGATGATTATTTATTTAGCCGCATGCTGAAAATGGACAATCAGGACTCCTATAATCGTTT
>CAZODM010000178.1:0-1786 GCA_964578585.1 uncultured Desulfobacterales bacterium | reverse complement strand
GTTTGCCGTTAAAAAACCGTAAAGAAGGCGCAGCCATCCGAGGGCAATTACAGCGCATTGGTTTATTACGGGCTTCGGGACACGAGCATTTTAATGGCTCTATTGTCATGCCAGTGATTAATGAATACGGGCAGGTAATGGAAATTTACGGGCGCAAGATTAATGACAACTTGAGAAAAGGCACGCCCACGCATTTATATTTACCAGGCGCACATGCTGGCATCTGGAATGAAGCCGCATTAAAAGCCACAAATGAGGTTATCCTCTGTGAATCGCTGATTGATGCTTTAACTTTTTGGTGTGCTGGGTTTAGGAATGTGACTGCCAGCTATGGCATAGAAGGCTTTACCGCTGATCATCTGGCTGCTTTTAAGAAAAATAATACCGAACGTGTATTAATTGCCTATGACCGTGATGTCGCTGGAAACAGTTCTGCTGAAAAGTTAGCCGAAAAACTGATTGGATCTGGCATTGACTGCTACCGCATTCAATTTCCTAAAAATATGGATGCTAACTCATATGCGTTGCAAGTACAGCCAGCGAGTAAAAGTTTAGCTGTGGTTATCCGTTCTGCTGTCTGGTTAGGCAAAGGCAAACCGCAAACTATTAGCACTTCGGGAATAGCACATTCTGATAATGAGCGTACTGATAAAGAAACGCCACCAGAGAACCATCAAACAAAAACAGCAACTAAAAATAAAAAGGCTACAAACCCTTTGGTTTTGGAGGCTGAAACAGACTTGGAATCAGAACAAAACAGCAATCCTATTCCTTCTTTAGCCGCTAAAATAGAAGACGAAGTAGTAGCAGAAGAATCAATAGTTGCCACGCCCATTCCAGCAAAACCAGCCCTGATGATCGAAGCCGAAATAAAAACCCTCGGTGATATGGAAGAACTGGTGATTAATTTAGGAGATAGACGCTATCGCATCCGAGGACTGGATAAAAACCAGAACTACGCCCAGTTAAAAATCAATTGTCTAGTCTCACGCCCCGCCTTTGACGGTGCAGGCGAAGCGGTTCACGTTGATACCCTGGATTGTTATCAATCACGCCCGCGCAGTGTATTTATCAAACAAGTGGCGATTGAATTAGGCATAAAAGAAGACATCATCAAACACGATTTAGGCAAAATCCTATTAAAACTGGAAAGTCTGCAAGAACAACGGCTAAAGTCTTTGCAGGAACCTAAAACAAAAACAATATCGCTGACAGATGAAGAAAACCAAACCGCATTAGCCCTATTAAAATCCCCCGACCTGTTAACACGCATTCAGGCAGACTTTAGGCAATGCGGCATCGTCGGCGAAGATACCAACACCTTAACGGGTTATCTTGCTTGTGTGTCTCGCAAACTGGATAAACCGCTGGCAATATTAATCCAGAGTACCAGTGCTGCCGGTAAATCTGCACTGATGGATGCTGTACTTAACCTGATGCCAGAAGAAGAACGCATCCAGTACAGTGCCATGACTGGGCAAAGCCTATTTTATCTGGGAGAAACCGATTTAAAACACAAAATATTAGGTATCGCCGAAGAAGAAGGCGTGAGTGAAGCCAGTTATGCTTTAAAACTATTACAAAGCCAGGGCGAACTCACCATAGCCACCACAGGCAAAGACCCTCAAAGCGGCAAAATGGTGACACAGGAATACCATGTCGAAGGCCCGGTGATGATTTTTTTAACCACCACAGCCATTGAACTGGATGAAGAGTTATTAAATCGCTGTCTAGTGCTGACCGTCAACGAAACAAGAGAACAAACCGTCGCCATTCAACACCAGCA
>CAZODM010000177.1:0-1811 GCA_964578585.1 uncultured Desulfobacterales bacterium | reverse complement strand
CAAGTCGCTGATTATCAAAAGGCTTTTCTATAAAATCATAGGCACCAACTTTCAACGCCTCTACGGCCATTTCTATGGTACCATAGCCAGTAATTAAAATAACAGAAATAGTATCATCAATTTTTTTTATGGCATTTAATAATTCAATTCCATCCATCCTTGGCATTTTTACATCAGAAATTACAACATCAAGAACTGTTCTTTCTAAAATATTTAGAGCTTCATCACTAGAAGTGGCAGTATAGACATCATATACTCCTTTCTTCTTAAACAGCCTCTCTAACATAGCTACCATATCTTGATCATCATCAATTATAAGAAGCCTCTTCATGTTATAAGCCCTCGTAAATTAAACAAAGATCAGCATACAGATATTAATTGTTTAAGTCGTTTTTTGGCTTTTTCTGAAGTGCTTGCAGGCAATGTTACAATAAAAATAGTTTTTATCCCTTTATTGACATACTCCCTATCTGAAGGTGGAGAACAAACGTCTATAGTGCCTCCATGTTCCTTAATTATACCATAGGACACTGAAAGGCCTAAACCCGTACCTTGTCCTGCAGGCTTTGTTGTAAAAAATGGATCAAAAATCCTTCTTTTTATCTTCTCATCAATCCCTTCCCCTGTATCCCCAACTATAACCTTAACAAGACAATCCTCTTTTTCTCCTTCTGACTTAGTCCATATATAAACTGTACCATTCTCTCCAATTGCATCTCTTGCGTTATTTAACAAATTCATTAGCACTTGAGTAAATTTATTCTCATCTGCAATTACCTTCGGCAAGTTCTCTTCAAGATATAAGACAATATTAATACCTTTTAGTTCAAAAGTATGTTTAACTATAGTCACTGTTTGTCTAATACAATCATTAATTTGTATTTTACTAATATATCTTCCTTCTGAAGATCTAGCAAAACTAAGTAAGTCAGAAACTATCCTTTTACAATTTTTGGTCTGCTTTTCTATAATCTTGAGCTCCTCTAAAGCTTCCTGTTCTTTAATATCTTCCTTTAACAGTTGTGTATATCCTAAAATAATCCCTAAAGGAGTATTTAACTCGTGAGCAATTCCCGCAGCTAATTGTCCTATGGAAGCCATTTTTTCTGAATATATAAGCTTTTCTGTCATGCGTTTAAACGTAGTAATATCTTTTGCAATCCCTTCACATCCAATAATGGTTCCATTTTTTTCCTTTATTGCTCCTGCAGTAATAATAAGATAAATAGTTGAACCATCTATTCTTTTAAATTGTGTCTCAAAATCCACTATATATCCCTGATTATAAATACTGTTATAATACAATTCCCAATCCTTTTCTTTTACAAAGAACTGTTTCATTGGGAGTCCTATGATTTCACTTTTTATTTTAAAACCCAACATATTCATACCACTTGGATTAATATCAGATATACAACCATCTTGATCACAGAAAAATATTGCATCACGTGAGCCTTCAAATAGTCGTCTAAATTTTTGCTCTGATAGCACTAAAGCCCTCGTTCTTTCCCTAACCTTTTCCTCTAATCTTAAATTGAAATTTCTAAGTTGTTTATGAGCAATCTCTATTTCTTCCTTTGCTTCTCTGAGTCTTCTAGCATCTTCTTTTATAACTTCCATAACTTTTTGTACATTTGGAAAGTAAAAAGTAAGAACTGCTGCAGAAATAAATGCTATAGAATTTAATCCACCTGAATAAGGAGCAATTTTTTTCCATAGAAATGGATAGCCTGAATATAAAAGGACCCCTCTTAAAGCATGTCCTGTACTACGAGATATAGAAAGTGCAACAAAAGTCATACATAACCAAA
>CAZODM010000176.1:0-1817 GCA_964578585.1 uncultured Desulfobacterales bacterium | reverse complement strand
TTCAAGTTAACTGTATAATTCTTAACTAAAGAATCTAGCATTATATAGACTAAATATAGATTATCTATGTTTAATGAGAGGCATGTGAGAAGTTATATTGCTCTTTAAGAGTAAAAATGTTGGATTGTTTTCTTTCAGGGAATCTAAAAAGAAATAGTAGCAAGGGATACGTGCGAGTAGAAATAGGTCAAAATCAACATCTGTTGAGATATTGGGCTTAATGTAAGGATTTAAGACAACTTCTCCTACTTTTCTTTCATTTGCTGGAAAAAGTTGCGGTAAAGATATTTCTATAATCCACAAAAAACTAGGTAAAACATCTTCTAGTCCTTCTATAAATTCATATCTCTCTTTGTTACCTTCCCAGTCTTTACATGTAAGAAGATGTCGTAAGTATCTCTTTTTACTAACAAAAACTGCACGAAGTACAATCTTTTTGTGCCTTGTAAAATGTAACAATCTTTTAATCCATATATTATTACTGGATTTATAGTCAACAGCCCTAACTAATGAATAAACAAAACCAAGTGCTACAGCCTCTGCATGAACTCCACTGTACCTTACCTCTGAATTGAATAATTCTACTACATAATCTACACTCTCCCTTTTTACATGACATGTTGGCACACAGTAATTAGGACCAAAATTATCATCATGTCCAATGAAACTATCTGTCCAATTGTCACTGGGTAAATACCCAACTCCACCACCAACATCAAAATAACTCTCTTTAGAATCAGGAACCCAAGTATGTTGATTAAATGTATGTCCAAAAAAAGGAATTATATGTCTAGGTGGAAGATTATCTTGAATACTAGGTCCACTTAGGTGAAAACCAAGTAATGCTCCTGCACCAGATTCAATTCCAGCATATAAAAACTTTTGATATGGAAGTTCATACCTAAGACGTTCATTTTGTGTATAATCTATATCTTTAAAACCAATCTTAAAATTGTTTAAAACTGCCCTGATATCTGAAACCCCCATACCCATAGAAGGTTTTCTTCCACTTTGAGGAGTAATCCCACAAATAGTATTTATTTGCTTATATGATATATCTTGTGATATATGATTTGATAAAAGGGTTCTAAGTGCTACTTGAGCACATGCTTTGTTAAGCGAATTTTGCTGGCAATACAATATTCCATTAACGCAAAAGCCTTTTTGATTACAGGTGATCTTAAATGATTTAGGCATTGTAATATAAAACCCCATAGTTGAGGGAATCTTAAATACAGCCTCAAAAATATGCCACCTGTCAAACTTTTTAGATTTGACACTGTCATGCTTTAAAATTGCATATCCTATAAGATGCCTATTAGAAAGACTGGATATATCAGAGGGCTCTTTAAATTCCTTTTTCCAAAAGCAAAGCCTAACTACACCTTTACATCTATAATTAGGGAAAAATTCTAGTATTTCTTTGTTTTCATCCTCTATAATACCTTTAGCTGGGATATCCTCTAGTGTTAATGTCTTTACCCCTAATGCTCTAGCTAGGGAAAAACAACGTCTTAGGGAATAAATACCCTTAAAATTTTTTTCAACAAAACTAAAACTAGAAAAAGGAGCTTTGGTAAGATATAGTTTTATAGAATTGTTAGAAGTAGTTCTATGCTCATACATTTAAAATATAAGCTTGCTTTTATCTGTTTTTTTATGTGCCCTTTCTATCTTTCTTATAAACCTTCCAATTTGTCTTTTATATCTCATGTTTATAGGCAAAGACTCAATATCCTCTCTAAAATTCCTTCTCATCTCTTTAGCAATATCAAAACTTGTAAAGTTCTTTTGTTTAGAGCTTCTCATATTACCTC
>CAZODM010000175.1:0-1856 GCA_964578585.1 uncultured Desulfobacterales bacterium | reverse complement strand
TTCCATCGTCCATTTGATTAACAAAAGTTAACACTTCAACTTAGTTTATAGTTAAATTATTTTCCATAACTTTGCAATAAATGTCAAAGGATGAGTAAACTACCAAATGCACCATTACTTGAGGTCATTTTTGAAGTAAAATGGGATGTTACAAATAAGCAGGATATTGTAGATTTCCAATACTTACATGGTGATTTATATGCAAACATAAAGGAGAAATTTGGATATAGGGAGAGTTTAATCCCTCCGGAAATTCCGTTTGATGTTGTAAAAGGGATACCTGCGTACAGATTCAGGAAGGAAAAAAACGGATATCCTTTACTACAAGTCGGGCCTGGTCTTTTAACATACAATGTAATTGATAATATTTATTTTTGGAATAATTTTAAAGCGGATATTGACAAAATAACAGAAGCATTTTTTACTGTGTATCCGAAATCGACGACATTAAATTTAACTCCTTCAATCACTTATATTGATTTTTTTAGTATTAATTTCGATACACAAAATCCTGTTAGTTTTATAAATAACAATCTGCAATTAAACATACAACAAGATTTTATTAATAAAAAAACGGCTGATTTAAAAGATATTAATATGATATTTAATTATCATATTAATGAAAATGTGTTATCTTTAAATTTAAAGAATGGTCTAATAAAGGGGAATAAACCAGGCTTGGTTTTACAGACTAAATTAATCGGAAGTAAAAAAATATATTCGTTAGATAATTTATCTGTATGGCTTGACGATGCGCATAAAATTTGTAGTGATATTTTTAAGAAGATAACGAAAAAAGATTTTTATAATACGTTCAAACAATAAATTATGTTTCTGTTACAAGTACATGAAAGTGTTAATACGGATTTTATTTCAACTTTGGTAAAGCCTGAAACTCAACTGCGTAATACATTTAGCACTAGATTATTTGTCTTCGAACCTGATAAATTTAAAACTTTTGCACGGAAACCGGGTATCTTGCAGGGAGTTGTTACTCAGGTGAAAGATAAAGAATTTCGGGATAATAGTTCTTCTTTTGAAGAATATTTTTACGATGATTTTGATATTAATTCAAAATTTATCTATAAAAAAAGCTATAAACTCAAAGTTAAGGTAAAATCTATAACTAAATTCTCACCCCAAATTATTCTGGACTAACAATGGGTTTTAAATGGTACACAGCAGTAAAAAGTTCAAGTCAAATTGAACAGGGAGATTTAATTCATGATTGCCCCATTGTTATTCCTCCATCAAAACTTTTTGTAGGTGAAGAGCCTGAAATAGAAATAAAATTAATAGATTCTATTATACTGTCTCAAACTTGTGATTTAGTAAATAATAAAATTGAGATCGTTCTTGTTTGCCCCTTTTATACTTTAAAAACATTCATTGATAATTTACCGGATGAACAAAAAAATACCAAGAAAGCAATTTATAAGCATATTGATAACTTAAAAAAAGGACATTTACCAGGATATCATTTATTAAATAAAGATAGCGATGTTGATATATCCGATTATCTCGTAGTTGATTTTAAGAATGTTTACGGAATTCAAATACAAAATATTCGGGAAATCGCTAAAAGTATCAATACAAGAATAAGGTTATTACCACCATATAGAGAACATCTGTCTCAATCTTTTGCAAGGTATTTTATGCGAGTGGGTCTGCCTCAGGACATTGTAATTGAAGGGTATTAAGTTCATTTGAAATGTGCTAAATCATTAGAATTAGAAAAAGGCGATCCAAGTTTAAATACGGAGGCTACTTGAATTTACATTTCAAATTTCAAGTATAGCCGAAGATATACCACTCTCATTTTTTGTATTTTACAATAGAAGCGGTATAAATTATTT
>CAZODM010000174.1:0-1875 GCA_964578585.1 uncultured Desulfobacterales bacterium | reverse complement strand
CAGCATTTGCCCCCTTTGGTATTAAACAGCCTGTATAAATCTTAATTGCTTCACCATTTTTAAGTGTTTTAACAGCTATATTACCATTTATGATTTCTCCTTTTATCTTTAACTCTTTAGGAGAGTCTTTAGAAGTATTTAGAGTATCTTCAGCTCGTATTGCATAGCCATCCATTGCTGCTCTATCAAAGTAGGGGACATCTATTGGAGCTATTATTTCTTCAGCAAGGGTTCTATTAATGGCTTTAAATATAGAAACTTTTTCTTTTGCTAATGTCTTTATTTTAATTGTATTTAGTATTTTTTTTGCTTTTTCTAGTGTAATTAACTGTTTCATTTTTTGTTTCTAAGTATCGTAATATTTAATAGGGAATAACGATGTTACCAAAAACTATTTTTTAAGTCAAGGGGTGGTAATTTAGAAATAATAGTGGTTATGATATAGTCTTAAAATGTTACTTATATTTAAGGAGTATTAGAGTGGCAGATAGAGGAAAACTTATAGTGTTTGAAGGAATTGATGGGGTAGGTAAGAGTACCTTGTGTGCCAAGGTATATAATCATTTTTTATCTAAAGGTATTCCTTGTATTTTAACCTTTGAGCCTACAAATGGAAAATGGGGTAGATTATTAAGATCTAGTTTTAGTGGAAATAGATTAAGTCCGAAAGAGGAGTTAGGGCTTTTTATTAAGGATCGTAGAGAACATGTAGAGAAGGTTATTAATCCTGCAATAGAGCAAGGAAAGATTGTTATTTGTGATAGATATTATCTATCAACAATGGCATATCAGGGAGCAAGAGGATTTGATATAGAGGATATAAGAAAAAAAAATGAGCAATTTGCTCCTTTGCCAGATGTGGCATTTATTTTGCAGCTTACAGTAGAAGAAGCTATAGAAAGAATATCAAAAAAAAGAGGAGATAGGTTAAATTCTTTTGAAAACTATGAGTATTTAAAAAAAGTAGCAGATGTATTTAATACATTTGATTTTCCTTGGGTAAAGAAATTAGATGCTTCTTTATCTTTAGATACTCTGTTTAAACAAGTTATTGATATCATAAATAATTTAGATTGTTAATAACTTATAGATTAAGAGGGTGCTAGACTGTGGAACAAGAAGAAAGAAGAAAAAACTTAAGGGTAAAATTTAATACGAGTGTATGGATTTATCCTATAGATGATGTCTCTGGTGCCGCCATATTTTGTCAGAGGACAAGAGATTTAAGTTTAAGAGGTATATATTGTTACACAGATCACAGACTTAGTGAAGGTAGCTTAGTCGATATAAGACTTCAGCTTTTAGGTACTTCTAGCGCGCTTTCTTTGAATATAAAAGCACATGTTGTAAGGGTAGATTATGAAGGGATAGCCCTTCAATTTGATTTGATTGACTTAGATGGACTTTTCTATCTGAAAAATATTCTCTATTACAATAGCGGTGATCCCGAAAAAATTGATCATGAACTAGTAGGCTAATCCTTTTTATCGAAATTTTTATGTAATTTAGTTATTGGAAAAAAGAAAAGAGTAGTTTTTTGTTTTTTTGTTTACTGCAAAAGAGATTCAACAAAAATAATCTTGACATCATAGAGCATTTGTTTATATTTGATTCAGCATAGAGGATGTATAGGTTTTATAAAATTAGATTAGTTCTTATTCACATTAAACTTGAGTAAGGAGGAATGACTATGCCTGGATTAAATGGAACTGGACCATTAGGACAAGGCCCCAGAACGGGTTGGGGACTTGGTTTGTGTGGCACTGGTGCCAATAGAAGAAATGTAGCTGTGCGTCCATTTGGTTTTGGATGGGGTAGAGGTTTTGGTTTTGGAAGAGGTAGAGGACGTAGATTTGGTCGTGGCATGGGATGGCG
>CAZODM010000173.1:0-1934 GCA_964578585.1 uncultured Desulfobacterales bacterium | reverse complement strand
CGTATTGTTTTACAGGATTCATTAATCTTACTGAAATATCGTAATCCCCGGGTGACAAAAGTATCTGTTTAATATAAAGTTTAATAATAGACTTTTCTAAAACTATTTTAGGAATAAATTTATCTCTTACTGTATTACAATTTGCTAAAGATAGCCCTGTTGGCAAAGAAAAACTTACTCCAACAGCTAATTCTTCCACAGGCTTATATAACTCGTACTCAATCTCAAATGTTACAGGATCACCACATTCTACTTGATTAACTACATTTCCATTTTTATCAATAATCTTAAGCCCTAAAATCTTTCCTACATCATGTCTTAATTTTTCCTTTGTACCATAAGATGAAGCTCCCCCACCTTTTTGTAATACTTCCATATACTTATCTATAGCCTTTTGTGTTTCACCTAAAAACTCAACTCTACCACTTGAAAGCACCAAACACTTTGAACAAAGCTGTCTAATCAGTTCCATGTTGTGTGAGATAAAAATTACGGTCACATCACTTTGCATAAGCTCTGACATCCTTCTTAAACATTTAGCCCTAAATGGGGCATCACCAACGCTTAGCACCTCATCTACTAAAAGAATATCTGGATCCATATGGGCAGCTACAGAAAAACCAAGTCTTGCTAACATACCAGTACTATAACGTTTAACAGGAGTTTCAATAAAGTCTTTAAGGCCAGAAAATTCTACTATCTGGTCAAATTTGGCATCTATTTCTTTTTTTGTCATACCAAGTATGGCACCATTTAAGTATATATTTTCCCTTCCTGTTAGATCTTGATGAAATCCTGCTCCAACTTCAATTAGAGCACAAAGCCTCCCTTTCTTTTTTACAAATCCCTTATTAGGTCTTAGTATCCCAGAAATAATTTTAAGAATTGTACTCTTGCCAGCTCCATTTGGCCCAATGATCCCAAGAACTTCTCCTTTTTCAACTTGAAAATTCACATCCTTTAGAGCCCAAAATTCCTTTTTACTTTTATCTAATTCCTCTTCTTTATTTTTTTTACTAAAAAAACTACGACAAAGAGCAGGAATTAAATCTCTTAAAGAGTCATATATTTCTCCATGTCTAAATTTTTTCCAAACATGATTAAACTCTATAACAGCTTCTGACATTATTTACCTCTAAATATAAAAAATTTTATATACTTTCAGCAAACTTGTACTCACTTTGATGAAAGATATACCATGAAATCAAAAAAGTAAGTATTGAAGAAATAAATGCATAACCTAACCAAAACATATCTGGTGGTTGATGTAAAACTACAACTGAATTAATTGCTTCTAATAATGAAGCTATAGGATTTATTAATATAAGAGGTGCCCATTTATGAAACATCTTAGCGTCATAAAATACTGGTGTAAAAAATATACCAAAAGTTAATATAACTTGTACTATATATTTAACATCTCTAAAAAAGAGATTTGCACAAGCAAATAACATACCTAATCCAGCGGTAAAGAGAATAAATAGTAATAATAAAACCGGCAACCACAATATATAGATACTTATACCTATCTTAGCAAAAACTAAAATTATTGCTAATGTTGCTGTCGCTACAGCAAAATCTAAAAGATTTGCAAGTACTGCAGAAAGAGGAAAGACCTCCCTAGGGAAATATATCTTTGTAACAAGATTAATATTTCCTATTAAACTATTTGTTGCAAACTGTATAGAAGCAACAAAAAATGACCATGGAAGTGCCTTTACTGTTACTGATGCAATATCTGCCAAAGTCATAGGTCTTCCTGAAAGTATAGCAAAAGCCTTTTTTACTAAAATACCAGATGCAACAACCATCATAGGCATAAAAATCGCCCACATAAATCCCATAACAGATTGTTTGTATTTTATTTTTATATCTCTCCAAGCCAATGTATATAACAGATGACGATATTGAATTAACTCTTGAATCATTTCTTT
>CAZODM010000172.1:0-1946 GCA_964578585.1 uncultured Desulfobacterales bacterium | reverse complement strand
GCTTTTCTTCTCCATCTCCAACTATCAAATAATGTGCATTAGGTATTTCTTTTAAAACCAGAGGCATTGCTTTAATAACATAGTCTTGACCTTTACGTTCTTGTAGACGACTTATAGTTACAATAATCTTTTTATCTACTAAATTATACTTAATTTTTAACCTAGATACATCAAGATTGGGATTAAAATGTTTAGTATCAACTCCAGGATGGATTAAATGTATATTTTGTTCCTTAACACCAATATTTTTAAGTAAATTAACTGTAAAACTACTATTTGCTATAACAGCTTTAGCATGTTTATATACATAAGGGCTTACATACTTTTCTGGAAAATACCTACTATATAATACAATTTCTTCTCCATGTGCATAAAGTACATAATTTATTTTAAACTTCTTACTAAGTATTAATGCTACAAGTCCAGATGGGATAGCATTATCAGCATGTAGTAATTCAATATGCTGACTCTTAATTATATCTTTAGCAGCTTTATATATTATTTTATATTTATCTATAAACTTAGGATGGATACTAGGATGTCCCCACTCTTTAGTTCTTATTACCGGTGCGGGATATTGGTTATCAAAAATTTGATAATTGTTATATTCTTGAGTTAATATAAATGCCTTTCCTATAGGATATCTTTTATAGACTTCCTCATACCACCTAATTGCACCACCTATCATAGGAGGAAAATATTTTGTAATAAATAAAGTCTTTTTCATATCACTTATCTGTAAACATTTTTGACAAGACAAAGTCACATTTATTTTCTATCTCTTCAAACCACTCAACAGAGGCATAATTTTTCCATCGCTGTGTTATCTTACCTTTGTTTAATTTCTCCAAATTGCTTATTATGTCTTCTGTATAAGGGATCTTAATAAACTCAAATAATTCCTGTAATAATTCTCTAAAATTCGTTACTAGTTTTTCATAAGGAAAAGAATAATGAACATAATTTCTAGCCCAAATATAGGACAACCTCCATAAATAATAATGAATTTCGTAAGGATGTTTCCCTTCAGGTTCTAAGAATTCAAAAGTATATCTTAAATCTTTCGCCCATTTTATAGTATAAAAAAGGGGCAAAGTATCATATCTAGAAATCTTGTAATCCAACGGAACAGGTCCTCCATCTATCTGTATAGACATCCATTGCTCTCTAGGATTTCTATACACATGTAGCAATACCAAATCGGGGAAATAAGCCTTTATCCATTCAAGCCGCAAATCTATTCTATTAAATTGAAGAACAGCTCTACCTTTTGCTTGTTTAATAAGCTCTTTTATATAACAATACAAATTATAATCATAATTTTTTTTAGTCATATAAAGATGGGTATCATTCCAAGACTCTGAAAAATATTTATATAAAAAGTCAAGATTTCTATATTCATCACTATAACTATTTACCCCTAGATGAGTAGGATCAACTTCCTTATCAGTATTTAAAAACCATTTATTCTCATTTAACGGTTCATAATAGGCAGTAATATTATCTAAATTTCTAAACAAGAGCCACAAAAACGTAGAACCACTTCTAAAACGAGAAGTAATAAATATTGGTGTCTTTTCTGATATCTTAGTATTATCTAAAAGTATTCTATCCGTAGTATAGACAGATTTTTTATTACTTTTATATGGATTTATATAGTAATTAATTTTAAAATCAAAATTATTATATATATGTCTATGTTTAATACTATGCCATAATTCCTCATTAACATAATTTGAATTTAATAAATATGAAACTAACTTATAAAAAGGTTTTTTAAAAATATTAAACATAATATAACTATCCTAGTTAATATGAAATTATTAAATTAATAGATACAAAATCAAGAAGAATAATATAATTATGAATAATGATAAAGCTAATCTTTGAGCTCTTTTTATAGCCCTAGCTTTCTGAGGTATAAATTCTATAGGATTGCCAAAATC
>CAZODM010000171.1:0-1950 GCA_964578585.1 uncultured Desulfobacterales bacterium | reverse complement strand
GTTTTGGTTTTGGAAGAGGTAGAGGACGTAGATTTGGTCGTGGCATGGGATGGCGTTTTGGAGGAGGTTGGGGCTGGCGTGGAGCTGGTCCTTATTTTGCCGCTATAGATGACAGAGACTATTTAAGTGCAAGAGCACAATGGCTTAAAGATGAACTTTCTGCTATAGAAAAACGACTTTCGGAGTTAGAGAATTCTTCAGAATAAAGGCTAGTTGGTAGAGACATTTATAGCCCACCTGTAGCGCCATTGGGGAGGTCACCCTTATAAAATTTATTAAGAGGAAGTGGCCTCCCTTTTATTTTGGAGTCTGGTAGTTTCTGGTATTACATTAAAAACTGAAATATTTTCTCTTTATATTTTGTTACAAATGCTTATGTTATTTATACATTAACTCTAGGGATAAAAGGTTTTTTTAAAAAAACGAAATAAATCAATTGAGAAGAGAGAGCTTTTTGTGAAAATTTTTATCATAATTATTTAAAACTATTTTACATTATATAAATAGTAATAATCGGAACTAGGGGAATTAATCTGTACTTGCATTATTGTGCTTTTATAAGGCATATTAAAATAAAAGGGTAGAGTTGATGGATTTAATAAACAAAAATATATTAATTTTAGCGCCTCATCCAGATGATGAACTTATTTCTTCTTTTTTTATCATAGATAAGGCCAAAAGATTAGCTTCGTCTATAAAGATTATATTTGTTACAAGTGGAGAGTGTAATTATCTTGGAAAGATTAGAGCTTATAAATCCCTCAAACTGAGTAAAAAGGACTATGCTTCTATTAGAGAGAAAGAGGCTAGATCTGTAATGGAAAGTTTAGGGATAACTGATTTTGAATTTTGGAGATTACCCGATTTAGGTTTAGCTAATAATAAGCATAGGTTATATGAGAAATTATTAAATACAATTAAACAATTTAATCCTGATATAATAGTTTCCCCATCTACTTTGGATCTTCATAAGGACCATAATAGTGTAGGTGTGGTAGTTTCTTATTTGGCTAGAAAGTTTCAAGATATAAAAATATATTATTATATTGTACATGGTAACAATATCTTAGATTCTTTAACATTTAATATAGAGTTAAGACTTTCAAATGAGCTTAAAGAGCAAAAGAAGCAACTTTTTAATTGTTATAGAAGTCAAGTATTGTATAATAAATCATTTTTTCTTCGTCATATAGATACAGAGAAATTTTTATCTAATAATATTATTGATGACCTAATTTCACCTATAGAGGTTGATTTTATAGGAAAAGATTTTGTTTGGATAAAAATAAAATATAAAAATTTTTTCTTAACACCTTTAAGAGTAATTTTTTCAGTTTTTGCTAAAGATAAGATATGCGATTTTAATGCAACCATAAAGTGGAACAAGAGAGCGGTTCCAATATATCTAAATAAGGATAAGACATTATGTAGTTATATTAAACTCCAAAAGTTTGTCAGTGAAGAAGGCGGTTATATTATTATTCCTCTATCCTGTTTCAATGAATGTGAACGATTATTTATAAAACTCTCTAACATAAATCCTGTATTTGATGTAACAGGATATATAGACATAAAAATGACAGAAAAGATGCAAAGGAATAAAAATCCAAAGGTTTGTGTAGTAATCCCGTGTTTTAACATAGCAGAACTTTGTTCAAAAACGGTTAATAAGACTTTAGCCTATGCAGATAAGGTAGTTGTGGTGAATGATGGTTCCACAGATGGTACAAAGGATTTACTAGAAAGATTGGCTAAAGTAAATGAGAAATTACATGTACTCCACCTCCATAAAAATATGGGAAAAGGAAATGCACTTATAAAAGGGATGTTATATGCGTTTCAGAATATAGATTTTGATCTTTTGATTACCATGGATGGTGATATGCAGCATAGGCCAGAAGATATCCCTTTGTTTAAAGATGCATGGCAAAATGGGGCAGATATGATTTT
>CAZODM010000170.1:0-1993 GCA_964578585.1 uncultured Desulfobacterales bacterium | reverse complement strand
AAAGAATATGTACAAAACTTGCTTCCCTACTCTTTTATCCTTCAAGCAAGGATAAAATTAAAATCCTCCTATTTTTCCAGAGATGACGATGAATTTTATCTAATTCAAAATCCCTGTCTCAAAGAAAAGGTTTTCAAAGTTCCAATGGTAAGAGGAAGCGGCTGGAAGGGAGCTTTGGCAAAAGCTGCAAAGGAATTTATAAATGAAGATTTAAAAAATTTCGAATCATTCGTCAGAATTTTTGGAACAGGCTCGCAGGAATACAGAGAAATGATAGAAAGCATTGAAAAGGACAAAAACATCATTGAAAAATTAGTCAAATACGCATTGTTTGAATTGGGGCTTAAACTTACAAAAGACGACATTCAAAAAATCAATTCTAATCCAAAAGACTATCTGAAAAATTTATCGTCAAAACTCCAAAAGGAAGAAATCACAAACACTCCGTTTTTACAGGTTCACAAAGGAAGAGCAGTATTTTATCCCACATATTTTAACAAACTCTCGCTCGAAATAATAAATCCCCACAGCAGAAAAACACGAGCCGGGACAAATCCCATTCATTATGAAGTTGTGCCAGAAGACACAGAAGGAACTTTGCAGATTGTTTACATACCTTACGATGCGGTGTTGAGGGAAAAAGATGAAATTGAAAATGAAGTTAAGGCTGATATTGAGTTTTTGACAAAATGTATTGAAAAAGTTTCTGAAAACGGAATCGGCGCCAAAGCAAAGTTAGGCTGGGGAGGGTTTGGGATTGAAAACGGAAAAAAGATTTATTGTTTGAATCAAGAGATTGACCACTTAAGTCTTAATGGTTGGAAAATCTGCGAGGTAAAAAATGGGTAATCTGAATCTTAATAATTTGAAATTGCACAGAGATGAGATTTTAAAAGCGGAAATTGGAGCGCTTCTTTTTAATTTGGGAAAGACGCATGCCGGTATTGGTAATTGGAATAAATATTTTCCAAGTGTAACAAAATTATTTGGAAGTTATAAAGATTTTTATAAAGATAGGCATTTTGAAAATGAACTTAGGAATTCAAATATAAAATTAAAGAATTTTGTATTTAGCCATAAAGTAAAATTGCCTGATGGTTCGGAACTTGATTGGAAAGAGTTCTTTTTTGGTGATGCATCTGATGATGATTTTATTAGAAAAATATTTTTTCGTGGATGTGAGAATGTTAATTCTGGAATTGATAAAGGTTCTCCAAAAGATGAAAATCAATTGCAAAGTTTATGGATTTCAAACGCTTTTGGCGGTTATAAAAGAAATGTTGAAGAAAAATATTTTGATGAAACGAGATTATGCTTTTTTGATAGACTGCACAGATTTTTAGAAGATAATGGATTTTATTCAAATCCCAAGTGGAATGAAATAAGAGACTGGATTTTAAAAGAAGTAAAATCATGGTACTTGCGTCTTTTAAGTGATTCCCGTTTTCCTGTAAATGATGTAACACTTTTCGATCAAGCCTACATGACAGCTTCTATGTTTAAGGCTGTTTTAAGCGGTTTATACTTAAATAATGACAGAGATCCTACAGATAATAAAACTAAAGTTAAAAAATATATTGAAAATCCACAATCCATTAAATGGTGTATCCTTGGTATTCAATACGATAAATTAGGACTTTCCGAAAAGGGATTAAAAGTTGCATCAATTAAATGGTACAGGGATACTTCCCAAAAAGTGGATAATGAAATCAAAAAAATAATTGAACTCCATTATGCATTGGGTAACGAAGTTTACAGAGATGAAACGGGTATCTATTTCGTAGTTCCGGAAAATATTATAGAAGAAAACGACGGCGAATTTTATAGATTGCATAATGACCTCTGGGAAATAAAAGAAAAAATCATAAACATCTTTTCAGAAAAATTTGAAGGCGAAGTTTATCCTGCAATTTTTTTAACAGAACCTTCCCGCGGGCTTATGAATCTCGGATATCTCATTGAGAAAGCAAAGGAAAATTTTTTAAAAGCAGAA
>CAZODM010000169.1:0-2014 GCA_964578585.1 uncultured Desulfobacterales bacterium | reverse complement strand
GGGGCAGGGTGTCGGGCAGTTATATATGTACACTCCGACTGGATTGGTTAATGTAGTCCAGGGCGGCAACTGGAGCGTTGGTGCCGCCGCCGGTTCCCGGTGCGCGAATCTCAGCGGTTGCCCGTGGTACGTGTACACGAGCATCGGTTCCCGGTTTGCCTGTGATTCTCTGTAATCTGTAATCTGGACATCTGTTTTTATGCAAGACTTGACGATATATCAAAAAACTTATGATCTTATATTGTATTTATTCCCGATTGTAGACCGGTTCCCGAAATACGAGAAATTTGTGCTTTGCAGCCAAATCAAAAACCGTTTATTGTATATTATCAAACAGATAATCAGAGCTAATAAAAGCAGAAATAAAATACCGGTTTTGTTCGATATCGACATCTCTTTGGAGGAATTAAGGGTACTCATCAGGCTCGCGCATGACCGTAGATTTCTGTCAAAAAAAAGTTATGCTGAAACCAGCCGCCGTTTAAGCGAAATAGGAAGATTACTCGGCGGCTGGCTCAAAAGTGTGGGGCAGGGGCGTTAACGGCAACTGGAACGATGGTGCCGCCGCCGGTTCCCGGTGCGCGAATCTCAACAATTACCCGTGGAACGTGAACACGAACATCGGTTCCCGGTTTGCCTGTGACTATAAACAAGATATCCTCTTTTCGAGATGGTTTGTCTATTGACGCTATCCAGTGATTTTTAATCAGGCTCCTGCTCCCTGCCGCAAGGCAAAAAAAATAAATAGGCCACCGGCGGCAAGTAGCGATGTCGAACCCTGCCGGGGGGCCACTTTGGATTATATCGTGGCGAAGACATATAAAAATTTATACGGGTTAATCTACGATTTTGCAAATTTGCATACCGCTTATTTGGCGTCAAGCCGCAGCAAACGGTACAGACAAGATGTGTTAAGGTTCACTCAAAACCTCGAGTTTAACCTGATTTGCCTGCAAAACGAACTGATATGGAAAACATACACTACCGGGCGATATCGTCATTTTTTTGTCTATGAACCGAAAAAGAGGGCTGTCGTCTCTCTGCCGTTCCGGGATCGGGTGATACAACATGCCCTGGTATCTGTAATTGAGCCGATATGGGAGCGCCGTTTCATTTATGATTCGTATGCCTGCCGCCGTGGCAGAGGCACTCATCGCGCTGTCAACCGCGCGCAGGCCTTTATTAGGGCGGTAAAACTGCAGCATGGCAAGGTGTATGTGCTGAAGGCCGATATAAGTAAATATTTTGCCAGTATTGACCATCAAATCCTGTGGCGGTTGCTCGGAAAGCGCATTGCCTGTGCCGATACCATGCGGTTATTGGGCGGCATTATAGATTCGACGCCCGGGCAGGTGGGAATACCTATAGGCAATTTGACGAGCCAGCTGTTTGCTAATATTTATCTGCACGAATTGGACGAGCATGTCAAGTATGCCCTGCGGGAGAGCTGCTATGTAAGGTATATGGACGATTTTATTATTGTACATCACGACAAGGGCCATCTACATGAGCTCAGGCGTGTCCTGGAAACTTTTTTATGGGAAAATCTGCGTCTGCAGACCAACGCCAAAACACAAGTTTTCCCAGTGGCCCTGCGGCGGGGCAGAGGACTTGATTTTTTGGGCTACAAAATATGGGCCTCGCATAAAGAGGTAAAGGAAAAGACCATTAAACGGATGGTGAAACAGCTAAAGAGGCTGCGAAAGCAGTACGCGGCGGATAAGATTACTTGGCAAGCGGCGAGGGCTAGTGTGATGTCATGGCTGGGGCATATCAAACATGCCGACAGCTATAAACAACGCACAAAAATACTGGCAGGTGCGATGTTCTGCAAAAAAAAGATAAACTGAGATCGATAACGATCGAGCTGAGTGGATAGCCAAGTAGACAGGTAAGTTATCGCTGGTTCTAAACCAACGGCACGTTACACAAAATTAATTGGCTGTTAAACCGTAGTTAAGCCAGTGCCAAACCACGCGTCAACTGGTACCAAACCACGCGTCACGTTACAGTA
>CAZODM010000168.1:0-2047 GCA_964578585.1 uncultured Desulfobacterales bacterium | reverse complement strand
CTATTTGATTTATTGGGGTACCAATTGGATTAGCTATATAAGCTCCATTTTGATGGAGTCTAAGTCCATAATTAAACCATGCATTTCCCCATCTTACTCTGTTACCAATTTTTTGGATAATTCCAGCATAATTACCGTTTACAAAATTAATAGCTTCATCTGGATAAGAAGAATCTTTCTTTACTCTTACATTATATATACCAATAGGATTGACAACATCAGTGTGCATCATATGAGTATTTGGATCTATATAACTAATATATAATCGACCATACATTATTCTAATTCTACAATGTGATAAATCATAAGAAGATAAATCAGCAACAATAATTACACCTCTATCTAATATAAATGTATAAGGTTGTCCTGGATAAGGATTTATATTACTAACATTAGGATTATCCTTTAAAATTAATGCACATAAGTAATGTGTACCGTATCCATATCCATCTAATATAGTAGCTCCACTACCATCTCTGTGTTCAGCTTTTCCTCCTACTAGTGCAAGTCTCGCAATATCTACTCGTCTCATAGTAAGCCAGTTCAAAAAATTTCCACTCCATGCTCCAGACTCATCCCTAACAAACATTCCATTTACATATTTATATCTTGCTGTTGGAGTAAAATATCCATAGTATTCATGGGTACTATTAAAACTATCTGGATAAGCAGGAGAAGACTCCATGCTTCCAGAGTTATCTAGTAATATCATTACATTTGGTGGTACCTGATCAGATTGAAGTACGGGATAATGTGTGTATTCAACAATAGAAGGTGCCATGGAAGAACCATGCATCATAGCATATAAATTAACATTACTGAAAGAGATAAACACAATACAAATACATATAAAGAATAGTTTCGTCTTTTCTTTTAGAGTTAACATAGCACCCTCCTTTTTTTATTACGGAGTTAATACTTCTCTATATGTTCCATCTATTTGTGAAGAAGAAAGCTCTGAGCCATTATTAAATTTAGCAATGGATTCTAAGTTAAATAATTTTTGTATTCCTCCTATTGCTCCAACACCTACTCCTTCAGCGCCTGAGGCAAACTCTGCTCCTGTTCCTGGAATTAGGCTTGTATTATTAGGCGGTGTAGATATTGTTACATTAGCAGAGCAATAGGTAGCTAATGGATATATAACATTTACAGATGAAGGAATGCTTGTTGTATTACCAGACAGACTAAAACCTAATAGTAGTTGTTTAAATAGTACAGGATTATATATACATAGTGTACTATTAAGTGAAGTTATTGCAGTATCATAGAAACCAAGATGATAAAAGCTATCATGTATTAACATACAAGATGCTGATAGTCCAGCGTCAGCAATATTAAAAGTTTTATGGTGTAGTTTTTCATTAGTTGATATTTTTTCAGTATTTAAACTTGAATTAATAGCAAACACCCCTAATAATCCTAATAATACTAATATCATAAGTGCTACAATTAAAGCTGAACCTTCTTGATTTTTATATAGATATCTATTTATAAGCACTTTTATACTCCTTATTATTCATATTTAACATCTTTTATTGAAAAGCTATGCTTAGGAATAGGTAATGGCCATTTAACATCTATTTCCAAAATCTTTGTATTTGGTACAGGTCCAGATTTTGGGATAAATGTTATCAAAAATTTTATTCCTTTATCATCAGTAAATGTACTATTATATGAAGTAGATAAAAGTGTATCATTATAATCTAGTAATAATAATTTATCCATTTTAGATTGAGCTATACATGCAGCTTCTAGTCTTTGATTAGAATTATTAATAGAAGCTAATGAACCTATCTGCATTCTTCCAACTGCTAATAATCCAATACATAATATCAGTATAGCTATTAATAATTCTACTATACTAAATCCACTATTATTATATTTCATATATTAACTCCTTAGTTTAATCCCATATTTCTTAGTTTTACAGTAATAGATAAAAGCCAATGTCTATAATGTTGATCTATAGAATTATTTTTTGGTGTTATTATATATCTACCTACTACATAAGAATTATTATCTATAAAGTTATTATCAGCATGTT
>CAZODM010000167.1:0-2053 GCA_964578585.1 uncultured Desulfobacterales bacterium | reverse complement strand
GACACAGAAAACAACGTTAAATATGCAAAAAAGCTATTTGATAAAAAAGGTTGGAAGCCGTGGAGTTGTTACACTAATGGGAATTACAAGAAATTTCTAATTAAATAAATAAAAAAAAATGAACATTATAGAAATTATAATTAGTCTAGCAATATTCATCTCGATAGGGTTCTTATTGTTAGAAGTTATTATCGCAATTATAACCTTATTTATAGGGATCATAATAGCTATAATTAGAAAAATAATTAAATAACTAAAAATAATATGAAAAAGAAAATTATATATATTGGCACAGTTAGCCAATTAAAAAGAAATTTAGCAATAATCAAATTAAGATATTCTAGGTACACTTTATTAGAATTTCTAAATAATTAAAAATAACAAAATGAAAAATCAAAGTAAAATACAAAAAATAATTAATAAAACAAACAAAATAAAATATAAAAGTAAAAAAGATAAAGATGTATTAATATTGTTAAAACAATATCAAGACTATAAAATTGAAGATGAAGATAGCTTTAATTTAGCCACTGATCAAATCATAGACAATAGTATATATATATATACAAGTGAGTTACTTAGTTGGCTAATATCTGCAGATGATGCATATGATTTAGTTAATAATGTTATCCAAGAACAGAAAGATGAGTATGATAATATATGGGAACTATTAAGAATAAGTCAATATTGTTACTATGAGGACTTACTCAATCAATTAGACTTGTAACAACATATTTAATAAATAAAGAACAAGTAGCTAAAAAAGCTATTTGTTTTTTTTGGATAGAATGAAGAGAGAGGATACAGGGAAGAATGAATAATAATGCATTTTTGATTAATACAGTGATTGTTTATAGAATTGAAGAGTTGAAAGCAACTAACTTAATCTACCAACTTTCTACCTTCAACTTTTAACTCTGAAATCAATTTGCAAACTCAATACCCCTTGTACGGGGGGGGGTTGTATATATATGCTTACCCCACTTTTTTGCAATCTCAAACTTTACCCCAGGTACCAACTTATTATTTGTTAACTTATGATTTCCATATAACAAAGGAAATACAAAAGTACAAATAATATATTGCAACTGTTATAAGATAGTTCAATGTTGTAATTAACAATACTAAGCTCACCTCCTTTCTTTCATCTTAGATGAATAAAAAGAGTTTCTGAATAAGATAATATCTTATTGGAAAATATAATCCTTTGGGGGTAGTCTTTACTTGGTCAATGGTATAGTAGCACTGCTCAATCTACACCGTTATTGATATAACCTTTCAGTCTATATCATATCTTTTGTCAGTGCGGTAGCTATTCGCCTTATAGTTTGCATTCCTATAATAATAATAAATAGTTTGTTTGTATTTATTATAAAGGATATTATCCTTGTTTTCGCTAATTAATGACTTCTTATGTAGGGTTTCCCTCTACTTGCCTCCTTTTTCTTTACAATTAAGGATAGCCCAAAGTGTTTTTTCTTTTTCATTTCCTTTGTTAATATAATAATATACCTTATTTGATTTATTGTCAAATGTTTATTTACTATTGACAATATGTTTTATATTTGCTTTAATTTAAAGGTAAATATAATATATTAGTAATGAAGAAAGAAATAGAAATTATAAAAAGAAAAATAGCGAATATTGAAGAATTGCAACCCTACGCCCTATTGGTTTTAGAAAGAGCTATGAAGAGAAAAGATAAATTAGGATTTCCTGATAAATTAGCTGTTGAGTCCGCTAAGTTTGTTAGTAATACTTCTTCTGTTACAGATACTAATGAATATAAAAAGATGTTGACTACTTTTAGAAATGTAATTATTAAATCTAGAAAAAAAGTTGATGAAATTAGAAAATGATGAATTAGATTCTTATGGGGCAAAATATAAGAGTAAATATGAGCATATAGTTAATCTTATAAAAGTCTATGACCCTCGTACTAAAGGTATATCCCCTTATTCCCCTACTCTTCCTCAATGGGCTGTTATTGGGACTATTATAGAAGAACCAAATTCTAGAGTTCAAGTAATTACGCCAACGCAATATGGTAAGA
>CAZODM010000166.1:0-2063 GCA_964578585.1 uncultured Desulfobacterales bacterium | reverse complement strand
TCAGCTTCAAGAATTATTGAAAGTCTTTGAGAGGTATCTGTTGTGAAGTATCGCCTGTAATCAAAACCAAAAAACATGTCTTTTACAACTTCATACTTTTCAAGCATTATCTTAACGGCTTCTTCCTGAAGTTTGGCAGGGTCACCTTTCCCACCGCTTTCAGCATAGAAGGAAAGTGCGCTTTTTAAGTCCGCAGCAATTCCAAGGTAGTCAACTATCAAACCGCCTTCCTTATCTTTGTAAACTCTGTTTACCCTTGCGATAGCCTGCATTAGTGTATGCCCTTTCATCGGCTTGTCTATGTACATGGTATGAAGGCAGGGGACATCAAAACCGGTAAGCCACATATCAACCACAATGACAAGTTTTAGCTCGTCTTCAGGGTCTTTGAATCTGTCAGCTATGACCCTTCTCTGCTCTTTTGTCAGATGAAACTTTGATATCTCAGGTTCATCAGAGGCGGAAGTAGTCATAACAAGCTTTATGAATCCTTTTCTAATGTCGTCGCTGTGCCAATTAGGTCTTAATTTCACAATTTCGTTGTAAAGTCTAACCGCAACCCTTCTGGTTACGGCGACAATCATTCCCTTTCCGTCCAGTGCTTCAAGACGCTGCTCAAAATGGTCAACTATATCTCTGGCTACCTGTTTTATCCTTGATTCGCTGCCAATTAACGCTTCAAGCTTTGCAAGTTTTGTTTTTGACTTTTCAAAATCTGAAAGATTCTGTTCTTCAAGCTCTTCTTCAAACTCTTTAACCAGCTTTTTGCCTTCTTCGCTTAAGCTTACCTTTGCAAGTCTGCTTTCATAGTAAATAGGAACGGTAACGCCATCCTCAACCGCCCTTGAAATGTCATAAATATCTATGTAATTTCCAAACACTGCCGGCGTATTTCTGTCTGCTTTTTCAATCGGCGTTCCGGTAAATGCAATGTAAGTAGCATTAGGAAGAGCGTCCCGTAAGTATTTGGCAAAACCGTACCTTATGCTGCCGGTTTCTCTGTCTATCTTTGCCGAAAATCCGTACTGTGTCCTGTGTGCCTCATCAACAATTACAATAATATTACCCCTTTCCGACAGTGTTTCATAACTGTTTCCTTCTTCCGGCCAGAACTTTTGAATTGTTGTAAAGACAATCCCTCCCGCATCGACTTTCAAAAGGGACTTTAGATGTTCTCTGTTTTCAGCCTGCACAGGTTCCTGTCTTAAGAGAGTGCTTGCAGATGCAAAGGTGTCAAAAAGCTGGTCGTCAAGGTCATTCCTGTCTGTAATCACGACAACGGTTGGATTATTGAGCAGTTGAATTATTTTTGCAATATAAAAAACCATTGAGAGCGATTTTCCTGAACCCTGCGTATGCCATATAACGCCGGCTTTTCTGTCACCTTCCGGCTGGCTTTTCACATCAGGAAGTCCATAGGCAGCAGGCTCTTCTCTTACCATGTAGTCGGTGCTGCCTTTCACAGCCCTTAAAGTTGACTTAACGGCTTTATTAACCGCGTAATATTGATGATATGCGGCAATTTTCTTTATAGTCTGAACGGTGGTTTGTCCCTGTTCATCTTCCTTTCTGGATTTATCAAAAACAATAAAAAATCTAACGTAGTCAAGGAAAGTTTCTCTATTTAAAAGCCCTTTTATCAGCACTTCAAGCTGGCTCATCAGGTGAGATGCTTCCCTTTTGCCGTCAACGGACTTCCACGCCATAAAACGGTCAAATCCTGCAGAGAGGCTTCCTGCTCTTGCTTCAAGGCCGTCTGATATTATCAAAACCTCATTGAAAGTAAAAAGCGACGGTATAGCTTGTTTATAGGTCTGAATCTGATTAAAAGCAGATTCTATGTTTGCATTTTCATCTGCCGGATTTTTAAGTTCAATAACAACCATGGGAATACCGTTTACAAAAAGCACTATATCAGGCCGTTTGTTTATGTTGTTTTCAATAACAGTAAATTGATTAATTGCTAAAAATTCATTGTTTTCTGGATTTTCAAAATCAATAAGCCTGACAATATCCCCTCTTTCTTCATTTTCCTTTCTATAAACAACATTTATCCCTTCAGT
>CAZODM010000165.1:0-2069 GCA_964578585.1 uncultured Desulfobacterales bacterium | reverse complement strand
TAATAGGATATTAAATATATAATTGAAATTTAAAAAATGAAATCTAAAATTTACACTTGGATAGACGACAGATTTTCTCTCGAAGAGATGTTTAATTCCGCTTTTGACGAAAAAATTCCCGGAGGATCCAGCTTTTTCTTCACCTTGGGAAGTGCTACCTTATTTGTTTTCGGGTTACAGGTAATTACAGGTATATGGCAACTGTTTTATTATGTTCCCACCGTAGATCATGCTTATGATAGCTTAAGTTATCTTCGCATATTTGTCTCTTATGGCTGGCTTATACAAGGCATTCATTATTGGGGAGCCAACCTTATGGCCGTATTGATAGCATTACATATTATTCGGGTTTTTATATGGGGAGCTTATAAAAAACCCCGCGAACTTACCTGGCTTTTTGGGATTTTGTTACTATTACTAACGGTCGGTTTAATCTTTACCGGCGCAGCATTACCTTGGGATGAGAGAGGATTTTGGGCAGCCGAAGTAGGCACCAACATGGCAGGAACGGTACCTCTTATTGGCCATTTTCTAATTAATTTCTTAAGAGGCGGAATCGCGATGGGTCAATTAACCCTTTCCAGATTTTTTGTATTCCATGTTGCCATTCTTCCCGGAATTGCCTTTTTACTTGTTGCATTCCATCTTATGGCTTTTAGGAAGTTTGGCAGTGTAGGCCCCTGGAATGAATCAAAACGAACAAAAATAGAAAATTTTTGGCCCGGACAGGTGGCCAAAGACCTAATGGTAAGTGGATTAATACTTTTATTATTAATAGGACTTTCGGCTTATTTTCCCGCTCCTTTTACTGGTCCCGCTGACCCTAGTGATGCAGCTTTTGTACCGAAGCCTGAATGGAACTTTTTGTTTTTATACCAAATAATAAAAAGTTTTGCAGGTTCAGCAGAAGTAATAGGCACTGTAGGTATCCCTTCTCTCCTCTTATTAATTTTGATTCTGGTCCCTTTTATTGATCGGAAGAAATCGTATAACCCGGCCAAACGACTGGGAATGATGATTGGTGGATTTATTCTAGTGGCTATTGTTTTCACTTTTACCTTATTAGGATATTTTAGTAAACCTCCGGGTGCTAATAGCAAAGGTCCCACCAAACAGGCTTTGGTAGCTTCCAAAAAGGAGAAAAAGATTCCTAAATTATCTGCCGTAGCAATCGAAGGAAAAAAGATATTTGAAACCAGTGGGTGTACTGCATGCCATACTATTAGTGGTGTTGGTGGGAAAATAGGCCCGGACTTAACTAACGAGCATGAAAGAAAACGTTCCGAAAAGTGGCTAATCACACAAATTACGGCTCCAAAAAGCCATTATAAGACTTCAATGATGCCCAGCTATACCCACTTTACTAAAAAACAATTAAGTGAATTGACAGCTTACTTATCAAGCCCGCATCCGAAATTACTCCCCCTGCCTCCTAATAAAATCGATTCTCTTCCTTCATATCTTTTACGGAAAAAAATTGTGTCGGCAAAAATGCAATCTCAAAGCGCGAATGAATATTCCTGGGAAGCCAGTACGGCAAAAACATTGAAAAAGCTGGGACAACCCGGACAAGCTGCTTCAATTATTGGAAATGTTGCGCTTGGAAGTAAATTATATAGAAATTATTGTGAAGCCTGCCACGGAATAGAGGGAAGGGGAGGTATTGGCAATCCCGGGTCCTTCATGGGAAAAGTTCCCGGATTAAACCCCGTAAGTAAAGCGTTATTCAGTAATGATCCTCAAAAATTTGCTAATAATATTGACCGGTTTATCCAGCATGGGTCGGTACCTGCAGGTCCTCACCCCGCTTTAAACATGGTTGACTATGGTACTTCCCGTGCCTTAACTCAACCGGAAATAGCGAGTATCGAAGCCTATGTTCTAGATATAAATGGTATTAACCGTGCAGAAATTCAGTCTCCTCCATCGGCCCGACAATTTTTTGCTCTCGCCGTCTGGATATTCATTGGTGTAACTATCATTTTGATTATTATAGGTCTGGTTTACAAAAAGGCTCATCAAAAATCATCCGATGATTCTTCTGATAATGAAGTGGTTTAAAGTTAGAT
>CAZODM010000164.1:0-2069 GCA_964578585.1 uncultured Desulfobacterales bacterium | reverse complement strand
GCTAGCTTTATTTGATGTAACAAGTCAGCAGGATTTTTGATTTCTTCTGTAAGATGCTCTAAGATATCCCCTATACTTACATTTTTAATGGATCTTAGGTCTTTTAATCTGTTTGCAATTTCTTTTTTATCAACAGGGAATTTTAATCCTCTTATTCGCTGTAGGACTTCAATAGGCCATTGTATTCCTACAGCCTTGCTAAATTCTTCATATAATTCTGCGATAAATGGGATATGTTCATGCCCTGATTTTATCTCTTCATATGCCCATTTTGCAAGTCCACCTGCAATATGAGTCCTTGTGTCTTCCTCTTTTTGGGCTTCAAATTCTTCTTTAATTCTTTTTTTAACAGTTTCTATATCTGCTTTAAGTGTGTTTCTAACAGTTTGTCTAGTAATCCCCAAATATTCAGCTATTTCTGACTCAGTTTTTCCATGTTCAGAGAGTGTTACTATATAAGATGCTTGTAATAAGCTTGGAAGCCAAGTTAGGTTTCTTTTATGCACTAGTACCTTAGGACCACCAACAAGATCTATCGTTTTCAAAAACACCCTTAATGCCTCTCCTTCTATATTGGGTGCTTTAATTTCTGCCTCATTTAGGATCATACTTTATCACCCCCCTTTTTACATATTCTTTTTTAATTCTTTTAGATTTGGGCCAATTTCTATTAAGCCTATATCTGTTATATTTAATAAGTGAGTAGAGGCATCATGCCCACACATTCTACAGCCATCTATTCTAAAAAGACGTATAATTTCTCCTAAAGGTAGTCCATACATCCTTTCTTTATAACTAGTATCAATTAGTTCTTTGAATAAGACTAGTGTACCATCAACAATATGAGATACTGCATATCCACCAGCTGATTCAGCAGAGAATTCGTCATGTCCTGAACGCTTTTGTGCTACAAGAACTGCTGTTTGATGCCACTTTTTTAAAAAGTTATAAATGGGTCGTACAATAGATCTTGCTTGCATTTCTTTATTTTCATAAAAGCCTGTTATAGAGTCTATGACTGTAATTTGGGTCTTATATGTTTTTATTACATGTGCTAGAGTGTCTAATAGAGCAAGGTAGTCTTCTCTTAGTATCCTATGACTAGCTGCATCTATAATAATTATATTTTGCTCAATCACCTCTTCTTTTAGATTCAGTGCCTTAGCTCGTTCCTTTAGTGCTAAAGCTACAAACTCTGCAGGAGTTTCTACTGTTATAAAAGCAACTTTATTACTTTGTGCAGCTTGATAAGCACTAAATTGTTCTACAAATAGGCTCTTACCAGTATCTGATACCCCTGTAATATTAAGGACACTATATTTAGGAATGCCTCGTAGAGGTTTTTTTACGACTTTGTTGTTTCTTATATATGTAGTAAAAAATAGCTCATCCAAGCCTTTTATTCCTGTTGCTAGTCCTTCTAAAGTGGGGGCTTTTTTACCTACTTCACTTAAAGTAGCAATGCTGTCTAATACTATATGTTCTTCCCTTTTTTGTTCTCCCATAACTCTCACCCCCCATAAAAAATTTCTATAATAAAATTAAGAAATTAGATGAGGTTGACAAGTATGATAATATATTTTCTACATCATTATAGAATGATAGAATGGTTACATTTGAGCTAATCATAATCATTATATTTGTTGGGGATGAGACTACCTCAAGATTCTAGTTCTACTAATCCTGTTTTGCCTCTTCTGGTTTATTATTTAGTTACTTCTGGAATTTTAGGAATATTAAGCTTTAGAAAAAAGAAAAAGAACAAAGTTATAAGAGAAAAAAA
The DNA here is from genome assembly GCA_964578585.1 of uncultured Desulfobacterales bacterium. Taxonomy (GTDB): domain Bacteria; phylum Desulfobacterota; class Dissulfuribacteria; order Dissulfuribacterales; family JAMONC01; genus JAMONC01. The sequence continues at coordinate 286 of CAZODM010000164.1, read as the reverse complement.
TGCTAATTCTTACTAAAAGAAACTACATTCTATCAAATCATTTGGTGTTACTTCGTTTATATCTTCTGGTATTTCTACTATTGCGTTTACTTTAAGCATAGATGACAATGTTGCATGGTTTGTAATTTTTACAGGTTCAGCAAGATACTTATAAACACTTACATTTACTAGATGTGTGACACCATTAGGATTTAATATTTTAGTCTTTGGTCTTACAAAGAAATGTAGATCTTTCCCTGGAAATTCAGAGTTATCCATAAGTTTAGAGAGTATGATAGGGAAGAAT
>CAZODM010000163.1:0-2095 GCA_964578585.1 uncultured Desulfobacterales bacterium | reverse complement strand
TCAATTATATTATAAGCGCTATAAACTAAACCAACTTGTTGATAAATACTAAATGCTTTTATAGCCTCTTCCAAATGATTTGGTAACCATTCATCATCTGAATCTAAAAAAGCTATGTAAGAATATCTAGCATTTATAAGTCCCTTATTTCTGGCACAACTTTCTCCCTGATTATTTTGATATATATATCTTAACCCTTTAATACGATTCTTATATCTATCTATTATCTCTTTTGTATTATCTGTAGAACCATCATCTACAATAATTACCTCTGAAGGTTCTAATGTCTGGTTCACCACTGAATCTAAACAACGTATTAATAAATTAGCTCTGTTATAAGTTGGTATAATTACTGAGATGGGTACACTCATATAATTCCCTTATAATTTTAGTCGTGGTATATCAAGCACACTTTTAAAACGCTCATTTGGATTAAAAGCTATGCACTTTTTTAATACTTTTAAAAAATATTCATCGTATTCTTTTAAAATATTTGGGACTATTCCTTGCATCCATTCCTGTCTTTTAACTTTTAATTTATTTAAACTATTAACTTCTTCTGAAGCTAAGAGATAAATTACCATTGCAGCAGAAAAAACATCTGAGTTTAAAGAAACACCTTTACCCTCTAGCACTTCAGGAGCAACTGTCTCTATATATCTTGTAGCAAACATTTCTTTTATATCTTTTGTTGCCCACCTTGATACATAATTACCAAAATAATCTAACAATAAAACATTATCATTAAAATTTTTCTTGGCTGGTAACTCTGAACCATACCATGCTAAGTAATATTTATTTCTTTTATATTTTGTAGAGACAAAAATGTTTTCTAATCTAATTTTATTATGGACAATTCCCTTTGAATGTAGGGGTTCCAATTGGGAAATAAGTGACATAAAAAGCTGTTTAAAATCAATGGGCCAAAATCCAAGTCTAAACTTTTTATATTCCCTTATTGTGGGCATAAACTCCCATTTATATTCTATCCAGGTAAGCTGTCCTTTTAAATTCTTCGGTATAGAAAACAACGCTACAGGACTATCTTTTTGTACAGATAAAATCTCTTTACATCTTTTCTCCAATTCTTCTAAAGTCCATCCTAATTTAACTTGATCATAAGGAGAACTTAATGCTATTTGTTTATTATGTTTAGAAACCCCTTCATATACAAATTCATTTCCCCACCTAATTGGAGCTACTATTCTAGAAGAAAAACCCGTAAGTCTAGAAATTAGATCACGACCCTGTTTTATTTGATAAGATATTTTTATTATATATCTTTTTATAACATTGTCATCTATAAAATCCCTAGCTATAGTTAATGCTTGCCCTTTACAATAAGCTCCAAATAATCCTATATTTTGAACATAACTGGGAACCAAACAAACTATAGGGTAATGTTTTAACCTCATCCAATGAGAATATATAGTATCATAAGCTATGCCCTCATCTTTAAATGGCCCCACATCTCTATAAATTTTCATAGGAACTAACCAATTAAGAGCAGGTTGTTTCCACTTCAGTAGATATTTTTTATTTTTGATTAATAAAGTGGCATAAGAATCCCTAAATGGCATATTTAATGCGGTAAATACCCCTGTTAAACCAATGTTTTTACATTCTTGCAGTGCCTCAGTTAATCTTATATACCAATTTGGATTATAAATAACATCGTCATCCAATGTTAAAAAAAATGGGGCATTGGGATATTCCTCAATAATCTTAGAAAATATATATTCTTGTCCCTTGTTTGGTCCTCTATTAATTTTGCTAAATATTACTTTTATTCTTTTATCTTCTTTAGATATTATATTTAAAAATTGTAACAGGTTTGAATCATTTGAATTATCATCATAAATGATAATTTCTACATCATCAGAGAACTTACTTTTTAAAAGACTAGGAATGCTTTGAGAAATATATTGAAAGTCAATAGGATTGTCTTTACTAGCCCATGTTTTTATAACAATTGGTATCTTATTCTTCATATTTTATTAAAATCTCATATAATAAATCTATTTGGCTAAAAGACATTAAAGGATAAAGCGGTAATGTCAATTCCCTTTTACCTATTATCTCTGTATAAGTTAGA
>CAZODM010000162.1:0-2097 GCA_964578585.1 uncultured Desulfobacterales bacterium | reverse complement strand
ATAGTTTTTCATATTTTTTTTTAAGTTATTTATTTATTAAAGCTAAATTTATTTTGGCCTCCTCTTTAATGTCTTCGTCTTCATCGTTTTCCGCTTTTATCCAATTTTTTGTATAGCGATAAGCTTCTAGCCTGATACTTCCGTCTTCATCATCTTCTGCTTCTTCCCAAGTATTTGTATAACTATAATAGGCTAGTTTTTTCCTATAGTCGTCGCTATTCCGATACTCTTCTAACCACATTTCTTCGTTATTTTTATTTGCTTTTTCTACTGTCTTGTTTAGCTTCTCGTTCATCTCTTTAAAATCTCTTTCTAACTTTGCTATTAGTTCGTCTGAGTTTTTTTTGAATTCTTCTATAATGTTCATAGTTTTTTTATTTTATTAAATATATCTATTAGCTTATACATTTCTATAATTTTTCCATTATCTTTTAAAAGCATATTTATTTCGTCAAACTTGTTTTTTTGAAGCCATTCTTGGTATCTAGCATTTTTCTTTTTTTTCTCTTCTTCCTCTGTTTTTCTTTTTTCTGTTATTGTTTTAGCTTTTTTAGCTATCTCCTGTAAGGTAGCTACTGTTACACTGTATTTTGTGATGTTCATAGTTTTTATTTATTATATTCTCTTTCCAATACATCTAGGTTTTCCCATTTATCATCACTCCCGATAAAAATATTTCCTTCGGTATTAACTCCCCCAAATTGCAATCCCGCGGATAGAGCCATTCTTTCTCTAATAGTCATTAGTTCTTCAATCCTATTTTTAAGTTGATACTTCTTGCAATAAATGCTAAAATTTTTCATAATGTTCTAATTATTTAATTATTGGTATTTCATCTGTTTCTATAAATTGTTTCACCTCTCCCAACATTTTTAATATTTTTTTATCCTTTTTCTGTGTAGGAGTTAGATTAACAAATACGCGTTTTAGCTCGTCTACTGTTCTACATTTGTTAATTTTATCCGTAATTGACTCGACTTTATTTTTGTGTCCATCAAAATCAAGGTTATTATCTTTTATCTGGAACACTTTCATTTTAATATATCTCTCCGAGTAGGTGTCTGTTCCACCCATTTGTTGCGTTTCATTTGTAGCGGTGATTGAGCCAAATTTAGTTCTCATTTCAAAGCTTAATTTTTCTTCTGTTTCCAAATCTATAAAATCAAGAGTTTGGTATAACCCAAATTCGTCTTTTTTTAAGTTACACAAAGTTATTGTGTTAGTTTTAGAACAGGCATTGTCTACTAATGCTTCGATTTGTTCTGGCGTAAAATAGTCAAACTTAGAATATTCGTTTCTCCCTGATTTTTTCAAATCAGATTGTTTTATTATTTTTCTAGTTTCTTTTAATTTGTTTAGTATCAATTTCCCCATAGTTTATTTTTTAAATTATTTATATTTTTATTGTATTCTAATTTAACTTATTTGTCAAGGGGCTGTTTTTTATCCGCCTTATATTTAAGTATTATTTGGCTAACTCTTTGTCTTGAAATATTGAAAAAATCCCCTATTACAGCCATAGTTTTCCCCTCTTCTCTATATTTTAATATTTCAATTATTCTATCATTTTTATTCATTTTTTGTCAATAGTTAATTATAATCTAAGTATATTCTACCTTCAATTTTTGTCAAATAAAAACTCACTAGAGGGTCTAGTGAGTCTATCTTTTGACGGCTTAGTTAGCTTAGCCTATCAGGGGATGAATAGTCTAAGCTAACTAAAACCGTCAATCAATATTATTTATATTTGGCTTGTCAATATAGTCTTTCTTCTGTTACCGCTCTTAGAGCAATATCCACAAAAGATTTAGCTATTAACAAACCTCCTACGGTAGGATAGGCGTTGCTCCATATAGCTATTACCGCTACAAGAGATTGCAAGATTGCAATAACTATTGTTTTTGACTTGTACCATTTTTTCATATTTTTATTTTTAAATTAATTATTAATTAGGAGATTGTTTTTTTATTCTATTACATTTTGTGCAAACCCACCATTTGTGGGTTGCTCGTGGGTTCATTTGCATTTTATATTTGTGATTGATACAGAATTGTTGTTTTATAAATTTTTTAAAAAATAATATTATGTCTCCTATCA
>CAZODM010000161.1:0-2135 GCA_964578585.1 uncultured Desulfobacterales bacterium | reverse complement strand
TCATTGCCAGAGAAATATCGTTTTTTGCTTTTTGATACCGACAAAGAGGTTGAGTTGCTCTGGAATGGAAAAACGGATGAGGCGGAAAATACTGTTTTGCCTTTTCAAACTATTGAGCATATTGATGAGCCAAGAAGTGAAGAAAAAAATAATTTGCAAGAGTCTCTTTTTGATACTTCGGGCAGACAAATAAAAGGTTGGTCAAATAAACTTATTTGGGGAGATAATAAGTTGATTTTATCATCTCTCAAAAATGGACCTTTGCAAAAGCAGATTGAAGCCGAGGGTGGGCTAAAACTTATTTATATTGATCCACCGTTTGATGTTGGTGCAGACTTTTCTATGAATATAGAAATCGGCGAAGAGAGTTTTACCAAAAAGCCGTCCGTGATTGAGGAGATTGCATATCGTGATACTTGGGGCAAGGGTGCGGATAGTTTTATCGCTATGATTTATGAGCGACTTAAACTAATGCACGGACTTTTGGCAGATGATGGTAGTATTTATGTGCATTGTGATTGGCGAGTGAATAGTTATATGCGGTTGGTGTTGGATGAGATTTTTGGTGTGAATAATTTCAAAAATGAAATTATTTGGAAAAGAAGTACTGTAAAAGGCGGAAAAACAAATAGTAATCAGATGGCTAGAAATCATGACAGTCTTTTGTATTATTCTAAATCAAACAATGCGATTTTTAACAGACAATTTTTACCTTTTAGTGAAGATTACAAAAAAAGATTTTCAAAAAATGACAATGACGGAAAAGGTTCATATAGAGATGATCAACCAATAGGAACTCGTTCAGATAAATCTATTGAGGAAATGAAGAGGGTCGGAAAAGTATTTACTGATAGTTCAGGTAAATTACGAATTAAAAGTTATTTGAAAGGTTATGAAGGTGTTGTTTTAGACGATAACTGGATAGACATATCAGAAGTTAATGTTATGTCTAAAGAAAGAGTATATTATCCTACACAAAAACCAGAAAAGTTTTTGGAAAGAGTATTACAAATGTCGTCCAACCAAGGTGATCTCGTCGCTGATTTTTTCTGTGGCTCAGGAACAACTTTAGCAGTGGCGGAAAAGCTTGGTAGAAAATGGATTGGTTCTGATCTTGGTAAGTTTTCAATTCATACAACTCGTAAAAGAATGATTGGTGTGCAAAGAGAAATGAAAAAGTCTGAAAAAGATTTTCGCGCTTTTGAGATTTTGAATATTGGAAAATATGAACGAGAGAGTTTTTTGAAAGTAAATGAAAATTTGCGAGAAGAAGAAAAGAGAAAACAACGAGAAAGAAAAGAAAAAGAATTTATTTCGCTTATTCTTTCTGCCTATAAAGCTGAGCCAGTGGATTCTTTCAATATGTTTGTGGGCAAAAAAAGAGATAGACTTGTTGCGGTTGGCTCTATTGATACACCAGTTACAAATGACTTTTTGGAAAAAGTGATTGCTGAATGTAAAGAAAAAGGAGTTACCAAAGCGGATATTTTAGGTTTTGACTATGAAATGGGAATTAACTTTGAACAAGCAAAGAAGCAGGGGCTATCTGTACAGTTTAGAGTTATTCCTAGAGAAGTATTTGATAAAAAAGCGGTAGAAAAAGGGCAGGTGAGATTTTATGATGTCGCATACATTGAAGTTAAGCCGATTATCCGTGGACGAGCAAATGCCAAAGAAATTGCGATTGAGCTGGTTGATTTCTCAGTCTTCTATAATCAAGACAATACAGGAGAAGTAGAAGAAAAATTGCGTGCGGGATCAAGTAAGATCGTGATTGAAAACGGTCAAGTAATTAAAATTTCTAAAGATAAAAAAACAGAGATTATTGAAAAGGAAGTTTTGACAAAGAAATGGACAGATTGGATTGATTATTGGTCGGTTGATTTTGATTATGAAAGCAAGAGAGAGATTGTTAGAGTTACTAATGATAATGATAAAGAAAAGGAGCAATGGACTGGGAATTATATTTTTGAAAACGAATGGCAAAGTTTCAGAACCAAAAAAGACAGAACACTTGAGCTAACTTCTGCTTTCAAGGTTACAGGAAAAGGCAAAATACAAGTAGCGATTAAAGTAATTGATATTTTTGGTAATGATACGACCAAAGTTATTGAAATTAATGTTTAAATATTATG
>CAZODM010000160.1:0-2162 GCA_964578585.1 uncultured Desulfobacterales bacterium | reverse complement strand
ATTCTGCATCTTTTCAATGCTAATTCGTGATGGTAATGAATAATATTCATCATAATAAAGAAATTTTGGCAGAGTTGGTTTTAAATATTGCCTTGCAACATATTCTTCTACTGGATTATCCCACTTCCATTCATTGCTAAAATATTTTTCCAATTCCTTAAGAGCTTCTATATATTTTTCGTCTTTGTATTCACTTATAACTGCATGAAATTCATCATAATTTGTTATTTGAGACAATTTGTCATGTAAGGTCTTGCTAGAAATACCAAGTTTTTTTGTTTTATAAGAAATAAACTTTGAAAGATCAACACGAAGCCCCTTCCACGTTATCGTATTGCTATATCTTGTTGAGATAGAAAATGAATTACCGGTAATCAAATTTTTACCAATGTCATTTTCAATTTCCCTTTTTAATTCATCATCTATTTCGTACTCGCAAGTTATGGCAATAGGATCCGTTCCAGACTTATCTACTTGCTTTTTCTCCTTTCTAGGATAATCTCTAGTAAGATTAAATTTAAATGTTGAATCTTCCTGAAAATAATTTGTTTTTGCAATTACCTCTAAAATAGCTGTTTTCCCAGACTCATTCATGCCAACTAGTATAGTGATGTCATCCTCAACTTCAAATTTTTGAGGATTCTCGATGCATTTGTATTTATGAATTATGACTCGTTTCAGCTTCATTTCTACTTGCCTTTTCCATTTATCTTCATTTACACATAACGATTGAGTTCAGCCGTCGCTAAAGGAGCGCAGCGAGTTTAGCGGTCGGCTGCAGCGCCTTATTGGCATGTATCTTCTTTATTTTTGTCTTCCATAGCTTCTTCTATAGCTTGTTTTACGAGTTCCCGATACTCAGTAATAACATGGTAATTGTTTTTTGTCTCCCCATGGCTCCCGCCTGTATCAAACTCTATGACCTGTCTTAAATGAGGATTGGATTTTTTAGTCAGGAATTGCGAGATATTGCTAAGATACCTTCCAGCTTGGCCTATATCATTCCCTATCCCAGCTTCATAAAGTGCTTGTTTAACCTCTTCACGATCATAAGGCCTGTCTTCCTGTATAATAATTTCCAAAAAAGTGCGGAATCTTGGAGTTAAATCACTTGGACGAGTTAAAGACTGAATAATGCGCTTTTTTAATTCCTCATCTGGAAGATTTGATTTTTCAAGAGAGAAAGAACTCTTACCTGTTCGCCTTTGTTCTTTCTGTTTGCTTTCTTTTTTTTGAATATAGTCCTTTGCTTCAGGCAAGGGGATAATCACTTCTGGATTGATAAAAAGAGTGTTGTTTTGATCAAGATGCGGAGTTAATCGTATACACTCTATGTCTATTTCATACTCTCGTAACCAAAGGACGGCTGAAATAACTTCAGAGTGAAATTCTTTTGATACTAAAATAATTCTTTGTTTCTGGTTCAACTCATCTGGTTCACAATTGATAAATTCTTCTATTTTAACTTGGGCATCATCAGCATCCGTACCAAGATATTCAGCAAAATGTTTATAAATTTCATCTTGAGAAAAACTTGAACAATATGAAACATATTTAATTGCCTGCCATTCAACGTCACTTCCTGAATCATCTCTTTTCAATTCAATTACGACTAAAGCTCCTTGTTTATCTACAGCAAGCAAATCAAGGCGTCTTCCAGATGGCAGAACAAGCTCTTTTCCAATGATTAGCAAATCCTCACCCAGAATTTCCGGAGTGCCTTCAATCCACTCTTGAATATCAAAGCGTTCTTTAATGCTTAATGCACTAAAAGAGGTCTTAGGAATTTTGATTAGTTTCTTATTTTCAAGGTCAACTTTATACATGACTTCATCCTGTCTGTGTTATTTCAGACCAACTTATAAGTTCAATATATTCCCTAATTTTATGGAATTGAGAGGAGATGTCAAATAACAATGATAAAAATGTAATAAATTGATTTTGTTTTTCGGCTGTGAAATTCGATAAGTAAAGAGTGTAATAATATATCGGCAATTTTTTATAGTGCTTGAATTCCTGTAATTATATAGAAGTAATTTAATTTTAGGAAATTGTTATGAATGATCTTAAGGAATTTTTGCAGCGCAGTAAGATCATGCCAGAGGGTCGGATGCAATTTTATTATATGTGGGCAACTAAGTATAAAAAAGATGAAAAAAATT
>CAZODM010000159.1:0-2207 GCA_964578585.1 uncultured Desulfobacterales bacterium | reverse complement strand
AGCTAAAAGAGTACATCCTTTTGGTCCTAAAAATAAACAGCCGTTAGAATAAAACCTTTTTTTAGGTAGTTCTATCCCCAATAGCAGATTAGTTAATAACAAATATTCATCATACCAATCTTCAATTCCTTTACCACAACAACTTCCACCAGGAGTATTTTCTGCACAGCTTTTACAGATTTCAATTATCCCAAGGTGTTTCATAATTTTATAACTTTTTAGAATAGCTTTTTTATATTCCTTTAAAAGGTCAGAAAACTCATTACATTTTTTTAATTTATCTTCAAAACACTCTAACCACTTATAGGATAGTCTAATTTTTTCTTCTATCGATTTAGATTTTGGGTTTATATGCATAATCTATTAAAATATTTCTCCTTTATCTTTTTCACTACAACTTGTACCAAATATACAACCTTCTTCTTTACTTTGTGTTGAAATGTTTTTATTTGGATTGTTTGTCTCTTTTTTGTCTAATCTTAACAGTTGGTTTATATAATCTATTATAGATTGATCCCCTTTTACCATTTTAATCTTATTTGGTTTTATGATAACTAATAAAGGGACTTCTTTGTCCTGAACAATTTTCATAAACATAAAATTCACATATGGTTTGTAGTTATCAAATAATTTCAATTTAAAATTACAGTAGTGTTTATAATTATATGAAATCTTAGATAAAGGATTTAAATATAAAGGTATATCTATTCTATTTTGAGATAATGTCTTTAAAACTTTTTTACAATGAGGACATTTATTGGAAAAGATAAGAAACAGCTTAGATTGGATATTTTTATGAGAAATTGAAATAGTCTTTGCAAAACTTCCACTTACTAAGCCTTTATCTATTTGATTTATTAAAGCAGATGGGAAATTTAATAAGCTAAAAATTATAATTTCTGATACTAATATAGATATTGCTATAAATGTAGTTTCAATCCCTCTTAGTAATATTAAAATCAATATTAAAACAAATAGAAACAAACAATAACTACAATAACTATGAGCTATAAATGCTTGAAAAGAAAACAAGATGCCTTCACTACTTGCTCCACATATCAAGAATAGATTTAGTATCTTAGAAACTAATTCCTTTGAAATAGCATTTTTATTTTCTATAACCTTAAGTGCTAAGATAATTAAAAAATAAATAAAGCCTATTAAATTAAAAAATAGCGAAGGAATGTTAGTTAATCCGGCAATAATTTGGCATCCACTATTTAGACATATTTCCTGTCCTTTTAAAAAGATATGTATAGATTGAATTAAAATGATAATTAATGCAAGAGTTACTGTCACGAAAAATATTAGAATTATATTTTTCTTTTCCATTAATTATTGTTCCCAAATAAAGCAAAGTAAATTTCTCCTTTTTTTATTAAGAAGTTTGTAAAACTTCAATCTTTTTCTTTTATATTGGTTATAAAAAGGTTGAGGCCTATTAAAAATAGGCCTCAACACGCATCCCAATCTCCTGTGCCCCATTAACTTTAATTATAGGATTACATAGATACTATCTGTGGTTTTAAAAGTATAATTAATTCTCTTTTATTAGTATACCTATGAATATGTTTAAATAGATACCCTAAGATAGGAATATCTCCTAGTAAAGGGATCTTATTTTGATATTTTCCTTCTTGGTCGTCAATTAGACCACCTATTACTAATACTTGTCCACTTTTGACTCTTGCTGTTGTAGTCATCTCTCTTAAAAATATTCGAGGTAAACCTACAGTATTTTCACTTCCAGAGCTACCAAATTGTTTATATTCTATTGGCTCTTCAAGTTTTGAGGTAACAGGTGTAAGGTGTAAAACAACTTCTCCATTAGACCCTATACATGCCACCACACCTAATCCTAATCCAGATAATACACTTTTAGTATCTACTTCATAAGTAACAATACCATGTTCTGTATCTATTGTAGAGGTAACTTTATCTATATATCGTACGCTTTCTCCTACTGTTAACATTGCTGGTTGACCATTTAAAAGAGTAATTTTAGGGTTTGACAAAACTTTTACGTTTCCATAGGCTTTTAGCGCATTTAGGAATACCTGAAAATTTTTAGTATCTAGAGATATCTTACTAATAAATTTTACCCCTTTGGTTGGATAGATAATACCACTTTCTGTAGCATTATCTGTAATGCCAAAGTATATATGTCCAGATATTCCTGAATTTGATAATAAATTAGCCCAATCTAT
>CAZODM010000158.1:0-2218 GCA_964578585.1 uncultured Desulfobacterales bacterium | reverse complement strand
TGAGTGTTGATTGGCACTCCACCTGTACGAGGAAGATAAACACCCACAAAAAATAGAACTCTTATTGACATAATATAAGTTTGATATTTTTATGTGTTTATTTAAAACGAAGAAATCTACATGTGATAAACATAACAAATTTATTTCTATCCTATGGATACCCACCACCTATAATCTTTTGACTTTTGCGTTATGCTTTTTATTTAAGATATTTAATCTGATTTGATTAAGACAAAAATTAAAATTTAGGCACCTTACTTTATTCCTTTCTAACTTTTTTATCAAATAAATCCTCTTCCTTTAAATCCTCTTCCTTATTGCTATACCTAAATAAACCTCTTTCAAATATTACGGAAAATTCAGGTAATACCAATGAAATTTCAGTAACTTTCCCTTAGCATAGCTCCAACCAACATCCTTATATTTTTTTAATTCTATATCTCCCCCTTGTCAGATCTCCAGTCGCAAATATATCCTTTTGTGTCTGCATCCATACCTGACAAGTGCATCTTTGATATTTCAACTTTTTTCCTACTTCAGTAACTCTCATCTACCTCTAATTTCCCTTTTAGTAGTTTGTCTTCTCTTATCTATGTATATGTTCTCTCTAACATATAAGATGGACTATGTTATAGAAAGCTTAAACTCCTCATAGGCTTTTTCAAATAGTCTAAAATAACTTTTCCAAAGTGTTTATTCGTGCAGTAAAGACATTTTCTACAGCTCTTCAAAATTCCTACATATCTTAAAACCTCTGATACTTTTTGTTCATCTATTATTGCTGTTAACTATTTTACCTTGTTCATCTTTTACACCATTTTACTTAAATTATTTTACCAGGGCGGAAGATTTTAAGCAATTATCAAAATAGATATAAAAATATAAAAAATCATAACATAGTATGATAAAATCTCTTCATTAAATGGTTAAGTTTTTATTTTATGATAAAGTTCTATTAAATCCTTATCTTGTAACTTCTAGTGTCATAAATTTTTTTTAATTATATTTTTTATTTTATTATCATGAATAGATATATTGCAATATTTAAGTACGTTCTTGAAAATCAAATAAGGTTCTAACAGAAAATCTTCATATCTAATATATAAGATATTGTTTTTATTTAATATTTCTTTTTCTAACTCTACTATTTTTGCTACATAATATTGCCATAAATCAATAGTATATGTTAAATTAAGAGCTATTAGTGAATCAGTATAATTACTTTTAACTAATTTAAATGCCGTATATATATCTCTAAATTTAGCTTTAGAATCTGTTTGCTTTAATCTTGTTTTTTCCCTAACCTTTAAGCTTACGGCTACATCAATAGGATTTCTTACTATATGTATGAAACGAGCATTAGGAAAAATATTCTTCCATATAGGCCATAGGATAGAATTTCGAGGATCTTTCTTTCCATCCCCATTTTATATTTAATCTATTGATAGAACCATACTTAAACATATCTTTGGGCCCTAAAAATCCAAAAAATTTTAATCTTATTTATAATATTTGTTACATAGTTTATAAATTCTCTATTAATATATTGTAAATAAATTAAAAGAATTATCCCATGATACATTTACTTCTTTTATTTTAGTATCCACTCATTTATATCTCTAAAAAAGTGGCTTCATTATTTGCTTCTTTTTTATAGCCAATAAAAAGCCCTGCTTTTTCTAAAAAATTGGCCAGCATAGAAGTACCATAACCTATGCATGCCTAAAATAATAGGAGAGGTAGACAAATATATCTCCTCCTTCTAATTTTTAAGTTTCTCTTGTTCATAGGATTTTCCACAAACAGGACAAATAAAATCTTCCCCAAGCCGATTGCCACACTCACACATCCACCCTATTTGTCTAGCTGGATTCCCAACCACTAAAGCATAATCAGGAACATCTTTAGTAACTACAGCACCTGCTCCAACAAATGCATATCTTCCTATTGTTATACCACATACAATTGTACAATTTGCTCCCAAGGTAGCTCCTTTTTTAACCAATGTTTTACGAAGTTCTTTCATCCTTGGGATATGAGCCCTTGGATTATAAACGTTAGTAAACACCATTGAAGGCCCACAAAAGACATAATCTTCTAAAGTCACACCCTCATAAATAGATACATTATTTTGTATTTTACAGCCTCTACCTATCGTTACATTCAGTTAAAACCTGAGAAAATGCCCTTGTAGTCTTTATGTTAGGATAATCTAGTT
>CAZODM010000157.1:0-2232 GCA_964578585.1 uncultured Desulfobacterales bacterium | reverse complement strand
TACAGCGTAAGAGTCCGAGACGAATGAAGTCAATATCACTCATTTCAGGGCATGACCTTTGCCAGATAGGGTGACGTTCTGCTGCTAATGCTTGTTCCATGCTTTCATTGCAATGAGTCAGGAGGTAATCATTCAAGGAGAGGTTGTTGATCATGCGGATTTTCCATTTTAGGGTAAAAAACGTAAAATCTCAAAAAAATTCTTTGCAATTGCAAGCCTTTTTTTATTTAATTTCCCATGGTCGATGTTTTAAAACCTCGCCTTTTCTATCGAGGGCAATCTATTTTTAAAATATGAAGAAACGTGCCTTGCGCCAGCTTTAGAGTGCCCATTTGCTAGGTATTCTCTGCAGCCTTATGCCTTTAAAGGAAACACCCATGCAGATGCTAAAATAAAAAGGTAATATTTCACAGAATATTTGGATTCGATTTAGTAAGCTATGAAGCTTCTTATCAATCCCAAATGACGAGGAAGTGAAATGAATAAATCAAGAAGACAATTGGCCTTAGATGTTAGGTTTTCTGCGGCACAAGTGGCTGCAAATCGTGATCATCCAACACATATTGCCAATGGTGACGAACAAAAATTTCGTTCCGACCAGTCAAACAATTTCGCACCTAACTATTTAGCCAGTTATACCAAAGGTTTGCCTCATGATTTCAAGACGGGTTTAATTTCTAATCCTGATGATTTCCAACAGTTTGTTAAGGGTATTGACAGTGGTGATCCTCGTGATTTTCGAGATACACCACTAGGCACTCCTGAAAATTGCTTTGGCATTTTTTGTCTACCTAAGTGGAAATCGTCTAAAGCACGTAAATTACCTAAAGGTAAAAATGCGGGTAAAGAAGCAGATGTACGTGCTTGGGAAAGTGCGGGTGCAGGACAAACCTTTGATTTAGAAGGTCCTGATGCTCAGGCGGTTACCATGCCTCCGGCTCCGGTTCTTGGTGGTGTTGAATTGACGGCTGAAATGGGCGAAGTTTATGTTCAGGCGCTATTGCGAGATACGCCTTTTACGGCCATGGCACTAGGAACTACGCCAACAAAAAGTGATGCAGCCAAGGTAAAGAAACACATCAGCCAGCTTAATAAATTGGACTGGTTTTCTGATGTAGAAATTGCGATCAATGCAGACGAATTATCTAGGCGGCGCACAAACTTAAAGCCTCATACAGCATTTCGCGGTATAACACCCGGAGATAACATCGGTCCATACATTTCACAATTTTTACTGGCAGGGAATAGCGGAATTAATGGAAATGATGCAGAAAGAGATGCTAGCGATGGATTAATTTCATACGGTGCCATTTCAGCAGATCAACGTGTACGCCATGCTCGTAAGGGAGATGATCACATGACCGAATGGGATGAATGGTTCGATGTTCAAAATGGCGCTAATCTTACCGGGCAGGAAAACTATGACAACAAAACCAAGCGCCGATTTATTACCACACCCCGCGACATGGCTACCTATGTTCATTATGATGCATTGTATGAATCTTATTTGAATGCGTGCTTGATTTTATTGGGTAATGGTACTCCTTTTGATCCAGGTATTCCCTTCCAACTTCCTGACAATTTAGATCATCAGCAAGGTTTTGCACATTTTGGTGGGCCACATATTCTGACATTGGTCACTGAAGTGGCAACACGGGCTTTAAAAGCTGTACGGTATCAGAAATTTAATATCCATCGCAGATTAAGACCTGAAGCCTTGGCTGCACGCTTGCATAAAGCCAAGATTCTTAAATCTTCAGCGCCAGAGTTGGGTGTGATGCTGAGTGATTTGAAAAATAGCGGCATTATCGGTGATATTGAAGTGCTGAATCAAAGCCGCAATCCTGACAAGGAAGTCACCCGTTTACTTCCTATGGCATTTTGTGAAGGTTCACCGATGCATCCTGCTTATGGAGCTGGACACGCCACAGTAGCTGGAGCTTGCGTTACTATTCTCAAAGCTTTTTTTGACCATAAACACCCTCTGGCTATCACTGGTGATCCGGGTAAAGCCTTCGTGCCAGATGCGAAAGGGGAATCTCTGAAAACTATTGATGTATTAATGCCTAATCCAGATTTAACAAGTACCAAAACGGAAATTCCTGGCGTTCTGACCGTGGAAGGGGAGCTTAACAAACTAGCCTCCAATATTTCCATTGGCAGAGATTGGGCAGGAGTGCACTATTTTACCGATTATATTGAGTCTTTACGGATGGGTGAGAAAGTTGCTAT
>CAZODM010000156.1:0-2251 GCA_964578585.1 uncultured Desulfobacterales bacterium | reverse complement strand
TAGAGGAATTTGGTTGGGATAATATAGCTAAAAAAATACAAGTATTAGGTTAACTTATGGTATCAAATAAACCAATACATGTTTTTCATATATTACATCATATGAAAATGGGAGGTGTAGAACATTTAGTATATGATTTAACAAAGGCATTTCAAAAGTTGAATATAAAAACTACAATTTGTTGTTTAGATGGGCTTTTAGGAGAGTTAGGTGAACAACTTAAAAAGATAGGTATAGATATTGTTGTATTAAATAGAAGACCAGGGTTTGATTTAAAATTGATCTTTGCTCTTGCTAGGTTAATAAAAGAGTTAAATCCAGATATAATCCATGCACATCAGTACACCCCTTATTTTTATGGTGTTACAGCTTCTATTTTAGCTAAGAAGAAGGAGACAATCTTTTCTGAGCATGGCAGACTGTATCCAGATAAACTTAGAATAAAAAGGGTAATATACAATCGTCTTATTCTTTTACCTTATACCAAAAGGATAACTGTTGATTCTAATCACTTAAAAAATGCATTAGTTCATTACGAAAAGATACCTTCCAATAGAATAAAAATACTACCTAATGGTATCAAATTAGAACCTTTTTCTAGCATTACTCCAGAGAATCGTTTAGTTAAACGAAACGAATTAGGTATTAAAGATGATGAATTTGCTATTGGTATGATAGCTAGACTTGATCCAATAAAGGATCACAATACTCTTATTAGAGCTTTTAAGATTGTATGTGAGAATTATTCAAATATAAAGCTATTTTTAGCTGGTAAGGGGCCACTCTATAATGATATTAAAGCTCTTATAGATAGCTTAGGCCTTAGTGAGAAGGCTATATTATTAGGTTATTATGAAGATTTATATGGGTTATTAAATGCTTTAGACTTGTATATTCTTTCTTCCCATTTAGAAAGTGCTCCTCTTGGGGTTATGGAGGCTATGGCAGCAGAGCTTCCTGTCATAGCTACAAATGCAGGGGGGACAGGAGAGATTATTGTAGATGGCAAAGATGGTTATTTGGTTCCCCCAAGAGATTCAAAAAAAATGGCAGAAGCTATAATTAGGGTAATAAATAATCCTAAAGAGGCTAAAGAGGTAGCTAAAAGAGGGAAAGAGAAGATATATAATTATTATTCTTTTGATAGAATGGTTCAGGATTATAAAAATCTCTATTTAGAGTTGGTAGCTAGGAGGTAGTTTGTGATTTGGTCTAATAAAAAGGTTATTGTAACAGGTGCAGGTGGATTTATTGGTTCTCATCTAAGTGAAAGACTTGTAAGAGAAGGAGCAAAGGTCAGAGCATTTTTACACTATAACTCAAGAAATGATTGGGGATTGTTAGAGCTATTGCCCAAAGAGATATTACAAGAGATAGAGATTTTTACAGGTGATATACAGGATCCTTTTGCTGTAAAAAAAGCAATATCAGGTTGTGATGTTGTTTTTCATTTGGCATCATTGATTGCCATTCCATATTCTTATATTGCTCCTCAAAGCTTTGTTACAACCAATGTTTTAGGTGCAGTAAATGTTATGGAGGCTTCTCTTAGACAAGGGGTTGAGGTAGTAGTTCATACATCGACTAGTGAGGTCTATGGAACAGCTCAATATGTACCAATAGATGAAAAACATCCTCTTCAGGGACAATCTCCTTATTCTGCAAGTAAAATAGGGGCAGATAAGATAGCAGAAAGTTATTATAGATCTTTTAATTTACCTGTAGCAACTATCCGTCCATTTAATACCTATGGACCAAGGCAATCTGCTAGAGCAGTAATTCCTACCATAATCACACAGGTTCTTACAAAAGATAGTTTAAAACTTGGAGATCTTACACCTACTAGAGATATGAATTTTGTATATGATACTGTAGAGGGATTTTTGAAAGTAGCATCTACTAAAGAGGCTATAGGAGAAGTTATAAACATTGGCTCTGGTCAGGAAATATCTATAGGGGATCTTGCCAAAAAGATTATGAAATTAATTGGCAAAGATATACCTATTATCACAGAGGAGGTTAGAAAAAGGCCGTCTAAAAGTGAAGTAAGAAGACTTTTAGCAGACAATACTAAAGCAAAAGAAATACTTAATTGGCAACCTCGGTATAGTATTGAACAAGGTCTTAAAATCACAATAGATTGGATTAAACAACACTTAGATAAGTATAAAGTAGATATTTATAATGTTTAATTAAGGAGGCTAAATGCAGGCAGTTATATTAGCAGGAGGTAAGGGAAGAAGGCTTGCCC
>CAZODM010000155.1:0-2283 GCA_964578585.1 uncultured Desulfobacterales bacterium | reverse complement strand
ATATAATTCTGTGTTTTAGTAACTTTGGTGCTTTAAAGAGTTCTTTGAGTTCGCTACGGTTGAGAATCACCGGTAGCTTGTGTTCCTTCTTTAGTGAGGGTAAGGCTATGGCACGTTTGTTTTGTCCGGTATGCCGGAAATAATAACGCAGTCCGTAAACCATGTGTTTAAAACTGCTGCGTGAGGGGGATTGACACGAAAGCGCCAGTGCGGTGAGATATTCCCGGATCTCGTCATCCGTAATGTCTTCCGGAAGCCTGCCAAAGTGCAGACTTATCAGAGATATCCGGCGTAAATAGTTCTCAAAGGTACTTTTGCTTTGCCCTTTTAACACGGTGTTTTGGTGAATTACCTTAAACACTTTTGCGAAGCCTTCAACACTGTGAATGGCATCGTCGACAATTCTTACTCTTTTTTGTCGCATGATACTGAAATTTAATCCGCCTGAGGCGGACAAGGGATTAATTCCCCGCCCCTTGGGGCGATTAATAATCTCCTTTTGATACCCCGCTGCTCTGCGGCGGGGGTAGTTCATTTTGTTAATAAATTAATAGGGAGCTTCGTGCTCCCGCTCAGTATCTTTTACGTAGTTTCGTTATTAATGGATAGGCTCGGCGGGATTTAGTTCAACAGCAGGGTATAGCCCATGCCGCAAATCACGGTTTTATAGAAAAACAATGGTAAAATAAATGATGTAACTTTATAGAAAATTTAAGTAGGAAATTGCGGCACGTCCCATACCCGCACACGTTGGTGAAAATTTAAACAATAACCTATGAAATCAATTTAATAATTAAAAAAGAATAGAAAAATGACAGAAAAAAGAGTAACCCCATCTAAAATAATGCAAGTTGGAATGGGATTCTGGGCATCAAAAATATTGCTTGTAGCTGTTGATATGAAATTATTCACACATTTAGCACAACGAGAGCTATCAGGAGAAGACATAAAAACCAAACTAAGACTGAACAAAAGAAGTTTGTATGATTTTTTAGACTCCTTGGTAGCTTTGGGCTTTTTGAAAAGAAGAGGATTGAGGGAAACGGCTTTGTATAGTAATACGGAAGATACCAATTTATTTCTTGACAAGAATAAGCCAAGTTATGTGGGAGGGATGTTAGAAATGAGTAATAATAGGTTGTATGCTTTTTGGAATGATTTGGAAGAAGGATTAAAAACAGGATTGCCACAAAATGAAATAAAAGCCGGAGGCAAACCATTTTTTGAAAATTTATATACTAATGTAGAAAACCTTAGAGAGTTTCTGAAAGCAATGGGGGGAATGAAAATGGGTGATTTCATGGCTTTTGCAAACAAGTTTGATTTTTCGAGCTACAGTACACTTTGCGATATTGGAGGTGCAGGCGGATATCTCGCCGCTCAGGTTGCAATGAATAATGGTCACATGAAATGTATTTCCTTTGATTTATCTCCGATAAGTCCGGTGGCAACAGAAAATATAAATTTAATGGGATTGGAAAATAAAGTTGTTATTCAATCAGGAGATTTTTTCAAGGAAGAATTCCCAAAAGCAGATGTAATTACTATGGGGAATATTCTTCACTATTGGGGGCTTCAAGACAAAAAAATGCTGATAAAAAAGGCGTATAATGCACTACCTCAAGGAGGAGCATTAGTGGTTATTGAGAATATTATTGATGATAATCGAAGCGAAAATACGTATGGTCTCATGATGTCATTGAATGTGTTAATAGAAACTACCGAAGGATTTGACTTTTCTGCGGTGGACTTTGATAGCTGGGTAAAGGGAATAGGTTTTAAACAAACATCTGTAATGCCATTAACTGGCTCGTCAAGTGCAGTAATAGCGATTAAGTAAAATTCGCTAACATTATAGGATTAAGGCTCAGTTGAGCCCAAAAAAACAGGCAGGAAATTAAGAACAAATTCCTGCCTGTTGATTTAACTGAAACTTCTGCAAAACAGATGCTCAATTGAGTTTTAAATCATGCCTGCCCGTCGTATCCCGAAGCTTTGGGAGAGACTGGATTGAAAAATTGGATGATTTTTTGAAATTAACCGGAACGGAATTACATCTGCCCCTTAATACCAATACGATTTTTGGCATAGGAAGAATGAATGTGAAAAGTGATGAAATCTGTCATTATCTTTGGTGTGTGTTGGAATAAAATGGTGTATTTGATACGGATATAAGAAGTTGTGGGTAATTTGATTTTGATTATATACCAAATATTGGTATCTTTGTGAAAATATTAAAGCCATGGGAAAAAATACATCAATATTATTGGGAACTCATTTTGA
>CAZODM010000154.1:0-2342 GCA_964578585.1 uncultured Desulfobacterales bacterium | reverse complement strand
TGTAATTTTTCTTTTAGCTCCTTACCCATCTTAAACAGGGGTAATTTTTTAGGTTTTACTTCTATCTTTTCTCCTGTTTTAGGATTTCTACCAGTATAAGAATCATATTGTTTTACATAAAAGCTACCAAACCCTCTAATCTCTATACCTTCACCTTCTGCTAAGGCATCAGACATTGCAGCAAATACT
The DNA here is from genome assembly GCA_964578585.1 of uncultured Desulfobacterales bacterium. Classification (GTDB taxonomy): domain Bacteria; phylum Desulfobacterota; class Dissulfuribacteria; order Dissulfuribacterales; family JAMONC01; genus JAMONC01. The sequence goes on along the minus strand of CAZODM010000154.1, from coordinate 2,153 downwards.
TCTGTCACAACATGTTCTGCTACGTACTTTTTAAGGTTTCCTCTTTTAGCAAGTATTTCTATTAAATCAGACTTATTCATTATTCCTCCCTGATAATATTTCTTTTAAATTTTTGATAGTTACTTGACAAGTTATTTTTGTTTTATAGAGTTTTATTACACTTTTCAAGTATTTAATATTATAGTATTTCATTTGTTTTTTATGAGGATATAAAAATGTTAAAGGATTGGTTTAAAAAAAGGTTATCTTCTAAAGAGGAATCTTGTAAAGTAAAAATTCAAGAAGACTCATTTGAAAAAGAAACAAAAGACAATACACAAGAACAAAATATCTTAACCAGATTAAAAGAACGTCTTGGTAAAACCCGCCAAGGATTTATTCAACAAATTGATCAATTAATTAAAAGAAAAGCCTATATAGACCAAGAACTACTTGATGAGCTTGAAGAAATACTTGTTACAGCAGATATGGGTATAGCGACTGTAGAAGAAATATTTGAACAATTAAGATATGAAGTAGATAGAGCTGAACTAAAAGCACCTGAACAATTAAAAGAAAGACTAAAAAAACTACTCTTAGAAAAGCTAGATATAAATCCTCCTCCTTTAGAATTTAAACCTTCGCCATTTGTTATTTTGGTAGTAGGAGTAAATGGAGTAGGAAAGACCACCACTATAGCGAAATTAGCTTATTACTTAAAATCAAAGGGTAAAAATGTAATGCTAGTAGCATCAGATACATTTAGAGCTGCTGCTATTGAGCAATTAGAAACTTGGGCTAAAAAAATAGATGTACCAATTATAAAGCATAGTCCTGGTTCTGATCCTTCTGCGGTATGTTTTGATGGTCTTGAAGCTGCTAAAAAAAGAAATATAGATGTCGTTATTGTTGATACTGCGGGAAGACTTCATACCAAAGTAAACTTGATGGAGGAACTAAAAAAGATAAAAAGAGTAGCTTCACGTAAGATTGAAGGAGCACCTCATGAAGTCTTTCTTGTTTTAGATGCAACAACTGGACAAAACGCTTTATCTCAAGCCAAACTGTTTCATGAAGCTGTAAATGTTACAGGACTTATTCTTACTAAATTAGATGGTACAGCTAAAGGCGGAATTGCAGTAAGTATTACTAATCAATTAAAAATCCCCATAAGATTTATAGGGATAGGAGAAGGTATTGATGACCTAAAACCCTTTGAACCTAGAGAATTTATAAGTGCAATATTTGAAAAATAATAAATTTTATCTGTCTTATTTATGTAAACTACTTGACATTTTGAGGTTTGCTCTGTAAAAAATGCAGCTACAAATAATTTGTGTGGTGGGCGTAGCTCAGTTGGTTAGAGCGTCGGGTTGTGGCCCCGGAGGCCGAGGGTTCGAGTCCCTCCGCTCACCCCACTAAATCTTATTTTATTCATTTTCTCGTCCATAAGTGTCTTCAAATCGAACAATATCATCTTCTCCTAAGTAACTTCCATTTTGTACCTCAATAATCTCTAAAGGAATTTTGCCTGGATTTTCTAAACGATGCTTTTGTCCTGGTAATATAAATGTTGATTCATTCTCTCTTAATAAAAAAACTTCAGCATCTCTTGTAACTTTTGCTGTACCTCTAACAACTATCCAATGTTCAGATCTATGATAATGCATTTGAAGAGAAAGCTTTGCCCCTGGTTTAACAGTAAGTCTTTTTATCTTAAAACGAGCTTGTTCCTCCAACACAGTATAAGAACCCCATGGTCTATAAGCAGTTTTATGAACTAGATGTTCTTCTCTGCCCTGTTCTTTTAATTTAGAAACTACTTGTTTTACTTCTTGACTTCGAGATAATGGAGCTACCAAAACCGCATCAGAGGTCTCTATTACTACTGTATCTTCTAAGCCAACAGTAGCAACTAATCTATCTTCTGCCCTAACAAAACAACCATTAGAACCTATATTAAACACATCTCCCTTTATAACATTTTGATTTTCATCTTTATCAGATATCTCATATAAAGCAGACCAAGAACCAATATCGCTCCAAGAAAACTTAGCTGGTATTACAGCAAGCTTATCTGAATGTTCTAAGATTGCATAATCAATGGAATCTGATGGACAATTTTTGTAATCCTCTTCATCAAGAAGAATTTCTGTAATCTCATTACTTACTAA
>CAZODM010000153.1:0-2357 GCA_964578585.1 uncultured Desulfobacterales bacterium | reverse complement strand
TACAGTTTTACTTTTCAGTCAAGAAACTCGAATGAATAATCTCAATCTACCAGCTTATACCAATCCCAATAAGTTTTCATAGATCACTTTTTCTTCTAGAAAACGTGTTGGCGAGGTTAATTTAACTAAAAATATATTGGGATTGTTGTTATTCGACGAATTTATTCATATTAATCTTCGCTCAACAGTAAAATAACTGCTCTTTTAAAAATCAGATGGATCAGGATACGGAGTTCGAATATATTTACTGTTTAGCGTAGCTGTTGTACGCTGTCTTTATTGTTTTGCTGGATTTATTCAAGCTGGTGACAAGGCAACCGACTATGTAAATTATTAACCCTACGCCATTAAATGGGTAGTGGTTTGCAAGCCGACAAATCTCCGAGAGTGGTGCAGATCGCAGATGACAAAAAAGACTTTGCCGCTGTACAAACGCAGAACACATCATGAATTACTGGAATTGTAAATTTTCAGAGTAACCGTTAACAATCTGCAAAACAACTCATTGAAAAAGATATTCATTATCGTGGTTTTACGGCATCATCCCTGTTAGGAAACCCGCAAGGACCCACTGCTTACGTGAATGGTGTGTGTTTCAATGAGCATTTCGGTGACACTGTGTTTTGGATTTAATCCCTGATGATTCAATTAAGAAAATCACATTGTTACCAGGTTGCTCGGTAGTGAATTGTGGGATCGTTTCCGCTTGTCACTGAATGGAGTGTATACATTGAACCAGGTATTCAGAGGTGATGAAAGTAATCAAAACCCGAAGATGGGAGGTACAGGTTTAATTGGCAAGCCGAACTGAATGTTTACAAACACATCATCTTATTGGGTAAGGTGGATAACCTGTTTGATCGTGAAATAAAATTGCAGGTGTCAATAGTGGGCCGATGAAATGCTCGGTGATGATTTTGATGATGCAGAATATAGTCGCGCCCAGGATCTGGGCTTGCTGGGAATGCGTGCCAGATTTTAGAACCGATCAATGTTTCTCCAATGGGCGAATAGTGACTTAACGTGGTTACGACGAGCGAAAGATAGATTATCTTGTTAGAGCGGGACTTTCACCCGCTGAATTTTTCGGCCTTGCTCGTTGGCACTCTAAATTAAATGCTTGGTGCTGTCACATGCACTGTGTCGAACGATAAACAGCATAATTTATCATCTTGCTCGCTCGATAATCCCACAGGCTAAACGACCACCTCCTGCACAACCGGCTTCTTCGCCATTCGGACAGAATGTATCAGAATCGATATGAATGATAATGGCGCTCCCGTCTTCATCAAAGATGCTCGTTGGTCCATCCGAGAGTGTAACTCGAGTGGTTGTGGTTCTGAGCTCACCATACCCATTATAGACATTAATATTTATCAGGTCACCCAAATGAAAAGGATGGTTTCCATCGGGACTTGAGTTACTGTTCGGCCCTGGGTCAAAGTGTCCTCCAGCAGATCCGCAGGGCTCGCAGCTTGCAACTTCATGAATATGCAGTCCATGTTCTCCGTCAGGAACATCCCACCCTCGCAGAACGACTTTAACTCTTACTTTTTTTACACCCTGATAAGAGCGTTTCTCTTCTAAATGCACCCACCCTCGAATGTCATCACCATTGTTACAGGGACGAATATTAGCTATGGCATTCAGGTTTCTCTGTGATGAGTTCCACCATCCTGCGCCTCTCCTGTGCCTTGCATTGACATCACTTGTCATAATAACTAGCAAGAGTGTGGAACACATCAGTAAATATTGAACAGATAGTTTATAAATTCTCATAAATAAAACACCTAATTATTGTAATTAACTATTTACGATCTAGCCAGGGAAGTTTCTAAGTAGATCAACTCGTTTTTCAGACAGATAAGATAACTCATCTTGATCCTCATAACTATAGTTTAGTGTGTAGGCTGTGGAGATAAGTTACAGGCCATTCTGTTAAGAAAACAAATAATATCTTGATTTTATGTGTGTTTTTTTAAAAATCTCTGAATTTAATGCCGCTAAAATTTTTTTATTATATGTAATATATTACATAATAATTATTAGTGTAAAATATTACATATTACTCCTTCGGTTGCTTGTTTTTCATGGTGGTAAATTATTTCCTAAATAACAGCTTTAATCCACTATTAAATTCGGTTTTAAAAATAATCAGAAAAATTTTGTTTATTGGTAGATTGACTTCAAAAGTAATTAGAGTGATTATGTATAATAATAAATAGTATATTATACTAAAGTAACTGAATAAACATACTCAGATATAGAGTAAACTGATAAGTAACTGCTGTAGAGTGATTTAAGTTTTCTCTAGCCCAGAGTATTTTTGAGGAAGGATTAACAATGCAAAAACAAAC
>CAZODM010000152.1:0-2374 GCA_964578585.1 uncultured Desulfobacterales bacterium | reverse complement strand
TGGCTGCTAAGTCTAGCTCGTCGAGCAATTCTACTATCATCTTTTCCCATATTATCTTTTTTTGGCTTAAAACTGTATCTAAAAATCTATCTTTATTAAAACGATCTCTTGCTATTTTATCTAGTTTTTTTGCTCTTAACTGTCTTAATGCGTACATATTTACCTCCCTTTTCTTATTAAAGCATCATAACACTTCTTTACGAGCTTTGCGTATTTTAAGGCGTGATATAAATCACGCTCACTGTCAGCCATTTCCCTAAAAAACCTTAACGGTTCTTTATTTGCTACTCTGCAAAAAGTAGCTAACTCCTGTACTATTGGATAAACAAAGTCTAACCCATGTGATACTTTAGACAAAAGCTGTGTCAAAAGAAACGCCTGATTGCGTTCACCTATATTAAATCCCCAAAATTCTATGTCCATCGATGGATAATACTTCGCTGGACTTACATTAAAAATGTCTACCTCGTTAAGATTGTTAAGGAATAACCGCTCTATTATTTGTAGCATCCAATTATAGAGATACACAGCTACTGTCTCTCTATCTGATGCTATTTCTACAAATAAAATAGGCTTATCTGAAGTTAGCTCATAATTGAATTTCTTATACGGATTCTTTAATCCTAATTTCCTTATTTTTAACTGAGGCAGTGTATTCTTTTCTATCAAAAATTCACACTCCTGCTCATAGAAATCTGTAAATTCAGCATAGAATGTATCTCCATCATCTGAAACACATCCTATGCTAATAGGATCGCTGTAAATGCTTTCCTTTGTTGTCTGTATGTTAAAAAATATTTTTCTCATTTTTTATCTCCTTTTTGCTCCTTCTCTTCTTTTTTGTCATTCGATGAAGTATTACCTTTTTCACCATTCTCTTTATGGTCCTCTTCCTTCTTTTCCTTCCATGGCTCTTCTTTGAACCATTTTTCAAAAGAATTCCAAAACTGCTTCTGTCTTTTAGCTGCGCTTTCTAGGACCTCTTCTGCTGTAATATTAAACTCCTGAGCTTTTTCTATAATGAAGTCTAAGATTGCAACTTCCTTGTCTTTAAACTTCTTTGGAATCTCTAATTTTTCCTTTATATCCGTTATACCTAACGGAGGTTTTCCTTCTGGACGCTCTACTCCTGTTAAGTCTTCATATTCTGCATCTTGAACATCTTCTGCTATCTTAGATAAAACTTCTCTTGCCTCTAAAATATTCTCGTTAATCTCTTCCTCAATACACGGCAATGCACCCAACTCATTTGGAAACGCAAGCCGCATTCCTTGCCCAATTGCTACCTTCTTTATCATAAATTCAGGCATTCTACGCCATTGTTTATTATTGGCGTAGAATTCCTCAAAGCTAACTATCCACTCAAAAGGATATTGAAAATCCTTTCTGTAGATAGTTATCTTTGCCCCTTCTATATATATAGGTTTACCTTTGTTGTCTCTTTTGCCCTTAGGCACATCAGGAACATATAATATCTCTACTTTCCAGCCATCAAGCCTACCTGTCTGCTCGGCTCTTTGCAAATAGACTTGATAGCCAGTTATGACATTAAAGACCTTCTTGCCTTCGATTGTGAACTTAACAGGATGGATTTCACGCTTGAACGGATTTAAGTTATTAGCAAGAGCAAGCGCCTTAAACAGCTCCTTCTCTTCCTTCGTAAAGCTATCAGGAAAAGTAAAGAGAAACTTCTCTATTACTTCTCCTGTTACCTTGTCATATGACTTAACATCATGATTCTCTTTAACTGCTATATCTTTTTTTGCCTTTTTCATTTCTTACCTCCCTTTTTACTTTCAATAAATAACATAATAGACACCCCAAACAGCACTAACGCCATTGCCTTTGATACCAAAAACGCCTGCATATTCGGGGTGTCTGAAGATGCTATTAAGACACCAACAAAAAATACTAGATATGCTAAAATCTCTAAAATTGACATTTCTAGCTCCTGAATACAACCGTGTGTTTCTCTACCACTTCAACTCCATCTATCTCTATTCCCATTTTAACTGCCTGCTTGATCTTTTTTATATCTGGACATAGATATTCCTTTGGAATCTTATCTTGATCCACTATAGAAATATCTATGCTCTTTTTTACGTACGCTATCCCACTCTGAGTCTCTACCTTCCTTTTCTCTACTGGTAGAAACTCAGAAGTATCTCCTAACATAATTGGTAGGAGCTTTGAGCCTATGGTTGATTTTAATTGCTTAAGTTTGTCTATAAGAGGACCATATTGCGCCTTTATTTGCCTCAGGAGCTTTTTAGGCTCCTGTTCTTTCTCTTTTTGTTCAGTCTCTACCTGCTTAAGTAAAGACTGAACCCTACAGCCAAGCTCTGCCAATGTTGGCATATTTTTATAGCTTGGC
>CAZODM010000151.1:0-2423 GCA_964578585.1 uncultured Desulfobacterales bacterium | reverse complement strand
AACGACAATTACATTTCCCCATTTGAAAACCGTTCATTAAAGGTATAAGGCACAGCATCAATCCAAGTAAAAAAGGGGGATGCTGAGCGTGATAACCACGGACAATCAAGTGAGGAAACTGATGGAGGAAGTGAACAAGCACGGCAAGATCGGTCTTGCTTCTTTAAGGGCCGGGATGGATAGAAAGACGGGTAGTAAATACATCAAAGAAGGGAAACTACCCTCAGATCTTAAGAAGGCCAGGACTTGGCGTACTCGCCCAAATCCATTTGAGAAGCATTGGTCAGAAATATCAGATCGTCTAAAAGATGCACCGGAACTAGAAGCAAAAACAATCTTTGACTATCTCATAGAAAAATACCCTGCTCAGTATGAACCAGGTCAACTCCGGAGTTTACAGAGGCATATTTGTGAATGGAGAGCCAAGGAGGGACCGGAGCAAGAACTATTCTTCCCACAGGAGCACCGTCCCGGCGAAGCAATGCAAACTGACTTCACCTGGGCGACAGAGCTAGGCATAACAATTTTAGGTGAACCATTTCCACATATGCTGTGTCATCCTGTTTTGCCCTATTCAAATTGGGAATGGGCTACTGTTTGTCGTTCTGAATCGTTGGCGGCAATCAAACGTGGGGTTCAGGAAGCTCTGTTTAGACTTGGGAGGGTTCCGCTGTTTCATCAAACGGATAACTCAACATCAGCTACTCATGATTTAAAGACTGGCAAAAGGGGTTTCAATGAAGAATATGCTGGTGTAATGCGCCATTTTGGCATGAACCCCCGAACCACCGGAGTTGGGAAGAAGGAGCAGAATGGCGACGTAGAAGCCCTTAATGGTGCATTGAAGAGACGAATGAAACAACATCTTCTAATGCGGGGCAATGTCGATTTTGAAAGTATCACCGAATATGAATCATGGGTTCATGAGGTAATAAAAAAAGCCAATCAGCTTAGGGAAACAAAGTTATCTGAAGAACTGGCCGTCATGCGACCTTTGAATGTAAAGCGGCTACCTGAATATAGCGAAGAGGAAGTTGGCGTAAGCACTTGGGGAACAATCAGGATAAGGCAAAACTCATATTCTGTGCCTTCTCGGCTGAAGGGGCATCGCGTGAAAGTGCGGGTTTACGATGACCGCCTGGAGGTCTATTTCCGTAGCGCACATCAACTGACCATGGAAAGACTGCTGGGTAAGAATGGGCATCGTATTAACTATCGCCATATTATCTGGTCGCTGGTTCGCAAACCGGGCGCATTCCTCCGCTACAAATATCGGGAAGATCTCTTCCCCAGCTTTACATTCCGGCTCGCTTATGACCAATTATCGGAAAATATTGCCAGTGACCGACAAGCAGATATTGAATATTTGCGCATTTTGCACTTGGCTGCATCAACAATGGAATCAGATGTAGAGATTGCTCTGGATCTACTTCTTGAGGAAGGAATGACTCCTGTGGCCGATGCCGTAAAGGCACTGTTAACAGATAAAAAGCCAGAGGTTCCCGACCAACAAGTACTTCAAGTAGATCTGAGCGAATATGATTCTCTCCTTGAATCAACTGATTTACGGGGGGTAATGCTATGAGTCACAATGCCAATGGTGATGGCCTTGAAGTTTTGCTCCGTGCACTCCGGTTGCCATCTTTTGCCGCTTGCCACGCAGATCTTGCTAAACAAGCTGAGAGCCAAGGTTGGAGCTTCAAGCAATATCTTTCCCAGCTTGCCGAACAAGAGTTAGAGGAACGAAAACAGCGTAAAGTCGACAGGCTGACCAGGACATCAAAGTTACCAAGAGAAAAAATTCTGGCGACATTTGATCTAGCCCGCATGTCAGACAAGGTAAGACGACAAGTGCCTTCCCTTTGTGAAGGTGATTTTCTTGGGAGGGCCGAGAATATTTTGGCATTCGGGCTACCAGGAAGAGGTAAAACTCATCTGATTTGCGCCATAGGCCATGAGCTTATCAAACGTGGCTACAAGATACTGTTTATCCCTGCGTATCTTCTTGTTCAGAAGTTATTAATCGCAAAACGTGATCTATGCTTGGAGAAAGAACTTCGTCGTCTGGATCGTTTTGATGCCGTAATCCTTGATGATATTGGCTACATCCAGCAGGAACGAGAAGAGATGGAAGTGCTGTTTACCTTTCTTGGTGAGCGTTATGAACGGCGTAGCGTAATAATCACCAGTAACCTTGTATTTTCGCAGTGGGACAAAATATTCAAGGATCCAATGACAACGGCTGCGGCAATAGATCGGGTAGTTCATCATGCTACAATTTTGGAACTTAATGGCTCAAGTTATCGAAACGATGTGGCGAGTAAATTAATCAAATAACACCGCTGAATTATTGGGTATTGTTGGAGATAGAGTATGGGGAAGTGTAGTTGTCGCTAATGAGTAAGTGTAATTGTCGTTGACCA
>CAZODM010000150.1:0-2537 GCA_964578585.1 uncultured Desulfobacterales bacterium | reverse complement strand
GCATATTTACAACCGCTTTTTAATCCATATAATTGGGCGGTTGAAAGTATATACTTCTCCCATCTCTCTTTATTTCGAGCATATTCATCCTCATAACATTTAATAGCTTTAAACTTATAATCTATTACCTCATCAATCGTTATAAAAAAATTGGGATCAAATTTCTCCAATGTCTTATGCCAACTCAATCTAGTAACCAATACCCTGGGAACTTGTCTTGATGCAGCTAATGCTATTTGTGAGACTACTCTATGATCTCTATGAGCATCATAAGGCCATATTGTAATAAGGGTATCTATGTTGTACTTTTGAATTAAATTTAAGATAGTAACTACCTTATCGTCAGAATACTCAATTGTAAAACAAGGACCATAACATAAATTAATTGGGATATATCCAAGTACTTTAGATGCATTATCGCAATATTCTAAGACCTGTTTAGGATCTCTAAATCTCTCCCCCTTCTCATTAATCCAAGTAGAATCAGTTAAAATGGCACTGTATACTTTCTTCCCATATGAGCTGAATCTTCTTACACTACCTCCAATTGCAATCTCTAAATCATCATGATGTGCACCAACAAATAAAATATTCTCCCCTAACATCATTTTACTCACTACGAGGTTTTACTATTAAAAAATCTCCAATTGCCAATGCATCTAACCCTGTAGCAGAAAAAGTCCTTATAGCGTCATGTGGAGAACATACTATAGGTTCCCCTTTTATATTAAAAGATGTATTAAGGACACATGGGACACCTGTAAGGGCTTCAAATTCTTTTATAAGCCTATGATATAATGGATTAGTATCTTCCTCAACAATTTGAGGTCTTACAGTTCCATCTACATGGACAACAGCAGGAATTTCTTTTTTAGCTATATCTGTAGCATGGAATGTAATAATCATAAAAGGTGCCCTTGTAAACTTAATAAAATACCTCTTAGCTCCCTCCTCTGTCATAGAAGGACAAAAAGGTCTCCAAAACTCTCTAAATTTAATAACAGCATTGACTTTATCTCTCGAAGCTACATCCCTTGGATCTGCTAGTATTGACCTATTCCCTAATGCCCTTGGCCCTCCTTCCATCTTACCCTGAAACCATCCAACTACTTTACCCTCTGCTATAAGCTTAGCAGCACTTTTACATATATCTACTTCCTTACTAAAATCTAGCTTACAAGAAAGCAATATCTTTTCTATCTCTTCACTTGAGTATTCTGGTCCATAGTATACATCTGGTAATCCCTCTATCTTCAGTTCATTGCCTTGATTATAAAGATAGGCAAGTGCTCCACCTATAGGAGTTCCTGTATCTGCACAAAGAGGATGTATAAATATATCCTCTATCATATCAGACATAAACAAATTACCATTCATCTTAACATTTAAACCAACTCCTCCAGAAATAGCTAATTTCCTTACTCCTGTTCTTTCAATCCAATATTTAGTCATACTAAAGACAATCTCTTCTAATTTCTTTTGCACTTCAAAAGCCAAGTTAATATGCCATTTAGAAATATCTTCACTTTTTGATCTGGGAGATCTTCCTAAAAACTTTACTAGATTATCTGAATAGTAATAAGAATAGCTTCTTTTCCCTCTTATTAAGATCATAGGATCTAACTCAAATCCACCATTTCCATCATACCAGATAATCTTAGAAATCTTTTCATTAAGTTCTGGATCATGCTCTCCATAAGCTGCAAGCCCCATTACTTTATACTCTCCATCATAAGCCCTAAAACCTAAATATTCTGTAAAAGCAGAATAAAACCATCCCAACGAGTGAGGGATCTGTACTTCCTTTAATAATTTTAGTTTTCCATCTTTAGCATGCCACCAAGCAGTGGTTGTGGCTTCTCCACTTCCATCTATTGTTAATACTAGACATTCATCCATTCCTGAGTGAAAATAAGCCATACATGCATGAGAAAGATGATGATTTACAAATTCTATAGGTGGAAATTCTTTATCTCCAAATAACCTTCTAAGATTTTTTAATATTATAGAACTTTGAGAAGAAACACTTAGTGCAGAAATATGGCTTTTTTGATAGGCAATATCTTCTTCTGTAGTAGGATATCTTTTATTTATTTCATCATACACCTTTTGCATCTGGCCTGAATCATACTTATTACAATCCCATGGTTGTACTATTACATCTATGTCATCTATTGTCATATTAGCCTTTTTTAAAACAAATTCGATTGCTCTTGCAGGGAAATAACCTACTGCATGTTTAATTCTTAAAAGCCTTTCTTCCTCTACAAAAGCAATTACTTTATCATCTATCATTAATGCGGCTGATGGATCAGAATAAGAATGAAATACTCCCAAAATGTTCATAACCTACTCCTTTGTTTCAACTGTAGTTGAATAAGCTCCAGAAGATAAAATATTTTTTAAACTTACAGTCATAGCTATAAATAAATAAAAAGGTTCATATAAATGGGCACTTAAGAAAAAACCGCAAACCATAAACCCCCAAATAGAGCACTCTACAGAAATAGTTATAACATAAAGTATATTATTTGGAT
>CAZODM010000149.1:0-2539 GCA_964578585.1 uncultured Desulfobacterales bacterium | reverse complement strand
TTATCTTAATCAAATTCAACAATTCTGTGAATCTGATCCAGATGTATTAGATGATCCAAATCCTGTAATTACATATACTGGAGTTGATAGATTATATATACTAAACTATGGTGCTAAGAAAGGAACAACTCTTAATCTTAAGCTAGTTTTATTTACGAATGATGGAACAAATCTCAATTTCATCTCATCAACATTAACTACTATAATGACGAGAAATGATGTAGTTGGTATAAGTAATATTCCATTACATCATAGTGGTGGTATACTTATTACATCAGATTATGTATATATATTAGCATCTGGAACATGGTGGACTAATGTTTGGTATGGAACATCAGCTCCATATGCAGCTAAAATTGATATAGCTAATAAGACTATTGTATCATCTGTATATTCAATTGCATATCCAAATTGGTTAAATCCACGATGGAGTATGCATTCAATATACGGGCCATGTGCTACTGGATCATTAGCATATGGAGTGCATGGCCAAATGAAGTTTATTGATCATAGATCTATAGCTTCTACTGTAGATAGATTAGAAGCTTGCTTTAATGATTTATTAAATAAGACCTATACTTATCTCAAAACATTATATATATTAACTGTTAATTCAACTGGTGGATTTAAATGTTTCTCAAGTGAATTTCCATGCTTCTTATTAGGACATCATTATACTCAACCAACAGCATGTTATGATCTTCAAGATCTATTTAGTGATCCATCTAATAGCAAATTCTATATATACATAGAACCATATGATCAACAATATACTAAATTATCATTTAGTTCAGAGTTAAATCCTCCATCATCAGATAAGTTATTAATAGGAGAATTATCAACTAATGATAGTACAATTGAAAATATAAAGCTCTATAATAAGACCTTTATAAGTAATGCTAGGATAGGAGGATTAAATAATAGATGTTACTCTGTTCCAATATCACCTCCTATATTTACACCTGAATTAGATCATAACTATACTCCAGATCTCATTAAATTCATATCTAATACTAATCTTGATCTAACTAATAATGTAAGATTAGTTACTGGAGTATGTAGACTTAATCAAGTAGCATCTACTATATATACATTAGAGGATATTGTAATCCCCGATCTAAGTGAAATAAAGGTATTAATTATAAGCCAGATTAATAGTGGTGATGGATATAATCATGCTTATTTAGATCTTGCAACATATTCGAATTACTATACATATAATATAGTTGATAATACATTCTCTATCAGAGTTACGACAGGATTAGAAGTAAATACAGAATATTTATGGGCTCATTGGATTGCAATTGGTAATAGTCCTGAATAATGAGAATAACTTTTCTCTTAGGAGCTATATATGATTAACAATATAAACTCAGATGATGATAAAACGAAGGAAATAAGAAAAAGAACAATCTGGGATTATCTTAAATATTTTAAACCTGATCCTAATAAATGGGGTGATCCATCTAAGATGGATGGGTCTCTTCTCTTAACTATGGATGCACTAAGAGCAGAATGTAGTATGCCTATTGTTATCAATTGTGGTTATGCTACATCAGGTCATGCTAAACACTCATATCATTATAAGGGAATGGCATGTGATTGGCATTTCCTACTCGTTCCTAAGACAGTAGATGATTTTAAGGATCAAGTTAAATTAGTTCTAGAAGCATGTGAATTATTACAGATTGATCAATTTATAGGATTAGGTATTTATCCATATTGGCATAGACCAGGATTTCATCTTGATGTAAGGGGCTTTAAAGCAAGATGGGTAAGAGATAAGGATAATCAATATCATTATTGGGCTGATATAGATGAATTGTTTAGCTATTTCCCTAATACATATAATATTGGAGGATAAAATATGGCAAATCTTTTCAAGAACAATAGATTTAATATATTTGAATTTGATGATCAGAGTTTCGGATTAACAGGAGTGTTAGATACTGATAACTTACAGGAAGATGATGTAGTCACTATCACATTCAAGAACGGACAATCTATAACTGTACCTATTGATATGGTTTGGATAGGATATAGACGATTTAATAATTTGCAGAACAAGAATGTTGTAGGCAATATGATAGGACAAGGGAGATGGAATAGAGTTAGATGTGCACAAGCAAATCAACCTGTATGCTTAGTATTGAGAAAGGGATACTTAAGACAAGCAGATGGAATCACAACTCAGCAATTTTCACCTAATAATATCCAAACCATAACTCCCACTTCAAAGAATATGGAAGATATGATATTCTATGTCATGAAGAAACGATTAGGAAATATCAATAACAACGAAGCCTAGATAATATAATATGGTCATCAATCTAACACGCTATCCTATATCTAGTGTAGAAGCATATCAGATTCACACATCACTCGGTTTATCTGATATGGAGTTTGTTAAGAATCCATCATATGTTACATATACCTGCTTAAATCATGGCACTCCAATAGGTCTAATATCATTCTTACCAAGATGTTCTGAATATAAAGTAACATTAATAGGTGAAATACAACTACGCAATAGATTTAA
>CAZODM010000148.1:0-2548 GCA_964578585.1 uncultured Desulfobacterales bacterium | reverse complement strand
TTCAAATCTTATCCATTTGTTATTGTTTCAAAAATACAATATTAAGTTTAGAACATTATTATTCATTGTTTTACCTCATATATATTGGAGTTTCAAAAATACAATATTAAGTTTAGAACATTTTAATTTTTTGAAATAGCTCCCAGAACTTCGATGTTTCAAAAATACAATATTAAGTTTAGAACTTTTATGTCGCTGTAAATTGATTGTGTGGATAAGTCGTTTCAAAAATACAATATTAAGTTTAGAACAAGTATGTGATACCGTCGCAAATATCCCAAATTAGTTTCAAAAATACAATATTAAGTTTAGAACGCATTAATGGTGATGTCCAACCAGTTGAACTCTTAAGTTTCAAAAATACAATATTAAGTTTAGAACGGTCTTGGTCTTGAAAGAGCCATATAAGGCAAATGAGTTTCAAAAATACAATATTAAGTTTAGAACACAAGTCAGAGTTTCCATTATTATTAATATTTTCCAAGTTTCAAAAATACAATATTAAGTTTAGAACAATGTGTAGGTTTGAAAATATTATCATTTTTATCAATGTTTCAAAAATACAATATTAAGTTTAGAACAATTAACAACACCAACAGGAGACAAAAAATGAAAAAGTTTCAAAAATACAATATTAAGTTTAGAACTCAAGCGAATGAATTAACTAGAAGATTGAATCCATGTTTCAAAAATACAATATTAAGTTTAGAACCTGCAAATATGATTAGAGATATCTACAGCGACGCGTTTCAAAAATACAATATTAAGTTTAGAACTTATGAAATTCCTGCTTCAAAACAAGGAACATCGTGTTTCAAAAATACAATATTAAGTTTAGAACTTGCTAATTACAACAATGATTAAACATTTTTGTGAGTTTCAAAAATACAATATTAAGTTTAGAACTATTTTGTAATCATATCAGATGAAAGGAGGAGAAGAGTTTCAAAAATACAATATTAAGTTTAGAACATATTACCGATTTGATATGTATTTTAAACACATATGTTTCAAAAATACAATATTAAGTTTAGAACTAGTTTTCATCTCTTGTCTTATTGGATTAATTATTCGGTTTCAAAAATACAATATTAAGTTTAGAACTTGTTTTGTTATTGCTCATTTTGTTATTGTTATTATTAGTTTCAAAAATACAATATTAAGTTTAGAACTTGTATTATTAAATATATTTAATATATTTGATTTAAGTTTCAAAAATACAATATTAAGTTTAGAACGAAACAAACCAATGATGATTGACCATTCAAACTCAAGTTTCAAAAATACAATATTAAGTTTAGAACAATTAGTGCATTAGCAGAACAAGTTTCAAAATTAACGTTTCAAAAATACAATATTAAGTTTAGAACGTAGTTCGTGGTCATATTGTTATTCTCAAGCGGAATAGTTTCAAAAATACAATATTAAGTTTAGAACCTTCGGGTCATTTCACTCATGGCAACACAAATCAAGTTTCAAAAATACAATATTAAGTTTAGAACAAAACAAGCCGTTCTTTTATTTATTGAAAATTTGGGTTTCAAAAATACAATATTAAGTTTAGAACAATAAAAACACAGCAAACAAAATATGGAGAAAAGTGTTTCAAAAATACAATATTAAGTTTAGAACAGAAAAGGGAGAAAAACACAGATGGCAATATTTAAGTTTCAAAAATACAATATTAAGTTTAGAACGATTTTTTAAAATTGATGGAGGAGAAAGATGGAAAAGTTTCAAAAATACAATATTAAGTTTAGAACTTTTTGAACTTCTGAGTTCATAAATACGCCTCCGAGTTTCAAAAATACAATATTAAGTTTAGAACTGAAGTATTTTTGTGTTGCTGAATTTAAAACATCTGTTTCAAAAATACAATATTAAGTTTAGAACCGGATGAAACACCCATATATTGAATGCACAAAGCATCTACGTCAAAAAACATTGTTCTTTATAAACGTTTCATAAGGGATTTTCAGTGGATCACAATTAAAATTTTTTAAAACAGCCCGTTTTTATTCAAATCCACGTGGGTTCACTGAATTAAACGAAATTATCACAACTATGTTTCTCTATTCCTATTATTTCTTTTTGTAGGTATTTATCAAAATAGAGGTAATAAATTATGATGGAGTCAATTTCTTTATTTATAATTTTGGTTATTTTGGACTTTAGCTCATGCAAATTTGAACGAGTAATTTCTCCCTCAAAAACTGAATTCTGAACATGGTTTAAATATTGCCTACAGCATCTCAAAACTTTTGATGTCCGATCAACATTCACATCATAAATTAAAATTATAAACATCTTACCAGTATATCCTAAAGGCTTTAAATTTCTTTTCTCCCAGTAGGTGTTTAATTAGTTTATATCCCTCGAGCCTCAGCATGTATCTATAAGACACTTTCCTGTTTAACCCCGGATATTTTAGCGTGGATTTAAGTTTCTTGTCATACTCTCTAAGAAAGAGAGTTCTCCCCTCCTTGTTTAAATAACAATAATTTAGTCTTTTATCAAAATGTTCTGGCTTAATCATTTTTTGGTTAAT
>CAZODM010000147.1:0-2600 GCA_964578585.1 uncultured Desulfobacterales bacterium | reverse complement strand
GAAGTTAGTGTATCTATTTTTATGCCCATACTATCTAACTTAAGTCTTGCAATTTCTTGATCTATCTCTTTTGGAACAGTATGTACTCGTTTTTCTAATCCTTTTGCATTCTTATAGATATATTCAGCACAAAGTGCTTGGTTTGCAAAGCTCATATCCATTACACTTGAGGGGTGTCCTTCTGCTGCAGCAAGATTTATAAGACGTCCTTCTCCAAGAACATAGATCCTTTTATTGTTGTTTAATGTATATTCTTCAACAAATTCTCTGATTTTTCTCTTGGATACAGTTACCTCTTCTAAGCCTTCAAGGTCAAGCTCGACATTAAAGTGTCCAGAATTTGCTACAATTGCTCCATCTTTCATCTCAAGAAAGTGTTCTTTTCTTATTACATGAATATCTCCTGTAACAGTACAGAAGAAGTCTCCTAATTTTGCAGCTTCCATAATAGGCATTACTTCATAGCCATCCATAACTGCTTCAAGTGCTCTTAAAGGATCTACCTCTGTAACAATTACTCTAGCTCCCATCCCTTTGGCACGCATTGCAACACCACGTCCACACCAACCATATCCACATACTACAAATATACTGCCTGCAATAAGGCGATTAGTGGCTCGAACCATTCCGTCTATAGTAGACTGTCCGGTTCCATATCTATTGTCAAATAGATGCTTTGTATCTGCATCGTTTACTGCAATTATTGGGTACTTAAGGACCTTATCTTCTGCCATTGCCCTAAGTCTAATTACACCAGTTGTAGTCTCTTCTGTTCCGCCTAATACTTCATTTGCCCAATCAGCATATTTCTGGTGAAGGGTGGAGACAAGATCTGCCCCGTCATCCATTGTTATAAGGGGCTTAGCTGCTATAACAGATTCTAGATGTTTATAATATGTATCGTGATCTTCTCCTTTAATAGCAAAGACTGGGATCTCACTATGTTTTACTAAAGATGCTGCAACATCATCTTGAGTACTAAGAGGATTTGATGCACAAAGCCAAACACTTGCTCCACCTGCTTTAAGGGTTTTTACAAGAGCAGCGGTTTCTGTTGTTACATGAAGGCAAGCACCAAGCCTTAAACCTTGTAGAGGTTTTTCTTGTTCAAAACGTTTACGAATAAGTCTTAGAACAGGCATACTCATTTCTGCCCATTCAATTCTAAGCTTTCCCTTTTCTGCAAGTTCTAGATCTTTTATATCAAAATCCATAGTTTTATCTCCTTTTCTTAAAGTCCAGCTTGGGATTTAAGATCTTCAACTTTGTCTAGTTTTTCCCATGTAAATTCTGGTTCAGGTCTTCCAAAATGGCCATAAGCTGCTGTCTTTTTATATATAGGTCTTCTAAGATCAAGATACTCGATTATATCCTTTGGCTTAAAGCTAAAGTTGTTTTCTATAAGCTCTACTATTTTTTCTTGAGAAATCTTTTCTGTCCCAAATGTACGAACACTGATTGCAAGAGGTCTTGTAACTCCTATTGCATAAGCAACTTGTACTTCACATTCATCTGCAAGACCTGCTGCAACTATATTTTTAGCAACATATCTTGCCATATAAGATGGAGAACGATCTACTTTCGTTGGATCTTTGCCTGAAAATGCACCACCACCATGGTGTCCACGTCCACCATATGTATCAACTATGATCTTTCTACCTGTCATACCACAGTCTGCTAGAGGACCACCAACCACAAATCTGCCAGTACTATTTATGAAAAATTCTGTATCCTTAAGGTGTTCTGGTGCTACAACCTTTTTAATAACCTCTTCGATAATAGCTTCTTCTATTTCTTTATGTGTTACATGGGGTTCGTGTTGAGCAGCAATTACTATAGAGTGACATGAAATAGGTTTTCTGTCCTCATATTTTACTGTTACTTGTGTTTTTCCATCAGGACGTAAGAAGTGAAGGATTCCTTGTTTTCTTACTTGGGCAAGTCTTTGGGCAAGCCTGTGAGCATACCAAATAGGCATGGGCATATAATCTGGGGTTTCATTACAGGCATAGCCAAACATAAGTCCTTGATCACCAGCACCAATTTCTTCTCCTCGATCTACACCGATGGCAATATCTGGAGATTGTTTGTCAATACTTGTAATTACAGCACAAGTTTGCCAGTCAAACCCCATTGAAGAATCTGTGTATCCAATCTCTTTTATAGTTCCTCTTACAACCTGTGGCATATCAACATAGCAATCAGTGGTAATTTCTCCTGCTACAAGCGCTAAACCAGTAGTAACCATTGTTTCACATGCTACTCGGGCATAAGGGTCTTCTTTTAAAATGGCATCTAAAATGGCATCAGAGATTTGATCTGCAACTTTATCTGGATGACCTTCAGTTACTGATTCTGAAGTAAATAGAAAGTTAGACATCATGGCCCTTGGACTCCTTTTAATTTTTTTATTTATTATCGGATAGATACCTGTTAACAGTCAGGATTTTTTCTAGTTGCAGCTTTTAATAAAAAAAATACTAATATGTCAAGAAAAAACCGGCCTTTTGGCCGGTTAGGTCCAAAAAAGTAGATTTTATTATGTTGGCGGAGAGGGTGGGATTCGAACCCACGGTGCACCTTTCGGCGCACACTCACTT
>CAZODM010000146.1:0-2611 GCA_964578585.1 uncultured Desulfobacterales bacterium | reverse complement strand
AATAACAATTATTCGTCCATTAGCATTAGTAGAAAAAGATAAAATAGATAAGTTAGCAAAATATCTGAAGTTCTCTATTCCACCTAATCCTTGTCCTTCCTACAAAAACAATCGAAGAGAATTTATAAGGAAGTTATTGTTCTCTTTATACAAAACCGATCCAAAAGCTAAAGGCAACATTATGCATGCTTTAAAAAATGTACGATTAGAATACTTATTATAAAAAATATTATAATCTAAGTTCTATCTAATTGACAAATTTAATTAAATAATTAAAAATCAAGCGTTGCCAAATTTAGTAATTTATCTTTTAATTAATTTGGTATAGGTTTGTACGAGAAGGGCTATTAATGATTACCATTGTCTCTAAAAGAATTTTCTTTTACGGTGTAGTAGTATGTTATATGCTTACTTTAGTCCTTTTTGAGGGATGCTTTTACTCTTTTGCCTCTATTAAACAGACCTCTTGCGACTACAATTTAGTTACTTTTGATTTAATATATAAAAATGAATTACCCCCTCAACATTTTGAACCATTATGGGGTTTAGCCATTCCTGATATTTCATTACTTAATCTAAGATTGATACCATACAATCAAAATAACACTAACATAGTAAAAATACTTGATTTAAATCAAGTAATTACACATTATCCTATATCAAATACTTATATAGAAAACAATATTAAATTTATATTAATAGATCAATTCAAGTTATTAAAATCTCTAAAAACTGATCAAGAAAAACTAAAATTGTTTAGAAAGCAAACTAAAAAATTATTAAATAAATTCTTAAAAGATACACAAATATATAATAAATATAAAAATTTTATAGAGACATACAAGTTAAATACAAATTTTTATAATCTAACAAATACTATCAGGCAAAAAAGTATTAAAAGAGCTAAACTGTTACAATCAACATCACCATATCAATCAATTAAATCAACTAAAATACCATCTAATGGTATCCAAAAAGAGACAAATATTAATAGTCAATCCACTTTAACTTCAGATAATTCTATTAATTTAATTATACAAACAATAAAATTAATAAAAGATAATTGGTGGATTATCTTAGCTGTATTAATTTATATTTATATTGTATTAATTTTCTTAAGAAAAAGATAATTAATTAAGAAAGAGTAATATATGAAATATATTCAACAAAATAACAGCAAGATCAAGATATTAATACTATTTATAATCCTTATACTTTTATTTAGTTTTAGTTGTGCTAAAAAATTATCTATTAATCAATATATTAATCTAGCTAAAACTCAAATTAATCAAGGTAACTATCTAAAAGCATATTCTAACTTAATCAAAGCTAAATCTCTTAATCCTCATAAAGCTATTATTTGGTATTATTTAGGTATTATACAATTACGATTAGGTAATATACGTGGTGCTATCAATAATGAAGAAATAGCATTACAATTTGATAAAAACAATCCTAAAATTATGATAAAATTAGGTTATTTATATATTATATCTGGTTATTATAATAAAGCATATCTATTGGCAAAAAGGTTAATAAATTCAAATAACTATAAGATATATGGATATCTTATATTAGGAAATATTCAAGCATTAAAAGGACAAATTTCAAAGGCTAAAAAACTTTTTATAAAAGCTATTAATAAAAATCCAAATAATTATGAAGCATATTTAGATCTTGCAAATCTATATATTTTAACTGCTAAATATAATTTAGCAGAGACATGCTATCAAAAAGCTATTAAATTAAATTCGGACTCTCCTTATGTATATCTAGCAACAGCCTATTTCTATGTCTTTTTAAAAAGAGTTAGTAAGGCAGAATATTATTTTAAAAAAGCAATTTCTATATCTAAGGATAAAAATATCAAATTGAAGTATGAAGTAACTCTTGGAAATTTTTATTTGAGGTTTAAAAAATTTAAAAAAGCATACACCCTATTTCATGAGCTGTTTGATAAGTACAAATATTCAAAGCCAGATATAGTATTGAAATTAGCTTTTAGTGCTATAAATCTAAAAGATTTTAATTTGGCTCAAAAATTATTAAATAAGCTAAACAATATTATTCCCAATAGTTATTGTGTAGCATATTTACAAGGCTTATTAAATTTATATCAAGGTGATTATATAGATGCAAGATATCAGTTTAATAGATGTCAAAATATAGTAGCTGATGTAAATTCTTTATATATGTTATCTGTACTAAAACTTTTAACAGGTTATGAAAAACAATCTATAGCTAAATTAAATCAAGCCTTACAACTTGATCCCACATCCTCCAATGTAGAATGGCTTTTAAGTTGCTTATATACCCAAAACAATCAACCTATTCTTGCTCTTACCCATCTAATTCATCTTATTGATTGTCCTAAATATGCTCACTTAGCACATGATTTAATAGCTATTAATCTTATTATGAGTGGACAAACTATTACGGCAACAAAGGAACTAAGGCTTATAAGATATGCTTATCCTAAGGATAGATTGTTACCAACTTTAGAGTTGGCGCTTTTATTGAAAAAAAATAAACGGGACCTCTTACTAAAAAAAATAAAAAAGCTTTGGCAAAAAGGAACATTACCCTTACCTGCAGTAAGTATATGTCGTTT
>CAZODM010000145.1:0-2663 GCA_964578585.1 uncultured Desulfobacterales bacterium | reverse complement strand
ATGATTTCATCCCCTGGTTTAAAGGTACCCTCTAATATCTTAAGGGCTAGAGGGTCTTCAATGTATTTCTGTATTGCCCTTTTAAGTGGTCTTGCACCAAAGTTTGGATCATAACCAACCTCTGCAAGCCACTCTTTAGCCTTGTCTGTAAGTCTAATCTTGTAATTGTGTTCTTTAAGTCTCTCACTTAAGTAACCAAGCTGTATGTCAACAATCTTCTTAAGATCTTCCTTGCTAAGGCTATGGAATATGATTATTTCATCAACCCTGTTTAAGAATTCAGGCCTAAAATGTGCTCTTAAGGCATCCATAACCCTTTGTTCTGCAAGAGCAGGATCTTTTATCTCTTGTATTAGTTCACTTCCAATATTAGAGGTCATAATGATGATAGTATTTCTAAAGTCTACAGTACGTCCTTTACCATCTGTAAGCCTTCCATCATCTAATATCTGTAATAGAATATTAAATACATCTCTATGCGCCTTTTCTATCTCATCAAAGAGTACTACAGAGTAGGGGCGTCTTCTAACAGCTTCTGTTAGGTAGCCACCTTCTTCATATCCTACATAACCTGGTGGTGCTCCAATTAGTCTTGCAACAGCATGTTTTTCCATATACTCACTCATATCAATACGGATCATTGCCTGCTCTGTATCAAACATGAACTCTGCAAGTGCTCTTGCTAGCTCAGTCTTTCCAACACCTGTTGGTCCTAAGAATATAAAAGATCCTATTGGTCTTCTTGGATCTTGTAATCCTGCTCTTGCACGTCTTACTGCATTAGAGACAGCCTCAATAGCCTTCTTTTGTCCAACAACTCGACGGCTAAGGCGTTCTTCCATATGGACAAGCTTTTCTCTTTCACCCTCAAGGAGTTTACTTACAGGGATACCAGTCCATTTAGAGATAATTGCTGCTATATCTTCAGCATCTACCTCTTCTTTTAACATTCTAGTGCCATCTTTTTGGAGTTCTTCTAACTCTTTTTGAGCCTTTTCAAGTTCTTGTTCTAAAGAAGGAATACGTCCGTAAAGAATCTCTGCTACTTTGTTTAGATCCCCTTGTCGCTGATATTTTTCTGCTTCTATCTTTAGCTTATCTATCTCTTCTTTTATGTTTCTTATACGTTGTATGATATCTTTTTCTTGTTTCCACCTTGCCTTTAAAGCATCGCTTTTTTCACGAAGATTAGATAGCTCTTTTTCTATCTTTTCAAGCCTTTCTTTAGATGCAGGGTCGCTTTCTTTCTTTAGAGCCTCTCTTTCAATCTCAAGCTGTACAATCTTTCTTTCAATTTCATCTATCTCTGATGGTAGAGAGTCAATTTCTATTCTAAGCTTTGCAGCAGCTTCATCTATTAGGTCAATTGCCTTATCTGGTAGAAATCTGTCAGTTATATATCTATGAGAAAGGGTTGCTGCTGCAACAATTGCAGAGTCTTTTATACGAACTCCGTGGTGAACTTCATACTTCTCTTTAAGCCCTCTAAGAATTGCAATAGTATCTTCAACACTTGGTTCATCAACCATTACAGGCTGAAATCTTCTCTCTAATGCAGCATCTTTTTCTATGTATTTTCTGTATTCATCTATAGTTGTTGCACCAATACAGTGTAATTCACCCCTTGCAAGTGCAGGTTTTAACATGTTTGATGCATCCATTGCCCCTTCAGAGGCACCTGCACCAACCAGGGTATGAATCTCATCAATAAACAAGATCACTTCACCTTGTTTTTCTGCTATTTCTTTTAAGACAGCCTTTAATCTTTCTTCAAATTCGCCTCTAAATTTTGCACCTGCAATAAGTGCTCCCATATCTAGGGCAACAATGCGTCTATCACGTAGTGTTT
This sequence comes from uncultured Desulfobacterales bacterium, assembly GCA_964578585.1. Classification (GTDB taxonomy): domain Bacteria; phylum Desulfobacterota; class Dissulfuribacteria; order Dissulfuribacterales; family JAMONC01; genus JAMONC01. The sequence goes on along the minus strand of CAZODM010000145.1, from coordinate 814 downwards.
CAGGAACATCACCAGATACAATCCTTTGTGCAAGTCCTTCAACTATAGCAGTTTTACCTACTCCTGGTTCTCCAATTAGTACAGGGTTATTCTTAGTTCTTCTTGAGAGCACTTGTATGACTCTTCTGATTTCATCATCTCTTCCTATAACTGGATCTAACTTCCCTGCACGGGCAAGTTGAGTTAGATCCCTTCCATATTTTTCAAGTGCTTGATACTTTTCTTCTGGATTTGGGTCTGTAATCCTTTGTCCACCTCTTATAGAGGCAAGTGCCTGTAAGAAGCTGTCTTTTGTTACACCTCTTGCACTGAGAGCATCAGATGCAGGGCATTTTGCCTCTAATATTGCTAGTACCAGATGTTCTCCACTTACATATTCATCTTTTAATTCATCTGCGATTGTGAATGCTCTCTGTAATATCTGGTTAAGAGTTGGGGAAAGATATACCTGTAGTCCCGCACCACTGACTTGTGGTATCTTGTTTAATGCATCTTCTAGATCTGCAATAACTGCGGGTAGTTCAACCCCCATCTTTTTTAGAACTGCAGGTACTACTCCATCTTTTTGTTTTAATAGGACAAGAAGTAGATGTTCTGGTTCTATATTTTGATGCCCTCTAGATTGAGCCAGTTGCTGAGACTCTTGTAGGGCTTCTTGAGATTTCATCGTAAATTTATCCATTCTCATGGTCTATTACCTCTCTCTTTTATTTTTTTACTTAAAATTAGGAATAAAGATCTCTAACGGCATGAAATTTGCTTATACCGTTATGCTATAAGCAAACTAAGAATCATATAGGCTAGTGTCAAGAAT
>CAZODM010000144.1:0-2664 GCA_964578585.1 uncultured Desulfobacterales bacterium | reverse complement strand
AGGGACTTGCTAAGGTATGTGAGAGATTTCTTAGAATAAGATTGGAGTTTTTAGGTCTTATTCCCAAGGATCAACTTATGTCTAAGGCGATTAAAGAACAAGTACCTGTTATTCGTTTGGCACCAGATTCTAATATTGCAAAATCAATAGATAAATTTGCTGATAAAATTGTATTGTGGTCTAAAACAGACTTATCTAACTCAAATAATTCTACTAATATCCTATCTAATAATAAGAATAATATAGAATTACCTTATGAATTAAGACATTTTTAGAAAATTTTTAGGTGTGTTTTTTGCATCAAAATAAAGATAACTAAGGTGAAAGTTTTTTATTTCATCTCTTGTAAATAAATAATAAATTATAAATTTATAAAAAATAAAAAAGACATTTAAATGTCTAACACAAAAATTTTTGCTATATTAGTATTTCTTATTGTAGCTTACGGAGTAGGAAACTATCTATTCCAACGCTATCTTATAATGCCTAGCTTTGTAAGGCTAGAGAGACGAGAAGCTAAAAATGATATTTTAAGAATAGAAGATGCCTTATCTCAAGAAATTCATCATCTAGCACAAATAGATTCAGATTGGGCTCAGTGGGATGATACATACAAATTTGTACAAGATCGCAATAAAGCATATATAAAATCAAATCTTATCCCCAATGAATTATGGGAAAGTACCCGGTTAAATCTTGTTTATATATGTAAACTAGATGGCACAGTTGTTTGGGGTAAAATTTATGATCCTGTTCATAATAGGCTTCTTACTTTAGCTTGTTTTCCAACCAAAAAACTTCCACCAACTCATTTTTTAATGCAACCAAAGGCAAAAGATAAAGGGTTAGAAGGATTAATTGTTACCCGGTATGGTCCTCTTATGATTGTAAGTCTTCCTATTGTTAGGTCTTCTGGACAAGGTCCTCCAGATGGCATAATTGTAATGGGTAGATTCTTGACAAAGCCAATCTTAGAAAAACTAAGAACTCAAACCAGAATAGCATTTAATATTTTTCCATATATGCCCAAAAAAATGAAGGAAAAAGTATACAAAATAATATCTCTAATTAGATCTAAAGGGTTTTTTGTACAATTCTTAAGTAAAAAAGATTTTTTATATGCATATGGATATTTTAAAGGTTTAGAAAATACTGGGCTATTAATAAAAGCAAAAATTCCTATAACGATACTGGAAACAGGAAAATCTGCTGCTAATTTTGCTTATTTTGCTATTTTTTCAGCTGTTACTGTTGTAGGATTAGTATTGCTTTGTTGGTTTATATGTTATGAGCGAGAAAATAAAAGAAGAAACGAAGAGATAAAAAAACTTGTTGATAAAAGAACTTTGGAACTAAGAGAAGCAAATGCTTTAATAAAGGGACTTATAACTTCTGTACCAGATATAATTTTTGCAAGAGATAAAGATGGTAGATATATACTTTGTAATCATGCGTTTGAATCTTTTATAGGACTTTCTGAGAGCGATATTATAGGAAAAACCGATGAAGAACTATCAATAAGAAATCCTTTATTAAAACAGCTTTCAGCTAGATTAAAAAATACATCCTTAAGTAAAGAGAGTATAAATTTTGAAGTAGAGATTAAAAACAACAAAGAAAATAGGGTATTTGATGTTGTAGCTGCTCCATTTTTTAATACATTAGGAGAATTTTTAGGCACTACTGTTGTTGCAAGAGATATAACTGAAAAACAAAAGATTCAACAAGAATCAGAAAAGATTAGGCGTATAGAATCACTAGGTATCTTAGCTGGAGGAATAGCCCATGATTTTAATAACCTTCTTACAGGACTTATTGGCAATATTAGCCTTGCAAAGCTTTTACTAGATCCAGAACATGAAGCTTATAAAAAGCTAACTGTTGCAGAGGCTGCGGCTGCTCGTACTAGAGATTTAACTAAGCAACTCCTTATTTTTTCAAAGGGTGGAGCACCAATAAAGACTACTACTGATATTAAAAAACTTATAGAAGATGCTGTAAGTCTATCTTTGTCTGGCAGTAATATAAAACATAAATTTGATTTTGATAAAGATCTGTGGTTAACCCATGTAGATAAAGGACAATTATATCAGGTGATACAGAATTTAGTTATAAATGCTAGACAGGCAATGCCTAGTGGTGGTGTGTTAGAGATTAGTTGTCATAACTACATTAAGACTAAAGATAATATGCTTCCAATAGCTAATGGAAAATATGTAAGAATAGATATTAAAGATTATGGCATAGGAATTCCAGAAAAGTATATAAACAATATATTTGATCCATATTTTACTACTAAAGACAAAGGTAGTGGATTAGGTTTAACAATATGTTTCTCTATTATTAAAAAGCATGGAGGACATATAACCGTAGAATCAGAAGTAGGAATTGGTACAACCTTTACTATTTATTTGCCTGCCATAGATAATCATATTTCAGATTCTGAATCTAGTTATAAAGATATTCCTAAGCCTGGTGGAAGAATTCTTATTATGGATGATGATAAGCTTATTCATCAAACAGGTAGCCAAATACTGACTTATTTAGGCTATAAAGTTTATTGTGTAAGTGATGGAAAAGAGATGCTAAAAATATATAAGGAATTTAAAGACAAAGGCAAGTCTTTTGATGTTGTTATTATGGATTTAACTATTCCTGGTGGAA
>CAZODM010000143.1:0-2665 GCA_964578585.1 uncultured Desulfobacterales bacterium | reverse complement strand
ATGATGATGGAAGGCTGCTAGTATCTAGAGTTTCTATTAATTGGAATCAACTTATAAGCGGAGCATCTGCTCCGCTTTTTTATTTTAAAGATTTACGTTATAATAAAAAAAATAGGCTAAATAAGGAGATAGAGATGGCTATTAGTAAAAAAATGTCAGAGTTTTTAAATAGAGCATCTTGGATAAGAAAGATGTTTGAAGAAGGTGCAAGATTAAAAAAAGAACTAGGGCCAGAAAATGTCTGTGATTTTAGTCTGGGTAACCCAGATATATCTCCACCAGAATTATTTTTTACTACTTTAAAGAAAATAAGTTCTGAAAATCCTACAGGTGTACACGGATACATGCAAAATGCAGGGTTTGATAGATGTAGGGAAGAAGTAGCTAAGCAAGTAAAAGAATTTCATGAGATAGACATTGATAAAAATAGTATAATTATGACTTGTGGTGCAGCAGGCGGATTAAATATAATATTTAAAGCTATTTTAGATCCTCAAGATGAGGTTATTGTTCCATCTCCATTTTTTGTAGAATATGGATTTTATGTAGATAATCATCAAGGTGTATTAAAAACAGTTCAATGTAAGAATGATTTCAGTTTAGATTTAGATGCCATAGCTAATGCCATTACTCCAAAGACCAAAGCAATCTTGATAAATTCTCCTAATAATCCTTCAGGTGCTGTATACTCTGACGATTCTATAAGATCCCTTGCTGAATTATTAAGAGAAAAATCAACTGAATATAAAAAGATTATATATTTAGTTTCTGATGAACCATATAGAAGACTTTGTTTTGATGGTATCAAAGTACCCTCTATCCTAAAGTGGTATGATAACTCTATTGTAACAACATCTTTTTCAAAAGATCTATCCATACCTGGTGAAAGAATAGGCTATGTAGCCCTCAATCCTAAGGCAACTGAATATGGCTCTTTAATGGGCGCAATGATTTTAGCCAATAGAATTTTAGGATTTGTAAATGCTCCAGCTCTTATGCAAAGAGTTGTAGCCGAATGCCTACATGAATGTGTGGACATATCCATTTATCAACGTAGAAGGGATAAGCTAGCTAATATATTAAGTGAAGCCGGATATGAATTTAACATGCCCCAGGGTGCATTTTACTTCTTTCCCAAAACCCCTATTAATGATGATAAAAAATTTGTTGATATCTTAAGACAAGAACACATTCTTGTTGTGCCTGGTTCAGGTTTTGGTGCACCTGGTTATATGAGAATCGCATTTTGTGTTGCAGATGATGTTATAGACAGATCTAAAGAAGGTTTTAAAAAGGCCATGAAGAAAGCAAAAGGGCTTTTAAATTGATAAGCTCTTTGCATTCCTCTAAAAATGGCTCAATGGTAAGGGGAATCTCTATCTCTTTTTTAAAGAAATCCTCTAATCCTAAGCTGTTTCCCAGTTGCCACCATTTAAAAAAGAGATTAAGGGCTTCTTGTTGGCAAAACCATCTTGTCCCTAAGGCATCAATAAAGTATTTCCAAATACAGGAAGAGGCTATATAGGCTTGAAAATAGTCAAGACTATAGATATCTGGCATCAGATCAAATAGATATGTCTCTGGATCGTAGTCAAAACCAGTCTCTTTTTTCATCATCTTAGCATAGTGTTCTTGGCCTCTTTGTACCTTAGAGTCTAAAAAATTATCAACTTCGACCAGGAATTTGGTCGCATATCTTCTAGTTAGAGCAAGCCATTTAAATGCATGTATTTTAGATATAAATTTTGCCTCTTTTAAACTTAGTCCAAAAATATCTACTAAAAATTCCTCTGACATACATATCTTTTGAAAACAAAATGCAAAGGTTTCAGAAAGAGCTCCAGATATAAAAAATTCTCTTTCTTCAAGGGATAAGTCTTTACTTGTAAATATAAAGCTAAGGGCATGGCCTATTTCATGGAAAAATGATTCAAGATCAAGCCATCCTTTAATAGGCCCTATAATTACATGGACCTCATTAGGTATCTCAATTGGTATACAATAAGACTGCCTTCCAGATTTACCTGTAGTATGGATAATTAAGTTTTTAAAACTATTAAGATCCACTCCCAAATTAGTAAAAAAACTATTTATAGAATCGCTTATATTACATACTGGGAATAAATGATCTAAATATCTAAGTCCTAAAAGATATATTGCATCAAATCTACATGCTTGTTCTATTGTTAATGATGTAATTCTACCTAAGATTTCCTCAATTAATTCATTATAATAATCTTTGGTTTTATCTAAAAATTGTCTGGCAATTTTATACCAGGCTTTAATATCTACTGCCTTTTTTTCTTGGCAGTATTCAATATAATTAGGATAATTAAACTCTTCTTCCAATGTATGAAGTAATACCTGCCAAGTAGCATGGCTAAATGGAGCCAAAAATCTACAAAGAGATCTTATCTCATATCTTAAAATATGCCTTTTTTCATTATCACTTTGATCTTGACACCAAATTATTACTTGGGAAAAGGGAACGTCTTCTCCTTTTACTTGTGCCTTTGCCCCTTGCATCCAGCTTGAAAACATAGCTTGAACAGGTTCTATTCTATTTCTTAAATACTGTTCTAATGCCTGATGAAATATTCTACCCCGTACACCTAAAGAGCCATAATTTTCTCTAATCTTAACACATTGTTCCCTTGTAATATTA
>CAZODM010000142.1:0-2684 GCA_964578585.1 uncultured Desulfobacterales bacterium | reverse complement strand
CGACCACATCGAGTTTTTGGGCGGGCGAGGTGGTGCCGATGCCCACGTTTCCTTTTAATACTGTTGTCAAAACCGAATCATTTCCGAGTACAACAGAGTTGGAGCCGATACCAGTCGCGTTATATCCGAGCACCGTCTCGTTTGTATCTCCGTCGGCGAGGGCTTTTGTGCTATGACCTACGAAAGTATTATATGAACCCGTTGCGTTGGCGGTGGCTCCGTCGGCGATGTATCGCCCAGCCGCTCGCCCGAGAAAAGAGTTGTATGAACCAGTGGTGTTGCCTCCGCCTGCATCATTTCCTACAAATGAGTTATTGTTGCCGGTGGTGTTGGCGTAACCTGCCCACGCTCCAATGATTGAGTTGTGATAACCTGTTGTATTAGCAGAGCCTGCGTTGTCCCCCACAAAAGAGTTAGAATAACCGGTGGTGTTGGAATAACCGGATTGGTATCCAACAAAAGAGTTGTAGTTGCCGGTGTTGGAATAACCGGATTGGTATCCAACAAAGGAGTTTTGGGAACTTGTAGTGGTGTTGTAGCCAGCTTGCGATCCTATAAATGAATTGTAACTTCCAGAGGTATTATGATCCCCTGCCTGCCTGCCCAAGAAAGAGTTGTCATTTCCCGTAGTGTTATCGAATCCTGAGTTTGTTCCTACAAAAGAATTATAATATCCTGTGGTATTAGAATAACCTGAAGCTTGTCCCAAGAAAGAATTGCCGTATCCGGTGGTATTTAAAGCCCCTGCTTGTCTTCCTACAAAAGAATTAGAAGTTCCTGTGGTGTTATTAAGACCTGCATTATATCCTATGAAAGAATTATTTATTCCTGCTGATGTATTTGCCGCCCCGGCTCCAGGACCAACAGAAACAGACTGGTTTGTTGTAGATGCATACAAAATCGTATTCCCCGCCTGCTTGTACCCAGAGTATTGGTCTGTATTGATGAAACCAGTGACCGAGAGTTTTTCATATGGGGATGTAGTGCCAATACCCACGTTTCCTTTCAATACTGTGGTCAAAACTGAATCATTTCCGAGCACAACAGAGTTGGAGCCGATGCCGGTCGCATTGTATCCGAGCACCATTTCGTTTGTGTCTCCGTCTGCGAGGGCTTTTGTGCTATGACCTACGAAAGTATTATATGAACCCGTTGCGTTTGCAGTGGCTCCGTCTGCGATGTATCGGCCAGCACTGTTTCCTACAAAAGAATTGGAGGAGCCAGTGGTGTTGGAGTAGCCTGCATTGTATCCCATAAAGGCGTTGTCGTAGCCGGTGGTATTGAAGAAGCCTGCTTGTGATCCTATAAAGGAGTTGTTGTAACCGGTGGTATTGTCGCCGCCTGCGGATAGTCCTATGAAAGAGTTGTAGGAGCCGGTGGTATTGAAGAAGCCTGCGTCCCGTCCAACAAAGGTATTGGCGTAGCCGGTGGTATTGTAATAGCCTGCTTGCGATCCTATGAAGGAGTTGATGGAGCCAGTGGTGTTGGAGTAGCCTGCGTATGTTCCTATGAAGGAGTTGAAGTATCCCGTGGTGTTGGAGTAGCCTGTGTTTTGTCCTATGAAAGAGTTGTAATATCCGGTGGTGTTGGAGTTACCTGCGTATGTTCCTATGAAGGAGTTGTTGGAGCCGGCATTCACACTTCCTGCACCATACCCCAAGATTGTTACGGCTTTATCTGCTTCTATTGTTTTAGTTGAACCGAGATAGATAGCGCCTCCGGTTGTGTTGTTACCTGGAGCATAGACTCCAAGACTTGTGTCAGCTAGGTTGTCTGTATAAGTGGTAGTGATGTTGTCAGCTATGGTGGCTACGAATTGAGTGGCAGTGTTACTTCCTCCTGCTACTGTTCTATAAATATTCCTAGCTGTAACCTTAGAACTTCCTACTGGGATATTTGTTAGGTCTACTTCTTGTAATGCTGGTGCTACTGAGGCAGAGACTGCACCCATTTCTGTTTCTCCTTCGGCAGTAACAAAAGTTATACGGTAGTAGTAGGTTCCGTTTAGGTTACCTGCTGTGGTGTTTATGGCTACAGTTGGAGCAGTTGGTGCTGGTTCGTTATCCATACGGAAGTTCCCATGGTCGATTTCGAGTGCTTGAGAAGGTGAAGTGGTGCCGAGCCCGACGTTTCCTTTGAGAATTGTCTTTAGCACGCTGTCATTTCCTAACACAACAGAGTTGGAGCCGATACCAGTTGCGTTATATCCGAGCACTGTCTCGTTTGTATCTCCGTCGGCGAGGGCTTTTGTTTTATATCCAAGAAAGGTGTTGTTTGAGCCGGTTGCGTTTGCGGTGGTGCCGTCTGCGATGTATCGACCTGCGCCTTGCCCCATAAAGGAGTTATAAGAGCCGGTGGTGTTGGAATATCCTGCGCCAGTTCCCATAAAAGAGTTAGAATAACCAGTGGTGTTTGAGGTGCCTGCGTTATATCCGAGAGACACATTATACGAACCGGTGGTGTTGGAGTATCCTGCAGTGTATCCTGCAAAAAAGTTTTTATAACCGGTGGTGTTGGAGTAGCCTGCACCAGTTCCCATAAAGGAGTTTTGGTAGCCAGTGGTGTTGGAGTATCCTGCAGTGTATCCTGCAAAAAAGTTTTTATAACCGGTGGTGTTGGAGTAGCCTGCACCAGTTCCCATAAAGGAGTTTTGGTAGCCAGTGGTGTTGGAGTATCCTGCAGTG
>CAZODM010000141.1:0-2725 GCA_964578585.1 uncultured Desulfobacterales bacterium | reverse complement strand
TAAAGAAATTAATAATGAATCTTTATTTTTTTTAAATTTTAACAGATGGATTTTTTCTCAGGCAAATGCCACATGGGATAATATATATAATTTCCAATTTATCACTGATGAATTTAAGGATGCAATGGAATACTTTGCAAGATTATATTTAAAGAGTTTAAAAGTTAAAAACTACCTAGGGATAAAGAATTTTATAAAATACAAAACAATTTTTAATCTTGATTATCCTTGGGGATGGAAAGATCCTAGAAATACATTTACACTTGATATTTGGCTTAGGATTTTTCCTAATGCTAAAATATTACATATTTATAGGCATCCTATAGATGTAGCTGAGAGCCTAAAAAATAGAAGTAAAAAAAAGTTTATACCTAATTTAGGCAGAAGAGAAAAATTAAAGGTATTTTTACATGGCTATATTTTATATAAGTATTGTGTTTCTATTAGAGTTTTAAGTATAAAAGAAGCAATAGAGTTATATAAGGATTATGTTAATCAAGCCTTTTTTTATAGTAACTTAATAAAAGATAACCTTTTACATATAAGATATGAAACTTTATTAAAAGAACCATATTATACAATGAAAGATATTTTAGATTTTTTAAATATTTCTTTAACAAAACATAGATTATCTGAGGTTATTAAAGATATAAATGTTTCTAGATGCTTTGCTTTTAAAAGAAATAAACTACTTATTGATTTCAATAATAATATGATAAAAAATGACCAAACTTATTATAAGTTATTAAAAAAATTGGATTATATTAATATATGAAGATGAAGTGTTTTCTACATATAGGTACAGAAAAAACCGCAACTACTACTCTTCAGGTGTTTTGTGCTAAGAATAGGGGTAAGTTATATGAACTAGGATATTTTTATCCTAAGAGTGTGGGAGATATTGATCATAGGAAACTTCCAGTAATAGCTTATAATTTAAATAGAAGAGATGAATTTACTAAAAAGAATTTAATTACAACTGATGAATTATTAGCTAAATATCAAAAAAAAGTTTTTAATGAATTAAGAAAAGAAATAGACAATATTAAAGATAATAAAAAAATAATATTTTCTTCAGAGCATATACAGTCTAGACTTACTACTATAACAGAAGTAAAGCGTTTAAGGGATATATTTTATAGCCTAGGAATTACAGATATTACAGTTATAGTTTATTTAAGAAATCCTGCTGATATAGTTAGTTCTTTATACTCAACAGCAGTTAAAGCAGGAAGTACTGCGGAGAAGCCACCACCGCCATCTGATCCTTACTTTAGAAATATATGCCATCATAAAAACACATTAGAAAGATTTGAGTCTGTTTTTGGAAAGGAGAATATTGTACCTAAAATTTTTTCTAGAAAGGAATTTAAAAATGGATCTATTATTGATGATTTTTTAGAGATAATAGGTGTTCAAGATAGCGATCAATTTGATATTCCAAAACCAACAAATAAAAGCTTATCACCTTTAGGTATAGAATTATTAAGAAGAATTAACAAAAGAATACCTGTTTTTATAAATAATCAACCAAATAAATTAAGAGGTGATTTAGTATTATATTTTGAATTATATTTTGAACGATTTTTGGGTGGCAAAAAGTACATGATGCCTAAAGATCTATATGAACAATATGTTTTATATTTTGAGGATTCTAATGAATGGGTTAGAAGAAACTATTTCCCTAATAGACCTATATTGTTTGAAAAAAGAACAAATATAAAAGAAAGTAAAGTTATAATACCTCAATTTTTGTTAGACTTAATGGCTTTTATTATTAGTAAGATATGGATGTACAAAAGATATAAAGAATTAGATAAATCATAACTATGCACACTTCAAAAAATATTTCAGTAGTAATACCTACCTATAATGGGTCTAAATTTATAGAGGAAACAATAAAATCTGTGTTTTGTCAGAAAGTTTTACCAAGAGAAATAATAGTAGTAGATGATGTGTCAAAGGATAATACAAAAGATATAGTATTGAGATTAAGTTCTATTTCGCCAATTCCATTGCATTTTTTTCAACTAGATAAAAACAGTGGAGGTCCAGCAGAGCCAATTAATACAGGTATAAAAAAGGCAAAAGGGAAATATATAGCTATATGTGAACAAGATGATTGTATGTTACCTAATAAGATAAAGATGTTAGATGAATTTATTAGTTTAGAACCTCAGGTCCAGTTTATTATTAGCAGATACAAAGTATTAGTTTCTAAGAATGTTAAGGATTGTGCAATAAAAGATGATTCATATTCTGAGTTTGAAAATATAAAGAAGTTTCCTATAAAAGAGCCTTTTTATTTATTAGATAAAAGATCTGCTTATAAAAAAGCATTAGATAAGTGTTTTGCTGCAAGTTTAAGTAATATGTGTTTTTCTAAAGAGTTATGGTATTCTTTGAAAGGATTAAATAAAAAGATTAAGAGAGCTGTAGATTGGGATTTTTTACTTAGAGTTAGTCATGGGTATCAAATAGGCTGGATAGATCAAGTACTCTGGAAATTTAAAAGACATAGTGAAAGTATTGTTAGAAAAACCGATATACTAATGTGGGGTAAAGATTATATAGAAATATGGACTACACAGTTAAAATTAGTTAATGACCCTAAAGAAAGGTTAGAAATAAAAAGGAGGTTTAGCAATCAACTTGCAGGAGTAGCCTATCGTGCACGAGGAATGGGAGATTATAATTTTGCATTAAAATGTTATTTATATCAACT
>CAZODM010000140.1:0-2735 GCA_964578585.1 uncultured Desulfobacterales bacterium | reverse complement strand
CTTAGTCGGGTTTTTTATCTGAGACGACAACAAGAAAGAACAGGGTACAACAGCAACCTATACACCATAGCCGTGTTCACGTCTTGTAAAGAAAATAGTAGTAAATTACAGCGATGAAAACAATAAGAAAAATACGTTAAAAAAACGGCTACGGTGCATAGCTGCAAACGTTATATGCAAGCTGAAAAGAGACCGTAGCATAAATATTTTACTGCTATAAAAAAGAGGAAGAATAAAAATGCCATCGCACAAAGCATAAGTTTTCCAGCCCGTCCCTACAACCGTCCCTTCGCTGTCAAACACATGCTTTTTTGCCATCGCACACTTTAGGGCAAATTGACAGATTAGAACTAAAAAGAAAGTAGTATTTTAGATGTTTTAATTGCTAAAAACAAAGAGAGAAACCAAAATATGAGCCTGTTCCAAAAATCGGTAGAAAAAAAATATTTAAATGACCTTGACTCGGCATTAATCGACAAAAGGTATGCTGATTTCCAGAACTATTTTGGTAATCCTGAGAGGCAGGAAAATATTAGAAATTCAAAAGAAGAACAATTTCAGGAAGGATTTTTACGGGAGTTGTTTGTAAACATTCTGGGATACACTTTAAATCCTGAACCCAATTTTAACCTGACTACCGAATTAAAAAATATTTCGAACAGTAAAAAAGCTGACGGTGCTATATTAAAAGAAGAAGATGCAACCGCAGTTATTGAATTAAAGGGAACAAATACAACCGATTTAGATAAAATCGAAACACAAGCTTTTGGATACAAAAACCACCACCCGAAATGTATTTACGTAATTACCTCGAATTTTGAGAAGCTACGTTTTTACATTCAAAATGCGGTTGACCACATTGATTTTGATTTATTCAACCTAACAAAAGAACAGTTTTCGTTACTGTGGCTTTGTTTGGCAAAAGATAATCTGTTAAACGATTTACCACTAAAAATAAAAGACTCGTCGGTACTGCAAGAAGAAAATATCACTAAAAAATTGTATGCCGATTATTCCAAATTCCGTGAAGCGATTTACAACAATCTTATAAAAAACAATCCTGAAACCGATAAACTTCTCCTTTTCAAAAAAACACAAAAACTGCTCGACCGTTTCCTGTTTATCTTTTTTGCTGAAGACAGGTTGTTACTTCCACCGAATTCAATCAGCCAAATTGTAAAACAGTGGCAAACATTAAAAGACGAATTGGACGAGTACGTTCCTTTGTATGCACGTTTCAAAAAATATTTCGGTTATCTGAACACCGGTTTTAAAGGGAAAAAATATGATATTTACGCCTACAATGGCGGACTTTTTAAACCCGATGAAATATTGGACAATATTTTAATTGACGATGATATTTTGCATGAACACACAGTAAAATTAAGCAATTACGACTTCGATACAGATGTTGATGTAAATATTCTCGGTCATATTTTTGAACATTCGTTAGGCGAAATTGAGAATGTTCAGGCAGAAATTAAGGGCGAGAAAATTGACAGCCAAAAAACCAAACGCAAAAAAGATGGTATTTTTTATACCCCAAAATACATCACCAAATACATTGTAGAAAATACAGTTGGAAAGTTGTGCCTCGAAAAGCGGAATGAATTTAAAATTATTGACGAAGAGTACGCCAAAGGAAGAAAGAACCGTAAAAAAGAGATTGTTAGGACACTTGATAAAAAACTGGACAACTACCGAAACTGGCTTTTAACGCTAACCATTCTCGACCCTGCTTGTGGTTCGGGTGCATTTTTAAATCAGGCGTTGGAGTTTCTAATAAACGAACATCGTAAAATTGACGAATTGCGTACGCAGCTTTTGGGCGGGGCAATTGTGTTTTCCGACATAACAACTGACATTCTCGAAAAAAACATTTTTGGCGTTGACCTAAACGAAGAATCGGTTGAAATTGCAAAACTCTCGCTTTGGTTACGCACCGCACAAAAAGGGCGAAAATTAAATACACTTAGCAACAATATAAAATGTGGAAATTCTTTAATTGACGACCCCGAAGTTGCAGGCGATAAAACATTTCACTGGAAAAATGAATTTTCTGAAATATTTGCAAATGGGGGGTTTGATGTGGTAATTGGAAATCCGCCGTATGTACAATCTCATTCTATCTCTGAATCTGAGAAACACTTCATTTATGAAAACTTCAAAACAGCAGAATATCAAATAAATACTTACGGAATTTTTGTTGAACAATTCATTAACCTGCTTAAAAAGAATTCATACTACAGTCTAATTATTCCGAACTATTGGCTTTCTACAAAATTTGACAAACTTCTGAGAAAAGAAATTTTTATTGACAATTACGCTTTGGAGGTCATTAATACTTACGAAGTTTTTGAAAGTGCAACGGTTGACACATTAATTCTAACTGGGCAAAAAGTAAAAAATACAAATCTAAAAACTTCATTCTATTCAATTTCTAAAAATTATAAAACAATTGAAGAACGCTTGAATGCAATTAACCTGAGAATTTGGGAATACTCAGAACAAAAGCAATTTGTAAATGGAGATGAAGAAAGCACAATCAGTTTTAATAAAGAATTGAATTTAACGGGAAAGCATTTGTTAAAGGATTTTCTAATCTTTAAAAAAGGTATGCAACCTTATGAGAAAGGCAAAGGGAATCCGCCACAAACAAGGGAAATGATGAATGAGAAAGTTTATCATTCAAATACTAAAATTGATGAAACCTATTTTCCGTTGTTGGGAGCAAA
>CAZODM010000139.1:0-2753 GCA_964578585.1 uncultured Desulfobacterales bacterium | reverse complement strand
CGCATTACGTATGAGCCTTTGTTAGCAAACGTGCATTTTCGTCCATGCGGTGGGGATGGAAAGCTTATTGGCAGGTTTTGGATTGTGGGTAAGCCGGTGCGACCTGCCAATGTGCTTGACAGCATTGGGTTGGCAATTTCTTTTCGATTTTTCATTTTATTCAACAGTTCTATTTTTTACAAAATGTCCTACTGTAAAAGACATTGTTTTCACAGTAGGACATTTATTCATTATTTGGCAAAAATAATCGTTACATTATTTGATAATTACCATTTTACCTGTTTTGGTGTATCCGCCTGCTTTGATACTATACAGATACATACCGGAAGGTAGTTTGCGTGTATCCAAAAGTTTCTGCCCTTGATGACCGGAAACTTGTAATGTTTTTACAATTACTCCATTAGAGTTGGTTATTGTAATTGTTCCGGTTGTTTCTTTTTCAGGCAACGTGTAATCAAATGCAGCCCATTGACTTGCCGGATTTGGTTTTACCGTTATATCTAAACCGTAAATCTTTCCAAGTGTTTCTGAGTTTATTACAGTACCTTGTTTGTAACCGGCAGTTTCAGTAATATCCGGGCAGTCGGGGTAATACTCGTTATCAACAGCTTCGAGAATGCTTTTTGCATACGAGCCTGCTACATCAGTACTGTTAGTAGCAGTGTATTCTACAAGTGCTTTTTCTGTACTGTCCATTTGATAAGTGTTTCTACCCTGACTATACAAAGTATCATACAAAGTTAACAAATCAATATAATAGTTATGCTCAACCATTTGCGCCGAATCCAGATTGTAAAGTTGAGGCAACATGTTTGCCAAGGTAAAAGCATCCGTAAAATTACCTTCATTAACGTACGAAGCAATAATTTGCCTGTCGTAGTTAATTCCTCCAAGATTATCAAGCCAGTTTCTCAAAAGAGTATCGTTTGCTACGGTATCATTTAAAATACTCCTGACAATATCAAGTGCTGCACGGGTGTAATTATGTTTGTAACCGGCCATTTGTTCCTGTAATGCCGTTTTGTAGGTGGTTCCTTCGGCAAGTTGTTTTAAAAGGTCAATCATATAATCGGGCAGCGGCTGTTCTTTATTTTCAAGATAACTTATCAAGGTGTCTTTTTTCAGTTCATCGGGGTTGGCAGCCAAAATATCAAACAGTGCCGATTCGGTAAATACATCGGTTTTATTGGCGGCTTCTTTTAGCACATCAAACGAAAGGTGGGGCGAATCGCCAAGCAATTGGGCGCGCAAAACCCACATATCATCGGGCTGGGCAGTTTCAATGTCCAGTTTTTCATCGCTTGTACTCCCGCCGTCAATATAACTGTCGTACAGCGTTTTTACACTATTGTAGTCAGACAAATTATCGTAATAAGCTTGCTCGGCATCGGATTGTTGCGCTGCTGTTAACGACACTTTCAAGTCATCATCGTAATGGGGCAAACATCCGTTGGAAACGTCTAACGGCACTAGAGCCACATGAAAAACTTTATTGGCGTCAGGTATTTCATTATTATTGTTTTGATTGTAATAATAACCTACAAGGTGCTCACCACCATTGTAAAAATGCCATGTTGCACCGTTTTGTGTAAAAGTATTTCCGGCAGGGTGATTATCGCTGCCCTGTAACGATTGTATTCCCGAAGGTTTACTTTCGTTTACATAAAAATCGGCATAGTTATTACTGTTTTGGTTACAATAATAGGCAAGGCCTTGATACCGGTCATCTCCTATCCAGTTTTTTCCGTCGGCAAAATTAGCATAACTTAACCCGTCGAAATAGTTTTTATAAACCTCATTTACAGCATGCGAGTTATTGATAATAATACCGAAATTATTGGCTTGCGGCCCACCCGTGTATTTATTGAAATGATTATCTTCAAAAGCAAAGCCGGTTACATTATCACTATTGATGCCTGCGCCGCAATTATAAAGTTCACCTATTTCAAAATTGGAATGTAAAACAGTGGCATTATTCATACTCCGGGTTTTTATTCCGTAAGTATTATTAACAAAATCCGTATTGTAAACACTGAAAGTTACAGGACTTCCGCCATCGTTCAAAGCACTTACGGCACGGTAGAATCCGGTGAAAGTACATTTTTCGAGATCTCCTTCAGGGCAGGGAGCAACTTGTGAACTACAGAGTGCCGAAACCCTGAATTGCGCATCGTAACCGGCAATGCCGTTGTTGTATGTAGCAATACCGGCAACATTATCGGCCAGGCTGAAAGTACAATGCTGAAAATCAATGCCCCGAACGTGTGACAAATCAACGTGCTTGTAAAATGTTTCCGTGCCGGGATAATCTTGTGTTATCTCGAAAGTACAGTTTTTAAAGTTTGAAGAATAATCCCATTCCTGTGAAGGGTCATAAGGATTGTAATTTTTGTAATACATCGCATGAACTGCTTTGGCATTGTTGCGGAAAACAGCACCATCAGCATAAACTATTCCTCCGGTTGACGACCAATCATCAGGCTTCCACAAATCAACGGCACAAACGGCATTTTCGATAACAGCACCGTTTTTCATTTCGAGATATCCTTGATAATAATTGCCGTTGGCATCGGGATATTGACTGTGGTTTTTGTCGCCCCATACTTGTATGCCTTGCCATGGGCCGGAGCAGGCATTAGTGAGGGTTGAACCGTCGAGAATTAGTTTGGCGCCGGGTTTTACAATGATTTTAGCATCCGCCGTAAGTCCTATATTGCTTTTTATTTCAAGCGTTTTACCTTGTTCAATATACA
>CAZODM010000138.1:0-2809 GCA_964578585.1 uncultured Desulfobacterales bacterium | reverse complement strand
AAATTGCAAGACTTAAGTTAGATAGTATGGGCATAAAAATAGATACACTAACTTCAGAACAAGAAAAATATCTTGCTTCATGGGAAATGGGAACATAGTTTAGCAGGGTTCATCTGGTATTAAATACCATCTATTCTAAAAAAATATTAAACAAGCTCGCTATTATATAGTAGCGAGCTTGTTTTATGTAGGTAGTTAAAAAATTATTAGATATAAAACAAAAAACCTTCTACTTCTGAAAAAAAGAGAAAAAAGAAAGAGCTGAATCACACATGTTTCCCTCAAAATAGAGGAGTTTTATGATGGTCTTAGATTCAAACAAACTGCCCTTTACAGTTATTAGGTACCTTTAATCCCCTAACTGTCTCTAAACTGTATTCATTGCGGAAGATTTTGGAATCTGAGCGTTGGTATTTGGAGCAGTCCTAAAATTCTTCAAATTCAGATTCCAGGGCTTCCTTTAACTTTGTTGGACAAGCTTTTTGATAGCCGCCTGGACTTTTTTGGTTTAGGAGTTTTCTTAGTTTTTTAATTTCTTAGTTTTTAACAGGTGTCCCACTTGTATGTTGAATCCATGAAAAGAAAATCGCCGGTACAGATCATTGTCCACTAGGGCGAAGAACCTGTAAAAGGAGCCTGGATCGTACCGTCCACCCTCAAAAACCTAAACGCTTAATAAGCCTTTCTCAAGAAAAAGAGCTCGCATCCGCAAGGTAGGTAACTCTTATCATGAAAAGCTCTCTGTAGGAATTTTTATCAGTATTGATGTTAGCAAAGATTCCTTTGGGTTAGCCTTCTTCCCTGAGGAAAAATCACAAAACCTGCACAACAGCAAACAAGACCTAAAATGTTTAGTCCAAATCCTTCAAAAAGACTGGTTCTAGTAGTGGTCGAAGCCCATGGAGGATACGAAAAGAAAATTATTCAGGTTCTCAGGGAAACCAGGATTGTATGCATTCTGAGGAAGGAAGACTTATAAAAGCGAGGATCAAAAAGCACATTGAGATTTTAGAAGAAGAGGAGGAAAAACTTACAAAAGAAATCGAAGAAAGAGTTGGTATAGAGACTAAATATGAGGACTTAAGAGAGAGAGTAGCCATTTTACAAGGTGTTTCCATGGTAAATTTAGTTATGGCATTGAACCTGATGCTGGAGCTAGAGAAGTCCATTGATTGGAGGGTTGGCACCATTTAATAGGAAGATAGGAGAATTTCGAGGGAAAAGTAGCACATATATGGAGGGCGCAAAAGAGTAAGGCAGATGCTGTTCATGGCAGCGATGGCAAGTATTAGATGGAACGGAAGGATTAAGAATTTTTTCATGCGATTAAGGAAGGAGAGTAAGAAATAGGAAAAGGTAACACTAACAGCCTGTATGAGGAAGCTTATTGCTCATCATGAATCAAATCTCAAGACCAGGACCCCTGGGAGAGAGGATTAAGCCCAGGCATATGTTTAAACACGATTGCCCTTTTTGGTTATTTTAAATTCACACATTTGGGTGGACACTCCCTTAAATAACCCATAAGCCCTTTTTGAGCCCACTAGTTCGATATACAAATTGCTAGCCGTTGTCCTGTATATGCAAGGATTGTCGTTGAATGCTATTGCTAAACTTTTAATGCTCGACTCCAATTGTCTTGAAATAGAAGGCTTATTTCACGATACCAAACAATTCATTGACTAGAGGTGACATTTTAATTTAGAGGCTATCTTGTTGATATTCTCTTATAAATGGACTTGCACTTAATAGTTCTATCTTCATAGTTTTATAGCTTACGATGCATTTTATTATTGGTCCAACAAGAGAAAACTTTTTGATTTTCTTTCGGTTAATTTTGATGTAAAATTTTTATGTAGCGAATAACAAAAAATATTATTATATTAATATGTTAAGTTTACAAATTATTTTTTGTTTTTGAGGGAATATTTTTGTGGTTAACACTCTAAAAATTGGATGGGGGGAAATTATGAAAAAGAGTATCATTTTAATTAGTTCTTTAATCTTATTCTCTGTCTTTTTTACCTTAAATACAAAGGCAGCACCTATTACTAACGGAGATTTTAGTTTAGGTTTTACTGGTTGGAGTCAATATCAAGATGATACTTTCTATCCAAACTCTATATTCTTTACAATACAGGGAATTACTAATCCTTATGCTCAAGTATCTATTGATTTAGACCTAGACAACGATGGTATAACAGATACTAATGCATTTACTTGCGAGCTATTTCAAGCACCTAATTTTAGTGCGCCTGCTGGTTCTACTCTAACCCTTAGCTTTGATTGGTTGTTTGATGGTGATCTAACTATAAATCCTAACACTGATAATGATATCTTTAGTGTATTTTTTGAGGATAATACAGGAAACACCTATGACGCAAATGGTAATCCAGGTTATCTTCTTCAAACCTATACTTACAGTAGCACATGGAATCACTTCTCGACAGATATAAGCTATTATCTTAACACTACTAACACCTATTATTTAACATTTCAGCTAAAATCAAGTCTTGCAAGCACTGGATTAAATTATTGGGCATCACATTTTTCTCTAGATAATGTTCAAATCAGTATAACTCCACCATCTTCAACGGTTCCAGAACCTTGCACACTCTTTCTCTTAGCTAGTGGATTTATTGGAATAGCAAGCCTTAAAAAAGGAGTTGTTAAAGAAAGAAAAAATCAAAGTTAATTTAGAGTATTATATCTCAATTTATGGTTACTTATTTTAGTACAAATTAAAATACACATTGGCCCGCCCACCAGGACTCGAACCTGGAACCTACGGATTAGAAGTCCGTTGCTC
>CAZODM010000137.1:0-2834 GCA_964578585.1 uncultured Desulfobacterales bacterium | reverse complement strand
AAGTAAACTGTGCTGCACTTCCAGGAGAACTTCTAGAAAGCGAATTATTTGGGTACGAAAAAGGAGCATTTACAGGAGCAAATCAAACTAAATTAGGAAAATTTGAAATAGCTAACGGCGGAACTATTTTTTTAGATGAAATTGGGGATATGCCTCTTCCTCTTCAGGCCAAACTCTTACAAGTTCTCCAAGACAATAAATTTACAAGGGTTGGTGGAATACGTGATATCACTGTAAATACATGGATTATATCTGCAACAAATCATGATCTTGAACAAGATATAGAGGCTGGTTCGTTTAGAGAGGATCTATATTATAGGCTAAATATAATAAAGATTGTAGTTCCACCTTTAAGAGAAAGAATGGAAGATATCCCTCTTTTGATCGAACATTTTATACAAAAACATAGTAGTTGTTTAAAAAGTCATAATTTTACTATTCCTGATGAAATAATGCGACTATTTGAAATATATTCATGGCCCGGCAATGTTAGAGAATTAGAAAACTATGTAAGACGTCTTATGGTAATTGGAGATGTAGAAGTACTTGCTAAAGAGATAGCCGAGAAAATAGAACATCAACAAACAACAATAAATAAAAAAACTAATAAATCAGAAGCTATCACTTTACCTTCTACAGAGAAATTAATACAAGAGATATTAAATAAATATGATTTAAGAAATCATGATAATATACCTTCTTTAAAAAAGATATCTAAAGAAGTCACTTCTAAAGTAGAAGAGATAGTTATCAAAAAAGTATTAGAACAATTAAACTGGAATAAAAAACTCACTGCTAAAAAGCTCCAAATAAGTTATAAAGCTCTTCTATACAAGATAAAAGAATACGGAATAAAAAACGATCTAGAAGATTTCTAAAAATATTAAATCTATAAAAATTTCAATAAGTTTTATCTTATTAAAAAGAAAAACTTTTCCATTCTATGTGAAAAACTTTTCCATTTTGTGTGAAAATTCTTTCCACTCTATATGCAATTTTATAAAAAATACGTAAGCTTTTATTTAATTATATAGGAAAATACTATTGATATATACGGTCTTTTTTTTGCATAGAAATAGAAAAGGGGTTTTATATAAAGGAGGACTTTTAATGTCATGGTCACCTGAGATTGAACGAAGGAAGTATATAAGAATTCCTTGTAAAATTGATATAAAAATTAAAGAGCTTACCTATAACACTATTAAAAATGCTCAATCTATAAATATAAGTAATCAAGGGATTCAAATTGTACTAAATGATATGGTTAGATTATATGAACCATTAGAAATCTTACTAGATCCATTTTATCTAACTAAACATAAAACTAATAGCCACAATGCATCATATAGAGCGGAAGTAAGATGGATAAAACCTAATCCTTTTTCTCATTATAAAGCAAAGTATTTAGTAGGATTAAAAACTCTTGATAATATTGATTGGCATATACCCATATCAAAAATAGAACAAAGGATTATTCCTTCAAGTTTACAATTATTTTTACGCATATTATCTTTAATAGACGAAAAATTAATATTATTAAACACTAAACTAGAACCTATATGGATAAATAAAAAACATGATTGGCATTTTTTAAATATAAATAAAAAGCAAACTACTCCTTTAGATGTAATTTTTAATCTGAATATTTATTCTAAAACCTTAAAAACTTTTATGCTAGATACAATAAAATCGGATAATTGTAACACTATATTAATACCTTCTTTTAATCTTATGGCTTCTAATAGAAACAAAATTAATATACCTTTTAATTTATTAATTATTCCATTGCTTGATAATAATAAAAAACTCCGTTATATATTAATTCGTATTAATATAAATAATCAATTTGATCCTTCAGAAAATATGAATTGGTTAGACTATAGATATCTACATATAGGTAGACTATTAGATTGTATGTTAGAAGAAATTGTTAATCCTATTTCAGCCGTTATAGGTAGATTAGATCTATTAGATTTAAGATTAGATAATTTGTTTGATAAATTAGATAAATTAAATGATGAATATAATAATGACTATCAGACTATAAAAAAGAATATACAAATTATAAAAAAACATATTAATAGTATTTCAAAAATATGTAAATCCACTTTAAAAGATAAAGATACTGATTTATTACAGAATTTAGAAATATTTTCATTATCTGATCTTATAAAAAGAGAAGTTGATAATATTAAGATACATAAATCATTTAAAGATATAGATATCAAGTTAATTCTTAATTTAAAATTACCATATATTCATGGGAATTATGAATTATGGGCATTAGCCATAAAAAGCTTGATACAAAAATTACAAAAGAGAATGAAACATATTAAAAATAAGAAAATAGTAATAGAAACCTTTTATGATATGAATAAAATATTTATAAAAATTACCCATACTGGGAAACAACTTAAAACTAATATAGCTAATGAACATGATTTATCTATATTTCAAGTCTTAACTAAAGAATATCCTTTAAAAATATATATTGATGGTCCATCTGGTAATCAAATTATCTTATTGGAGCTATCTTTGATTGTAACTATAGATAATAATAGCTTATATTATTCTAAAAGATTATCAGCTATAAATTAATAGCTAATTTAATTTATTAATCTTTAATGATAAATATGCTGTCAATACACCAATTATACAACCTATAATAGCTCCAGAAACTACATCAAGAGGATAGTGTACTCCTAAATATATTCTAGAATAACATACTCCCAAAGCTAATGGAATCATAATAAG
This sequence comes from uncultured Desulfobacterales bacterium, assembly GCA_964578585.1. Lineage (GTDB taxonomy): Bacteria > Desulfobacterota > Dissulfuribacteria > Dissulfuribacterales > JAMONC01 > JAMONC01. The sequence goes on along the minus strand of CAZODM010000137.1, from coordinate 80 downwards.
ACCTACTTTAAACTTTCTAACTAACAAAAAGCTAGTTACTGTCCATATATTACTAGCATGGCAAGAAGGCCAAGAATAAC
>CAZODM010000136.1:0-2981 GCA_964578585.1 uncultured Desulfobacterales bacterium | reverse complement strand
GCTGGCTTTGTGGTGGTAGTATAAGAGATATTCTACTGGAAAAGCCCTGTAGAGATATTGACCTAGTTGTCCCTAAAGATGCTTTAACCATAGCTAGAGATACTGCACAAAGGTTAAACGCTACTTTTGTACCTCTTCATGAAGAAGAAGGTGTAGCAAGGGTTGTATCCAAAGATTTAATAATTGATTTTAGCCAATTTAGAAATGGTGCCAAAGAGATACATGAAGATCTACTTCTTAGAGATTTCACAATAAACTCAATGGCTATAGCATTAAAAGATCTAAATAAAATTATAAAAAAATATAAAAAGGAAACTATTACTGCTTATATTATTGATCCTACCGGTGGACTAAATGATTTAAACTCAGGGCTTATACGTTGTGTATCTAAAAAAAATCTAAAACAAGATCCCCTTAGACTTATTAGGGCTATAAGATTTAAAACTGAGCTCAATTTTAACATTGAACACATTACTTCCTCTTGGATAAAGGAGCTTGCTCAAACTATTTTAGATGTAGCAAAAGAACGCATCCAATATGAATTAGAAATTCTAATGTCTCAAAAAAATTCCTGTGATGGGATAAAAAGCCTGCATAATCATGAACTCCTCTTACAATTGGTACCAGAAATGGCTTGTGCAATAGGAATAGACCAACCTGGGTTTCATCATCTAGATGTATTTAATCACCTTATAGAAGCCCTTTGCCAAATAGATAAAATAATAGAGGCCCCATCGAAATTTTTTTCAACATCAAAGATAATGACATCTTGGTGCAGTGAAAATATTAAGAAACTTCCCTACTTAAGATTTGCTTCTTTGTTTCATGACATAGGGAAACCATACTGTTTAGCTAAAAGAGATGATGGAAGAGTGACATTTCATCAACATGATAAAAAAGGAGCCGAGCTTGTAAAAAATATAGGGAAAAGGCTTAGATGGTCAAAAAAGTCCATAGAATTTACATCAAGACTTGTACGTCTTCATATGAGACCATTTTTCCTCATAAGAGACTTTAAATTAGGAGGACCTACCCCGAGAGCAATGACAAGGCTATTAAAAGAAACGGGTACAGATTACCCTGCCCTTTTTATGGTAGCTATGTCAGATGCCCTTTCTGCAAATGGCCCCTTAACCCCCAAAGATATGCCAGAGATATTAGATAAGCTCTTTATAAAAGTACATAATTTTTATTTAGAAAGGCTTAAGCCAGTAGAAAAATCTCCACCATTACTAAATGGATTTGATATCCAAAAAATCTTTGGCATAGAACCAGGACCAATAATTGGTAAAATACTAAAGGCAGTAGAACAGGCACAGATAGAAAGAAATATATCATCAAAAGATGAGGCATGTGAATTTGTAAAAAGATGGCTAAAACAATGCAATCAACACCACCATATCTAGATTTAAACACATACTTACGTAATCGCTTTGGACAACGTGTACAAAAACTTCCGATAGATGCAGGGCTTTTTTGTCCAAATAGAGATGGTACAAAAGGTACAGGGGGATGTATATATTGTGATCAAAGAGGTTCAGGAACAGGAGCTTATAAAAAAGGCTTAAGCATACAAGAACAAATAGAACGAGGTATCTTATGGGCACAAAAACGCTATAAGGCAAAGTTATTTATTGCATATTTTCAGGCCTTTTCAAATACTTATGCTCCATTAGAAAAGTTAGAAGAATTATATTCCCAAGCACTTTCTTATCCAGAGATTGTAGGACTTGCTATTGGCACAAGACCTGATTGTATAGATAGTGAAAAACTTAAACTCATAGCACAACTTAGTAAAGGAAAGATGGTATGGATGGAATATGGACTCCAAAGTGCATCAAACAAAACCTTAAAGCTTATAAATAGACATTGCACAGTTGAAGACTTTATAGAAGCAGTAAAACTAACTAAAGAGTTTAATCTATTAACTTGTGCTCATATTATCTTTGGGCTACCAGAGGAAAGCCCACAAGATATGATAAATACTGTTAAATTACTATGTAAGCTAAAAATAGATGGAGTAAAGTTTCATCAATTGTATGTATTAAAAGGGACGAAGATGGAAGAGCTATACAATCAAGGTAAATACAAACCAATAGATATAGAACTCTATACAGACCTTGTAGCAAAGGCTATAAAGATGTTGCCTAAAAACACTGTTATCCAACGCATAAGTGCTGATCCACCAAGAGGAGAATTAATATGTCCTACATGGTCTTTAAAAAAACAAGATATCAAAAACAAGATATGGGAAAAAATCGATCAGCTACAATAAGTAACTATACAGGTAATATTATAATAGCTCTTCTTTTTGTAATGTTAGCTTCTTCTTTAGGCTATTGGATATATTTATATAACAAACAAGGACAAATATTGTTCCATCCTCATAAACTAACTCTGGAAAAACTAAAAGAAATAGAAAAATCTTATCCTAATTCTCTTTTTATTATAAAAACTTCAAAATATAAAATCCAAGGTTTTGAATTACATAAAAAAATAAACTTACCCTTAATTATATACTTAGGTGGAAATAGAGAAAAGGCTCATCAATTTTTATATTTATTTGATACACTAAAAGATTATCATATTGTTATACCTAACTATCCAGGATATGGATTAAGTACAGGTAAACCAACTCAAAAAGATATATTTTATACAGCAGTTCTAGTATATGATTATTTTGTTAAAAGATACAAACCTAAAAAGATATTTGTTATAGGAAGAAGCCTTGGAACTAGTCCTGCGGTTTATCTAGCATATAAAAGACACGTAGATGCAATATGTTTAATCACTCCATTTGATAGTATTGAAAATTTAGCTAAAGAACAATATCCTTTTGTACCTGTATCTTTACTTCTCAAATATCCATTTAATACAGTCAAATATGCCAAGCATGTAAAAATTCCATGTCTTTTTATCCTTGCCTCAAACGATAAAACTGTACCAAGGAAACACTCTGAACATCTAATATATGTATGGAA
>CAZODM010000135.1:0-2998 GCA_964578585.1 uncultured Desulfobacterales bacterium | reverse complement strand
GGAGGCTAAATGCAGGCAGTTATATTAGCAGGAGGTAAGGGAAGAAGGCTTGCCCCATACACTACAGTTCTTCCAAAGCCACTTATGCCCATAGGGGATATGCCTATTTTAGAGGTAATATTAAGACAGTTAAAGAGGGCAGGGATAACAGAAGTTAAGATGGCTGTTGGATATTTAGCTGAAATTATGCAGGCATTTTTTGCAGATGGTAAGAGGCTTGGACTAAAGATAGATTATTCACTTGAAGAAAAACCCCTTGGTACTGCTGGTCCTTTATCTCTAATAAAGGATTTAACCAGTCCTTTTATTGTTATGAATGGAGATATACTAACAGATTTAGATTTTAGTGATCTAATATCTTATCATAAAGATAAAGGAGCTATAGCTACAGTTGCTACTTATAAAAGGCATGTTAAGATAGATTTTGGTGTTATAGAGACTGATGATAGTAACAATCTAACTGGATATATAGAAAAGCCTTCTTTTGACTATAGAGTTAGTATGGGGATTTATGTTTTTAATAAAGAGGTGCTTTCTTATATACCTTATAATGAATACCTGGATTTTCCTGACTTGGTTTTAAAGCTTTTAAATGATAATAAAAAGATAGTAAGTTATCCCTTTAATGGATATTGGTTAGACATTGGCCGTCCAGACGACTATGCAGTTGCAATAGAAGAGTTTGATAAAAAAAGATCGATGTTTTTACCTGATTAATGAAAAGAAATATTAAAAAATTATTACTACTAGTTTGGTGTTTTGTTTTAATTTATGGAACTCTTCTTCCATTTAATTTTAAGATACCTTTAAATTTTAATCTTTTTAATATTTTAAGTTTTCTTTCTACATCCATAAAGATTAGTAAATCTGATTTTGTATTTAATATTTTAATTTTTATACCATTTGGTTATTTATTTTCAATGGTTAATAAAGATAAAATAGGTAATCAAACCAGATTATTCTTAGCTCTAGTATTTATAAACATCTTATTTAGTTTTTTACTTGAATTGTCACAGGTTTTTTTGCCAACTAGAAGTGCAGCAGTCAGTGATATAATAGCTCAAATTATAGGCGGAATTATTGGCTATATATTATTTATTAAATACGATGAGATTTTATCTCAATTTTTTACTATCAAGTTATTAACTTCTAATAAAATTAAAGTGTTGATTTATATTTACAGTATGGTTTTATTAGTATATGGAATCTTGCCAGGAGATATAAGTATAAGTCCAGTTTTTATATATCATAAGTGGAAGAAAGGATTAGTAAAATTTATTCCATTTTATCATGATAGCTTAGCAATTATTCTACATAATTTTTCATCACAATTTATATTATATATCCCATTAGGTTTACTTTTATCACTCTATTATAGAAAATTTCCTAAAAATATTATTATATTAAGAGCTGTATTGTTTAGTGGTTTAATATCACTTTTTATAGAATTTATGCAATTATTTGCTAATTATCATGTAACAGATATTGGTGAAGTCTTAGCAAGTATATGTGGAGCTGGTTTTAGTAGTTATATTTATATTTCCCAAGCTAAATTTTTACAAAAATATATAAATATTTTTATAATCTGTTTGTTTATTATAATTTATGGATTTTATCCATATACATTTTCTATTAAATTAGTAGAAAAATTTGCTACTATAAGTTTTATACCATTATCAATTTATTGTAATATGCCATTTTTTTTAGCTATTGAGTCTATAGTTCATAAGTTATTATTCTTTGCTATATTAGGTTTCTGCATTGCCTTTTATAATAAGAATAATTCTATTAAAAGATTATATTTTTTAGCCATATTATTTAGTATGATTATATCAATTTTATTAATGATAGGTCAGCTTTTTATCAAGTCGCGTATATTCGATGTTTCAGACCCTATTATAGCTATTCTTGGAGCAGCAATAGGTGTATTAATTTATGAGGTATTTATTTTTAGTTCAACAGATCAAAAGCTGGTCTATAACTGTGTTTTTTAGGCAAAAGGAGTTCAGGTTATGTCATGGAAGGTACCACTATTTGATTTAAGGTTTGATGAAAAAGAGTTTAGTGCAGTAAATAAGGTTCTTAAATCTGGTTGGCTTACAATGGGGGAGGAGACTAAAGAGTTTGAAAGAGAATTTTCCTCTTACATTGGAGTAAAATATGCACTTGCAACTTCATCTTGTACAGCAGCACTTCATATGGCAAACCTTGCTTTAGGCATAGGAGTGGGTGATGAGGTAATTTGTCCATCTCTTAGCTTTGTTGCTACATCAAATTCTATTGTTTACACTGGGGCAAAACCTGTTTTTGCAGATGTTGTAAGCCTAACAGATTTTAATATTTCGCCGAAAGAAATAGAGAGAAAAATAACTAATAAAACAAAGGCAATAATTATAGTACATTATGCTGGATATCCATGTAATATGGATGAAATTTGTGCTATTGTCAAAAAACACGATCTATTTTTGATAGAAGATTGTGCACATGCCCCAGGGGCAGAATACAAAGGGCAAAAGGTGGGAACGTTTGGGGATATAGCCTGTTTTAGTTTTTTTTCAAACAAGAATCTTTCTACTGGTGAAGGTGGGATGGTGGTTACCAATAATGAGGAGCTTTATGAAAAGTTAAAACTTTTGCGTTCTCATGGTATGACTACTTTAACTTTAGATAGGCACAAAGGTCACGCCTTTTCTTACGATGTAGTTAGTTTAGGGTTTAACTATAGAATAGATGAGATAAGAGCAGCAATTGGAAGGGTACAATTAAAGAAGCTAGATACCAATAACAAAAAGAGAAAAGAGTTAGTTGACTATTATAAAGAAAGGCTTTCTGAATGTGAGTTTATATCTATTCCATTTAAAGATTATAAAGAGAGGTCTTCTTATCATATATTCCCTATTTTACTTGATGAAAAGATCAATCGTACACAACTTATGAAGTATTTAAGAGAAAATGGCATTCAAACAAGCATTCACTATAGGCCAATACATCAATTTAG
>CAZODM010000134.1:0-3040 GCA_964578585.1 uncultured Desulfobacterales bacterium | reverse complement strand
CAAAGAACGCAAAAATCGCGCCCCTTCTGAAAGCCCCTGATGAGGGCGTTAGGCATAGAAACATAGCGGAGAAAATATGAGCTCAGATTTCTCGGATATAGAAGATGTCCTTAAAAAAGCCAATGAAATTGGTTGCGCGCCCGTGCTCGCTTCATTAAAAGATCTTAGGTCTAGTTTACACCCTGATAAGAATGGTGGGACATTCTCATCTGAAGAAGAAAAAAAACGATACCACTTCCTAGATGAAGCCGTAAAACAAGTTGAACTAAAAAACCAATCTGATAATCAACTTATACCCATATCCCAACTACCCGCATTAATAGAAACGATAACTAAAACTATCTCAACTCAAAACAAACCGAATTCTATAGAACTTGAAAAAGCATATAAAGAGTCGTTTAGGAGCGAGCTAAGCAGGAAGTATATGGGGTCAAAAATAGGCTCTGGAATCTTTGCAGCAATAACTGGTTTTTTATTTACACAAGCCTCTGATTTAATAAAACATCCAATTGTTGGTCCTTTTTTTGATACCGAAATTGGCATGCAGTATCTCATAATAAGCTTTGTCGGCAGTATAGTACTTTTTGTAATTACATGGATCTACGAACGTCGCGAAGAAACCCTTTCTAATTATCTTCTCAGTGAAGAAGCATTACGAGACATTTACTCAATTGTAAGAAAGCATTCTGATGGTGGTGTAATCGAAACAAATGATATAAGAAGAGCAATAAGACACAATTACGGCCAAAGATATTTATCACCCTTTAACAGATTATTGAGACCGAGACTTGGATCAGCAATTATAGATAAAATACTTGAGGTTCAACTTCAAAAACTCATTGATAGAAAAGTTATAGAGGTCGTTGACACGCCAAGTATCGAGTTGGTTTACCGAGTAATTGCCTAACAAATAGCTGCACCTGACAACTCAAAGCGGCACTTATTTTTCAAAAGCAGCAAAAACGTGCCACTCTGAGTTGCCGGTGAGCAAGGCGTTAGCTGCACAATATAAGAGAGAGCATGGAATCACAACAAGCAATTAAGCTACTTAATGGAATTCTATCAGAAATCGAGTTCTCGCCTGGTGCTGCAAGAACAGATGATTTTCTTGGACTCAGAGCGGTAGACGCCAAAGTCAAAGAGGCAAGAATGATTTTGTCGGGTGTTAATGGGTTGCCTGACTCATTATTAAAAGATATGGATTTAGATGTAAATTTTGAAGCAAATAGTCGTCGTGTACGTTTAGAAACACTCGCTGAATATGTTAGAAGTGCAATAAAATTCTTAAATGCTGGCGGAGTTACAAAGCCAAAAAAACAAGTATATCCGGCACCAGACGTTACTAAGCTCACATCTACACTACCGCATCTAAAAGAATCTATTGAACGTCGATGGAAAGAGGCTCAAAAATGCCAATATATTGAATGCTACACATCAGCTATTATTATGATGGGTAGTATTCTTGAAGCGCTTCTTCTGGCTCGTGCTCTTCTTTCACCAGAAACAACATATCGTGCCAGTAAAGCACCAAAAAAGAATGGGAAATCTCCGGCGATCCAAGATTGGACATTAAATCAGCTAGTCGATGTGGCTGTAGAAGTTAGGTGGCTTAAAACAGATCGCGGAAAATTCAGTCACGCCCTACGGGAATCGCGCAATGTAGTACATCCTTGGGTTGAAGTAACTACACATGCTAATTTTGATGAAGCTACATGTAAAACAAGTTGGGAAGTTTTGAAGGCATCAGTGGATGATTTGCTTAAGTCAATATAAACAGCAGCTAACAAGCTCATCCAGTCGGACAGTCAAAAGGTTCACGATTTTTGCATCCGCAAAAAATCGCGCCCCTTTTGCCTGCCGCTGATGAGGGCGTTAGGATTTTTAATGGAAAAGTTATGGAATTTAAACTTCCAAAATTTTGTATATTTTGTGGGAAACCTCCAAGCTCAAAAAATATGGAGCATCCTCTGCCTAAATGGCTGCTGAAACTAACCGGCGATTTACACAGAACTGAGCAGGTTTATCCTGGGCACTCAAGACCTTTGAGTACATTTGAATTTCCTTCCTGTGAAACTTGTAATGATAAATGGGGAAAGGTTCTTGAAACTAGAGCTAGTCTTGTTATGAAGATGCTGCTTCATGAAGAAGCTGTTTCTGATTTACAAATTACTATTCTGATGGATTGGTTTGATAAGGTTAGAATTGGGTTGTGGCTTGCTTCATTGCAACTTTCAAATAACAGATATGGAGTAAAACCAAAATTCCATATTAGTTCGCGGGTTGGATTGCATGATCGGTTTCTGGCGATTTATCGATTAGAAGAAAAATGTGAAACTTTAGATTGGTACGCCGTGGATACATTCAACTTTCATTGTATGCCAAGTTGTTTCTCTATGAAAGTTAATGATTTGTATTTTCTTAATGTGTCGTATGAATATTTATTTTTGGAAAAATTTGGATTTCCATTTCCGGAAAAAACTCTTATCGATCCAAATAAGGATGGTTATGGTGTTATATTTTCTCATGGCAAGGAAAGGATAGATAATAAACTATTAAAACTCCCAATTCATGATGGTTGCTCCAAGCTATTTCAATGCATGTATCCTATTCAAGCACGCTCTAAGGATCCGATAATAAAAGGTTTATTTGATACCGACTATGTTAAAGGTATGAGTAGGAGCTTTGAACGAGGAATCTCAAGGGTTCTTGTTCAGAAGTATTCTCCGCCTGTTCGTTATCCTATTCATGAAAGTAAACGATGGTTGCCACCTTCTGAAATCAAAGAGTCACTTCATAAAGATTGCCTAAATAAGCAAACGTTAAATATTCAAAATTGGCTAATTGCACATGATAATAGTAAATTGGAAAAAGCTGAAAACGTTAGTGAATATTTTGATAAATAATCCTAACAAACTCATCCAGCGGGACTTTCAGAAGGTTCACGATTTTTTGCATTCGCAAAAATCGCGCCCCTTCTGAAAGCCCCTGATGAGGGCGTTATGTGTAAAAAACAAGCTGCAATTATTAGGCACAGACACAT
>CAZODM010000133.1:0-3061 GCA_964578585.1 uncultured Desulfobacterales bacterium | reverse complement strand
TTAAATAAATATCTTTTAATCTTTCTTGTAGATGTCTTTGGAAATTCTTCATCTCGTATTGTAAAACCCTTTATTCGTTTATAAGGAGCAATTTGCTTCATCGCATTCTTTACTTCTTTGGAAATAAGTTTATGGATCTCATCATCTGAAAGTTTATTAGGAAATTCAACACCTATTGTTTCATAATCTGGCACAATAACAGCATGGACCTCTTCGCCTCCACTTGAAACCCTCTTACCATAGACCATAGACTCTAAGATAAATGGACTTTTATTTAGCTCTGCCTCAACCTCCTCTGGATATACATTTTTACCTGCTGAAGTAACGATTAGATTCTTTGCTCGTCCACAAACATATAAGTACCCTCTCTCATCTTGATAACCTAAATCACCTGTCTTTAACCAACCATCTTTATCTAACACCTCAGAAGTAGCCTTTTTGTTTTTATAATATCCTTTCATTATCATGGGACCTTTAAATGCTAGCTCCCCTACTCCATCATCATCAGGATCAAGTATCTTTACATCTACACCCGGCAAGGGGATACCAATACTCTCTAAAACTGGCTCATCTTCAGGATTTAAAGTCAAAACAGGACTTGCCTCGGTAAGGCCATATCCCTGCAGCATCTTTATACCTAAACGTCTAAATTCACGAGGTATATCAGGTCTTAACGGAGCACCACCTACTACAAAAAATCTTATATAGCCAAGTCCGGCCTTTTTACGTAGATCAGCAAAAAGTCTTTTACCAAGATCATAATTGCCTCTTTTTTCTGCAGCTTTTACTAAATTCATCATAAATTTAAATGCTATTCTTTTTGTAATAGGTGCCTTACTAATAGCCCTATACATGCCCTCTAACATCTTTTGGAATAAAAGAGGGACACCTAACATAACTGTAGCCTTAGAAGCCTTTAAGTCTTCTAGTATGTCTCTAGACTTAAGACTTCTTGCAAACGTAATATGACAACCAGAATAGACCGGTAAAATAAACCCTGCTGTACACTCAAAGGTGTGATGCATTGGTAAAACAGATAAAAACCTTTCTACATCAAAATTAACTGCCTGATAACAAGCTGCTGCATCAGAAACAATGTTTCTATGGGTAAGCATAACTCCCTTAGGGAGTCCTGTTGTACCAGAGGTATATATTATTACACAGACATCATCTAACTTTAATTTAGCTAAACGTTTATTAGATCTAGAAGCCTTTTGTTTTAAGGATTCAATGGTTAAATATTGGTCAGGATTTTCATTACCATTTGACATCACAATTATATTTTTAGGCCCAGGAAATCCCCTATACGTCTCAGAGACAACATCTAAAAACTTTGGTGTTACAAAAGCAGTAGATATCTTTGTATCTGCAATAATTCTTCTTATTTCATTTTTACCCAAAAGAGAATCAAGTGGTACACATATACACCCAGCACTTATTATAGCAAGGTATGCCATTGCCCATTCAGGACTGTTGTGTCCTAACACTGCACAGTGATCTCCTGGCTTAAGCCCAAGGGCTAAAAGCCCCTGGGCAAGAGCCATAACATTTTCATAAAGCTCTTTAAATGTAAGGGTTCTATCACCTTCTTTAAGCCTTTGGGTCATAACGGGACGAGGTCCAAAGGCAGAAGAAGACTGCTTTAACATCTCAGGAAGAGTAAAAATTCCACGATGTTCCCTTACCTTCCAAACCTTTTTGCCGTTTAAGGAACGTTGCACTAAAACCTCCAACGTAAGTCCAAATCTACTATATTAGCATACCCTTTATATGTACCATAAATTAGAGGTGTTGCTGAAGATGGATGAGAGTGTTCCATTCTTAAAAATGTATATGCCCCATCTATACTTAGTTTACCATGAGTATAACCAAGCCCAATACAGAAAAGATGCCTATCATTTGTTGGAAGGCTAGGATCTCTATATTTATTATTTATAGGGCTTTTATCATATACATAAGCAGTTCTTAATACTAACTGCTTTGAAATATTGTGATCAATTGATACTCGAATAGCATAAGTATCATGCCACTTCCTTGTCGCATCATAGGTGCCTGAGACACCTGTTCCAGGATATTTATCATAGTTAAAAGTTAGTGCCTTATAACAAGACCAACCAGTCCATAAATATTCTAACCCCACACGCCAAGCTTTCTTGGGCACAATATTTATACCAATAGAAACTGTAGGTGGAAGCCTAAGTTTTACACTTGCATCTGAACGATAAAAACCCGGTACAGATTCATTATATGTAACTATACCATTTAAGACTATCTTTACACCTGACCTATAAACCATACCAAAGCTAATTTTAGAGCTAGGCTTTAAGATAAAAGATAAAACATATCCCCAAGCTTCATCACTGCCTGTTAGCCTTGTTCTTAGAGTAGGGATAAGTGGGGTTACCGCTCTTGTCATCTCAGCATCTGCTCTAACAAGTTGTAGCCCTGCACCAAAAGAGATACCTTTATAAGGGGAATAAGATAAGGATGGAGTTACAAATACACACTGAAGATGTGTCTTTATGGCATAGTAACGGCCTGGCCAATCAGGTTTCCATTCAGTAGTAAGCCCATAAGGTACATTCGCACAAAGCCCTATACCAAATCTTTTTGGAAGAGGATATGCTATATATGCATAGGGCAACATATAGCCCATCTTTTTCATATAATACTCATGATCTCCCATCTGCAATGCCAAAGAGGGCATGACCACCGCCATGCCACCAATTGCCTCTTTATGATGCATAAATGCTATAGCAGCAGGATTAAACCATGCACTTTCAGCAGTATCTGTACGTGCAGTCATAGTTGCACCATTTCCCATACTTCTTGCAGAAAGCTCATTAAAAAGCTGAAACCCTGCTGCAAAAACCTTTGAAGAAAAAAGACTAAGGCTTACACACAAAAAAACTACACAAAAATTTTTAAACATATACTTCATTACAACGCTCCCTCCTCAACTAGAATTTAAGTTTTTAATAACCTACTAAAAGATAAATTCTCAACGATTTATCAAGAGATTGTGATTTCGTCAAGAATCTATTCAGTATCTATTTAAAAA
>CAZODM010000132.1:0-3122 GCA_964578585.1 uncultured Desulfobacterales bacterium | reverse complement strand
TTTATCATTCAAATACTAAAATTGATGAAACCTATTTTCCGTTGTTGGGAGCAAAACACATTCATCGACATTTTTTAGTCCCTTTTACCGAATACATAAAATATGGTAAAAACCTTGCAGCACCACGCAAACCCGAAATTTTCAAGGGAGAACGCATTCTAATTAACCGTATTTTATCAAAGAATAAAATAGATGGGGTTTTACTTTCTGAAACCTACATTAACAACACCGATGTTTTTAATTTAATCCCGCACGATAATAATTCAATTTCAATAAAAGCATTATACGCTTTAATTGTTTCAAAACTTTGTTCAACCTATTTCAAGAGAGCAAATGTTAATTTAAACCGAAATGCTTTCCCAAAAATAAATGTAAACACATTAGAAGCTTTTCCTGTTCCTGAAATTTTGCCTGAAATTCAACACAAAATTGAATTGCAAATTGATACAATTATTGCAAAGACCTTGGAATTTCAAAAAAGCAAATCAAAGTTTATCGAACTGGTAAAAGATAATTTGGCAATAGCTAAAATTTCAAAAAAGGTGGATGCTTTTTATAACTTTGATTTTAAAGATTTTCTGTCAGAATTAAAAAAACAAAAAGTTACCCTTGCATTAACCGACCAATCAGAATGGAAAGATTTCTTTGAAACTGCAAAATCGAGAATAAATCAATTTCAATCCGAAATAGAAAAGACCGATAAAGAAATAGACCAAATGGTTTATGAATTATATGGTTTGACTGAGGAGGAAATTAAAGTTGTGGAAAATTCGTAAAACTTGAAATGAATTCTAAAAAGAATAAAATAGGAAGAAATGATATTTGTCCATGCGGCAGTGGATTAAAATACAAAAGATGCTGCATGAATAAAAAAGAGAATTCTAAAATTGAAGATAAAGAGTTTTCTATTTCTGAAATTCTTTCCCTTCTTAAAACCACTCTTCAAAACTTAAATATAGTAAATAAAGAAGTTTCAAATATTGATGTAAAAAAAGTTGATTTGCTGAATAATAAAACTTTAGAGTGCCAGTTTTATGCAAATTCAAATAATTCAATTGATGTGAAAGTTGAAGCTGGTGCAGTCATGGCAGCAACGTATGGATTTTTTAAAGATGATACATTCAAAAATATGCTACTTGATTATTATGCAGTCCGTGCTTTTAATAAAGAAGATTCTGAGTTGATGTATGTTATATCTTCAAAGGAAGTAGCAGCTTTAATAGGACAAGGCAATTCTGTAGATTGGATGAAAAGTTCAATCTTTCAGGAAAATACAAAGGATTATAGATTAAGTGTAGCAAAAAAACAAATATCTGAAATTGAGAATGCACTGAGGGAAGTAATCATCGATAGATTATCAAAAAAATATGGACAGGATTGGTTTATTCACTCAGTTGGCAAAAAGCTAAGAGAAAGTGTAATCGGTACTTATAATAATCAATTTGGTATTGAAACTGAAGACGGAGATGTTTTGATTAAATACACATTTGTTTTGCAACTAAAGAAAATCATTTGTACTAACTGGAAAGATTTTTCTGATTTGTTTTCCAATAAAATTAGATTTGAAGAATTAATATTAGAATTTAATTCAATTCGAAGAGAAGAAGCTCATAATAGAAATATATCCACAGAAGATTTAGAAAAACTAAAAGAAATATATGAGTTCATTCTAATTGGTATTTCTGAAAAATATCCAGATATACTGCCTCATTTCCTAATTGATAATTGGAAAATTCAAATAAAAGAAATCATGTTAAGCAATAAGCTTGAAATGATATATTCCGATGATGAAATTCAATCTGAAACAAACAATGGATTAAAACTTGTAAAAACGGTATTGAATTTACAAAAGCTAATTAATCATATAAAGGATAAAGAGTTAAAATTAAAAAGTGTTGTTGTTCCAGTACAAAAACTGACTATGCATAATGAAATGATTGGAGTTTTTGAAAAATATCGTTTTTTGCATGAGGAATTAGTTGAAAGCGGAAAAACAGGAGTTTTGATTCAAGTTCAAAAGAAACAAAATGAAATTGAAAAACACAAAAAGACGATGGATGAATTTATAGAAAAATTCCTTTTGCATGAATCATGAAGTATATATAAAATAATTCGAAAGATAAAACGATGAACAATTCAGAAATCATATTATACACCACGCCACAAGGAGATATTAAAGTAGAAGTATTCCTGCAGGATGAAACTGTGTGGCTTACCCAACGTGCAATGGGTGAACTGTTTGGGGTTGTAAAATCGACCATTAGCGAGCATCTTTCAAACATCTACAAAAGCGGGGAACTGGAAAAAGAGGCAACTGTTCGGAAAATCCGAACAGTTCAAAATGAAGCTGGTCGAGAGGTTAGCAGAAACCTTGAATTTTACAACCTCGATGCAATAATTTCGGTTGGCTACCGGGTAAACTCGCATCAGGCAACTCAATTTAGAATTTGGGCTACACAAACTTTAAAAGAGTTTATCATTAAAGGTTTCGTACTTGACGATGAAAGATTAAAACAAGGAAAAAAACTTTTTGGGAAAGATTATTTCGATGAATTACTGGAACGGATACGCGAAATCCGTGCAAGCGAACGAAGATTCTATCAGAAAATTACTGACATCTATTCGGAGTGCAGTATTGATTATCAACCGAAAGCAGATACAACGAAAGTATTTTACAAAACAGTTCAAAACAAATTGCATTGGGCAATTACAGGTCAAACAGCCGCCGAAATAATTTCATCGAGAGCAAAAGCAGAGTTACCTAACATGGGACTTACAACTTGGAAAAACTCACCCAAAGGAAAAGTGTTAAAATCAGATGTTTCCGTAGCTAAAAACTACCTGAATAAAAAAGAAATTGATGAACTCAATAAAATTGTAACCATGTACCTTGACTTTGCCGAAAAACAGGCTTCTCGCCAAATACCAATGAACATGAAAGATTGGGCTGAAAGACTTGATGCATTTTTACAATTTTATGATTACTCAGTATTGAAAAATGCAGGTTCAATATCGGCTGAGATTGCAAAGAAATTGGCGACAGAACAATATGAAAAATATAGAGTAATACAGGATAATGACTTTGAATCGGACTTTGACAAAGAGATAAAAAGGATAAAAGG
>CAZODM010000131.1:0-3126 GCA_964578585.1 uncultured Desulfobacterales bacterium | reverse complement strand
TTTTTCCTTGGTGATAATACCCAAAAACGAGACATTTCATCTAATGCGCCAAAAAATGCCCTCTTAAATATCCCTGGCATAACATCCTGTCTAAAGATACCTTGGTTTTGTCCTTGTCGGACTATCTGAGAGATTATATTTAAATATTCCGCAAATTTTTTATTTCTATATTCCTTCATAAATTTACTACTTTGTCTTAACTCTACTTGTATCACCTCAGCTAAATCACGATTATCTTCAACTAGTCTTAAGTGTAAATAAGCAAAGCGTTCAAGTTTTTTTCGAGGATCTTCAATTTGAGCAATTTCTTGTTTAACTTTAGCAATTATTTTACCTATTTCTTCCTCAAATATGGTTATCAATATATCATATTTGTTATTGAAGTAGAGATAAATAGTACCATCTGCTACATTCGCTTCTTTCGCAATCTCTGATATTCTTGAATTAAAGAAACCCTTTTTAGCAAATACACGAATTGCAGCTTTTATGATTTTATCATGTTTATCTGTAACTTTCATAACAAGACCAAATTTAAGTTAACAGATTAACCCCCGCAGAATAACGTAAAACAACAAAAAACATGAATGTACGTTCATTCAGTAGTATTACATTTACAATTTGTCAAGGAAAAAACGAGCAAAGTTTAATTTATGATGCTTGACACCCATATTTTCACCTACTAGTTTGGATCAAGATGTTTTAATATTATTTGTCTTATTTTAGTCCAGGAGGTTTTAGGGATGGGAGAGAAAAAGGTTTTAGTAGTAGGCTCTGGAGGAAGAGAACACGCCCTTTGTTGGAAGCTAGCCCAAAGTCCTATAGTTTCTCATGTATATTGTACTCCAGGCAATGCAGGTATATCTAAACATGCCACTTGTATACCTATTAATGCTACCGATATAGAAGCTCTTGCCAATTTTGCACAAGAAAACAAGATTGATCTAACAGTAGTAGGTCCAGAGGCTCCTCTTGCCCTTGGTATTGTAGATTTTTTTGAAGAAAAAGGACTTAAGATATTTGGGCCTAAGAAAGATGCTGCTCAGATAGAGGCTAGTAAGGTATTTATGAAGGATCTACTTGCAAAATACAATATCCCAACTGCGCCATATAAGGTTTTTACTGATCCAGAAGAGGCTTTTAATTATGTAAAAGAGGAGACAGGGGTACCTATTGTAATAAAGGCAGATGGTTTGGCTGCAGGAAAAGGAGTAATTGTTGCACATAGTTTAGATGAGGCAAAAAAGGCTATTGATCTTATGCTTATAGAGAAGGCGTTTGGTGATGCAGGAAATCGCATAATAATTGAAGAATGTCTTGTTGGAGAAGAGGCATCTTTTATGGCAATAACAGATGGAAAGACCTGCTTAGCCCTTGCTAGTTCCCAAGATCATAAACCTGTATTTGATGATGATAGAGGTCCAAATACAGGGGGGATGGGGGCATATTCTCCTGCACCTGTAGTTACAGATGAGCTCTACAATAAGATACAAGACACTATAATGACGCCGGTTGTAGATGCTCTTTCAAAAGAGGGAAGGCCTTATATGGGGGTCCTTTATGGTGGTCTAATGATAAAAGATGGTGAACCAATGGTACTTGAATTTAATTGTCGTTTTGGTGATCCTGAAGCCCAGCCCATCTTAATGAGAATGAAGTCCGATCTATTTGAAATAATAGAGGCAGCACTAGAAGGAAGGTTAAATCATGTAAGTATTGATTGGGATCCAAGACCTGCTGTTTGTGTTGTTTTAGCATCTAAAGGTTATCCTGGTAGCTATGAAAAAGGAAAGGTGATACATGGTTTAGATGAAGTTGAAAAGATGGAAGATGTAGTAGTTTTTCATGCTGGTACTGCTAAAAAAGGAGATAAATTTATAACCGCAGGGGGGAGAGTACTAGGGGTCACTGCCCTTGGAGATTCTATTGAAGCTGCAATAGAGAGAGCCTATGAGGCGGTATCAAAGATAAGTTGGGAAGGCATGCACTATAGGACAGATATTGGTGCAAAGGCATTAAAGCATCTTGGAGAAAATGGCTCTCTTGGCCCAAAGGTAGGGATTCTTATAGGGAGTAAGAGTGATCTTGAGGTAATGAATGAGGCTAAAAGGCTTTTGGAGGACTTTGGGATCCCATGTGAATTAAAAGTTGCCTCTGCCCATAGAACGCCAGATATTGTAATGGATTATGCTCAAAGAGCAAAAGATCGCGGGATAAAAGTAATAATCTGTGGAGCAGGTATGGCGGCTCATCTTGCAGGTTGTGTAGCTGCTCAAACTCTTTTACCTGTGATAGGAGTTCCTATGCCAGGTTCAAGTCTTGGTGGGTTGGATGCCCTCCTTTCTACAGTTCAAATGCCAGCAGGAATTCCTGTTGCAACCATGGCTATTGGTAAGGCAGGTGCTAAAAATGCAGCAGTTATGGCTGCAAGAATTATTGCACTTTATGATAAAAAGGTATTAAATGCCCTTGAAAAATATAGAGATTCTATGAGAGAGGCTGTGTTAAAGTAATGATGATAGGAGAGTTAAAGGAGGATATCTCAGATCAGATTGATAAGGCCGTAGCAGTCTTAAAAAAAGGTGGAGTTGTGGCATTCCCAACTGAGACAAGCTACGGCCTTGCAGCTTTAATCAATAAATCATCTGCATTAGAAAAGATCTTTTTTATAAAAGACAGGCCACCAACTAAACCTCTTTTGGTTTTAATCCCTAATAGGTCCTTTTTAGATGATTTAGTAACTAATATATCTAAAGATGCAAGGCTTTTGATGGATAATTTTTGGCCAGGTCCTCTTACATTATTATTCTCTGCACAACCTGGCTTAAATAAAGCACTTACTGCTGATACAGGAAAGATTGGGGTAAGGATATCTAGCAATAAAATTGCTATAGAGCTTTGCAAAAGATGTAATTGTGCTATTACTGCGACAAGTGCCAATCTTTCTGGTAAAGAGCCTTGTATTTCTCCTTATGAGATTAAAAGGGATCTTATTCCTAGAGGCTTAGATTTTATTATAGATTATGGAATTGTTAAAAGAACTCCTCCATCTACAATAGTAGATGTAAGTATTAGTCCGCCTAGAGTAGTGAGAGAAGGAGCTATAGATATAAAAAAAATAAAAGAAAT
>CAZODM010000130.1:0-3131 GCA_964578585.1 uncultured Desulfobacterales bacterium | reverse complement strand
AATAGGTAGGAATTATTGGCATTATCATTTCGCTACTTAAGTCATTTAAAAAGCTGACAATGCCAAGTAATAAGATATTAAGAGAAATACTTAAGAATAAGTTATTGGGTTTATTCTTTATATTTTTCTCCCTCTTAGTTAATTAATATGAAGCTTCTTGGAGCTTTTCTAAAATCTCCGTAATAGAATATATAAAGCGTTCATTTTCTTGCGGAGTTCCTATAGTTATCCTAATAAAATTGTTAAACCCATAAGATGCCATTGATCTTATAATTACCCCCTTTTTAAGCATTTCTTCATATAAGAGGTTAGCATCCATAGATATGTCAACTAGTAAAAAGTTTGTATTAGTAGGGTATACTTTAAAACCTAATTGTGTAAGTTGATCTGATATATATTTAATACCTTCCCAGGTATTAGATAGAGTTTTTTCAAAGTGATTTGTATCATGAAGTGCTGCTATAGCAGCCTTTTGAGCAAGGCTGTTTACATTAAAGGGCTGTCGTACACGTTCTATATATGAAGCAATATTTTTATGCATAATGCCATAACCAAGTCTTAGGCCTGCAAGCCCATAAGCCTTGGAAAATGTTCTTAAGGTGACAACTCTACTGTCTTTTCCCAGATATTCCATCCCACGAGGAGTATCTGGATTTTTACAAAACTCCATATAGGCTTCATCCAGTACAATTAATATATCTTGAGGTAAGTCTTTTAAAAACTGTTCAAAATCTTGCCTTGATATTACACTGCCTGTAGGGTTATTAGGATTATCTAAAAAGATTAAACGTGTTTGTTCATTAACAGCCTTGCTAATACTAGGTAAGTCATGATGAAAATCTTTTAAAGGGATTATGATATTTTCTCCTCCAACAGATTGGACCCTTTTTTTATATACTAAAAAGCTTGGGTGGCTAGTTATACACCTTGTCCCCGGTTTTAAAAGCAAACGAATCAAAAGATCTATAAGCTCATCAGAACCGTTTCCCAATACGATTTCTTCTTGGGAGATACCATATTTTTTAGAAAGAGCCTCTTTTAGATAAAATCCACTACCATCTGGATAACGATGTAGATCTTTAGCTGATGTTTTTATAGCTTCTATCGCTTTTGGGGAAGGCCCTAAAGGATTCTCATTGGAGGCAAGCTTTATAGGATTTTTCACATTGTATTGCCTTTCAAGTTCCTCAATAGGTTTACCTGGTGGATATGGTACCAATTCTTTTATATAATCTGGTATATATTTTTCAATAGGTAGTATAACATTTTTCATTTTATCACCTTAGTGTTTTTTATCTTGAAGAGTCATTTATAATCTTTGTTACAACATGTTGTCCAGGCTTAATTTGATCATCAGATTCTACAACAATTTTAATACTATTTCTGTTTTCTAGTTCATATAAATCAGCACGTTTTAAGTTTACCAAGTATCTTACGGCCTTAGGATGAGCTTGAACATGAATCTTTTCATAGGGTTGCTGAGCATGATTTATGATAGATCTTATTTTTCTTAATATAACTAGTGCTTCCATTTCTTCAGATATTATCGTTCCTCTTCCTTTACAATAGGGGCATGTCTTAAAATTAGCCAATTCTATAGGACTACCAATTTTTTGCCTAACCATTTCTAAAAGTCCAAATTTAGAGATAGTACCCACCTCTGTTCTAGCTTTATCTTTTTTTAACACACTCCTCATTTGTTTTATTATTTGCCTTTTATGAGATGCACTTTTCATGTCTATAAAGTCTATTACTATAAGCCCTCCTAAATCTCTTAATCTTAGTTGTCTTGCGATTTCTCTGGTAGCTTCAATATTAGTTTTGAGAGCAGTTTCTTCTAAATCTTTTTCTTTAACATTTTTACCTGAATTTACATCTATAGCTACTAGTGCTTCCGTGGCTTCTATAACAATAAATCCTCCAGATGGTAAGGAAACTATAGGATTAAAAATTTGTTCTATTTGTTCTTCAAGGTTATACATATTAAATATTGGTTCAGAATCTTTATAATATTTTATTTCTGGAGTGTGTCTTTGTGATAATAGTCTTAAAAAATTTCTTATCTTAGTATATGTAGTATGATTATCTACAACGATCTCTTTTATATCTGGGTTTAAATAATCTCTTAAAAATCTAATAACAATATCTCTATCTTGATATATTAAAGATGGAGCAGAAAGTGTACGCGCTCTTTTTTTAAGTTCTTTCCATAACCTTAACAAATAACGTAGGTCTTTTTGTATATCTCGTTTAGGAATCTTTTGTGCGGCTGTACGAGCAATCAGTCCTACTCCATCTGGTAATTTAGTATCTTTTAAAATGTTTTTAATCCTTTTTCTTTCATGTTCATTTTCAATTTTCCTTGATATTCCAATATGTTGGGTCCCTGGCATTAAGACTAAATATCGACTAGGAATTGATAGATATGTAGTAACTGCCGCCCCTTTAAGGTGAGTTTCTTCTTTAACAACTTGTACGATTAGTTCTGTGCCTTTTTTTAGTAGTTCTGGCATCTTTGATTTATCTTCAATATAACCATAATAATCCGGATGAATTTCATCAAAAGGGAGATATGCATTTTTTGAAAGTCCTATATCAACAAATACTGCTTGAAGACTGGGTTCTATATTTAGTAGTTTGCCTTTGTATATGTTCCCACGTACTTGGCTATGAGATAAAGTTTCTAATGAAAAGGCCTCAAGTATACCCGCCTCTATAAGGGCAATTCTACATTGTTCTGGATGTTCAACATTTATTATTATCTTAGAGTTTGAGTTGTCTTTTTGTTTTTTATTCTTTGAATTAGCCTTTAAAGACATGCTTATGTTAGCCTCAATATAAAACTTTTTAATAAAAAATAATTTCTATTCATGAACCAAATATTATACAGCTTTTAACTATAAATAGAGTTTGTGTCAATTAAGAGAATATAGGGGACAGGCAAATTTTGAGGAATGCCGGGAGAATGAAAAGTTGAGGAGAAGGGCTACCTGTCCCCTATGAGAGGGCTTTTTAAAATATTATAAGTAAGTTATGCTATTAAGTAAACAAGATTAATGTTACTATATAAAATATCTTATTCTCCTATAATGGTAACATATATCCTTCTTACCTTTGCTCTTACATCGTGA
>CAZODM010000129.1:0-3167 GCA_964578585.1 uncultured Desulfobacterales bacterium | reverse complement strand
ATAGACCTTTACTGTGGATCAGGTAAAGCTGCAGGTGCTTTAGCTGGTAGTTTAAGATGTTATAGTAAAGTTTATTTTTTAGTACCTAAATAAAGATATAGTTAAAAATGATGCTAGGTATACAAGTTAATAAAGAAAAAATAGAAACATCTTTTAAATTTGATATCTCAATAATTGGTAATAAAAATATATTAAAAAAATTATATTTCTTACTTTGAAGAAGGAGTATATGAGGAGGTATATAAATTTCCAGAAGACTTTTCTAGTTGTCCTTATTTTGTTGTGTGGTTGAGATTAAGCGTTTAACTAATTACAAATTTGTTTTTTGGCAATATTTTAGATCTTCAAGGAAAAACTGGAATAATATATCAAAAAGAGATATAAAAAATTTTTTATTTTAACTCCTAATAAAAATTTTTTTGAAACTATTTATAATAAACTGATTATAATATTATAAAGAAACTATTTCCTATATTATTAAATACTAAGATATGATTATGATAAAAAGTTAAAAATTAACAGTTTTATAAAATCTTAATTAATAGAGTAATATATGAAAGAAGAAAAAATAGAAATTATTATCAATTTAAAATGGAGTAAATGGTTTCATTGGGATGAGATTAGGAGTGATGCAAGAAAGAAAGGATTAAATATTCCCAATGAATCAGGAGTTTATGAAGTAAAATATAAGTACTGTAGGGAAAGGTTAACTATTGGTAAAGCTTCTAATTTAAGAATACGAATAAAGCAAGGATTAGTAAAAGGTAAGATACCTCATTCTTCTGGAGAAAAAATCAGAGATAAAGATACTGATAAAATTGTTATAAGGTGGGCTACTACCGATAGGCCTTCAGCAGCGGAAGAAGAATTACATAAAAGATATTTAAAAAAATTCAATAAGTTACCTAGATATGTAAAACATACTTAAAGGAGTATATATCATAAAAGACAAGAGGTTTTATAAATTTAGATAGTGTCTATAGAACTGTGTAAATTCTATCATGTCTCTAACCTCTCTTCAAAAATTTAAGAGAGCTGGCTGTAAATAATATCCCAGTCCCTTACAGAACTTAATACTCCATATCTTCTCAAGTTCAAGCATAGCTAAGTATGGGCTCTTCAGACTAAGCTTGATGCCCTATAAACACTTTTCATCTGAAGATACTTCCCTTTCCTCAATGAATTCTTTAATCTGTATCCTTGAATTCTGCTTGAGGCTAAGCTCCATTTATCGCTTTGCTTATCACTGATACTCCATCTACGCTAAATATGAGAACATCTCTGACTCCTCTACTCTATATTGTTAATTTAAACCAGAAGCTTGAACTTTCTGTTTCTAATATTCAAAGCCTAATCCCTCTTTTTTCCTTAGCTGTTTATTCCGATTCTTTGTCTACTACCTTGACATCCTATCTAACTTTGTAGAATATGCAGTCTACAAACAGGATTACATAAAGGCTCTCTAAAGGCGCCTTACTACTTTTCTACTACAGGAAGGATCCTTTCTGTAAGCTTTAAAATGAGACTCCATTCTGTACATGTTTGATAAAGTTCCATGGCTATCATTTTATCCTCTAAGTCTTTAAGGATTTTATCTTTGGTTTTTTCGTTTCTATCTCTTGGAGTGTCTATTTCTGCTTCTCTAATACAGTTTTAACGGTTTTGCAGATGTAAATTTCTCACCCCTCTAGTAACTCAGGAACTCTTCAAGCTCGGCTTATAAGGTTTCTCCCAAAGATTGTTGATAGAGTTTTTTGATAGTGGCTTTGACTTCTTTTGGTTTAAGAGCCTTTTTAACTTTTGACATAGTGTTCACCTCTTTAGTTTTAAGGCTTAAAAATTTTTACACTCTTGGGTGGACACTCCAGATTATTCATTTCCACCTGTACCTGCAGATGGATTTGGTATTATATTATCTTTTTTATTTTTTTCCTTAATACCTAAGTAAGACATTCCAGCTAATACTATAGATATTATTGCCCAAATATACATATCCTTAAATTGACTTCCTGCTGCAGCAATAAAACCTAATATACCCGCAATAGAAAACATAATCATAGAAATTTTGGGTAATCCTAAAGCAAAAGACGCACCTAATATAAATAGAAATGCGACTATTATTCCTATTGCTCCTGCAGCTGCTAGATTTTGTTGATCAAAAAGATTGCCACCTAAAGCAACTGTACAAGATTGTATACCTACTACTAATACAAAGAAAAGGCTAATAATTAAAACAGCTATTCTCATTTTTAGACCTCCCTTTATTTAAAGAAAATGAAATAATAAAGTAACTACTGAACTACCTATTAAAATTGTTATCCATACAGTAGATAGAAAGTATTTATGGATTTTTATATGAGATTTAACATGATATCCATATGAGTGGTGTAATACGTAATATATATCTTTTAAAATAAATAACATATTTCTATTTTTTATATTTTCTGTTTTTATAGATATTATGTTATTTAAATGATTTAAGCCTGATGCATATATAGTATTTACAGTATTTGATTCTAAAAATTTCTTTAACTCTTTTATGTTATCTTCTAATTGTATTAATGGAAATACTGGTAATATTAAAATTATAAAGGTAATAAATAAGTCCATGTTAGTTAAATGAAAATGCTTATAAGAAAAATATGTTAACCATATACAGCAAGTAATACCTATACTACTTAATGTTTCTATTTTATCTAGTATATAATCAATTATATGTATTAATTCTTTTTTTATAGCTAAATGACTAATTTTATTAATTGTTATTTTATTATTATCATTCTTTTCTATATTTCTTTCTATATTTTCTATATTAGTTGCATTCATAAAAAACCTCCTTTATTATAATAAAGGTATTGTCTTCTATGAAAGATTTTTTTGGGATATATGCACTTAATCGGAAGTATATATTGACTAGTTAAATATTGTACCATACAAGTCTATTTATTAGATTCGACTATAATTAGTCAGTAAATAATCCTAAAAAAGGCTGTAATAACTACTTTTTTGATGATGATAATTAGGCTAATTTCTACTCTTTTTCCCTTTTATCCCCCAATAATACATTTCAACACTTCATTTTGTAATTCATACACTTCCCATTGCAGTTAATAATTAAGAATTTTATTCATAACTAAAATATTCTTCATTTGTATATGGAGGAATAA
>CAZODM010000128.1:0-3359 GCA_964578585.1 uncultured Desulfobacterales bacterium | reverse complement strand
TTACCCTTAATTTCTACAATTTTTCCCTTACATCTTACTGCCGCCATGCTGACACCAGCGACACTTAAACAAAACAATAGAGCTAAGACAAGAGACAACAGTTTTTTGTACATAATAATTCCTCCTTTTTTTGATTATAGAGAGATCAACCCTCCCTCTTTTCTGAATCTCTATTCATTATTCCAACCAAAAATACTATAGAGATTTTTCCTATCAGTCAAGTAAATGTTTTTTATTTATTTATAAAGAAAAGCAAAATTAATGCCATGAGACTTCTATATCGAAGAAAATAATAAGAACCCTTGACATAAAAAAAAGTAAGCATATAGTGAGAGACTTAAAAGCAATATATTAGCTAATTCTTAATTAGGGCTAATTTAATGGAGATAAGCCCATGAGGAATCAATTTACAACAATAAACTTTCAAGCTTCTTCTTTTGGTTCTATGGACACCCCTAAATACAGTGGCAGAATTAGAATGGCCTTGGATCTGGCTATTAAGCTTAATGATACTTATCTAATGTCTACAGATATTAATGAGATACTTCAGGCAGTATTAGTTGGGGTAACTGCTGGAGAAGGTTTGGGATTTAATAGAGCTATATTAGTTCGTATAAATGACAAAGATGGCATACTTCAAGGTGAATATGGTATTGGCCCTGCAGATAAAGAAGAGGCTTATAAGATATGGACAGATATAAATAAATATGGCTGGTCTTTGTTTGAAATATTAAATGGTGTAAAAGATAAAGTAAAGGATAATTCCCATCCAATAAATCAACTAGCTAAAAAAATAATCGTTTCTATAGAAGATCAACATCATATATTAGTACGTTCTCTAAAAGATAAGCGAGCCATATTAGTAGATTTATCAAATGCCAGAGAAAATGACCATCATTCAGAACTAGAATTGAGCGATCTTCTTGAAACCGATCAATTTGCTATTGCACCTTTAATTTCTGGAGACATTGCTTATGGATTAATTATTGCAGACAACTTTATTTCTAAGAATACAATTCATACAGAAGATGTCGAGGCTTTGGAACTCTTCTCCTCTTTAGCATCTATAGGACTTGGTAAAGCTTGTATATGCGCACAACTTCAAGATCGACTTGCTGAACTTGAACGTCTATATGAGGACTTAGAGAGGAATAAAGATTTATTAATTGAAGCTGAACGTTATACTGCTCTTGGACGTATGGCAGACCAATTACTTCATGAAATAAGGAATCCTCTTTCAGCACTAGGTGGTATTGCTAAAATTTTAGCTAAGAAGGCAATAGATCCTACGGTGAAAAGTTATGCCAATATTATTGTAAAGGAAACGACTAGATTAGAAAAAATAGTTAATAAACTATTCGATTTTACTTGCTCTCCTGTACTTACATTAAAACCAGTTGCTCTTTATACTTTAATTAAAGAAGTAATTAGTTTATTATCTTCAGACCTAGAAAAGCAAAGGATTAAAATCCATCTAACTCTGCCTGAACCAGAACCAATATTAAATTTAGATAGCGTACATATACGACAAGTATTTCTAAATGTATTAAAAAATTCTTTAGATGCAATGCCTGATGGCGGAGAAATATTTATAACAGTTAACAGACGCAAAAATGATCTAAATGAGTGTATAACTATATGTATACGAGATACAGGTCCAGGATTGCCTCCAGGATATACTCTAAAAGCTATGGAACCATTTTTTACAACAAAACCTTACGGTATGGGATTAGGACTTAATCTAGCCAAGCGGATTGTAGAAATGCATTATGGGACATTTTGTCTATCTTGTAACAAAGATAAAGGAGTGGAAGTAGTCATTAGTTTGCCAGTGTATAAAAAAGATAAATTTCAAAAGCAATGGTGTTAAGCTCTATTAAATAAAAAACGGCTCCTTACTTAAAGGAGCCGCTCTTAGATCTTAGAATCTCTTTATAATACTTGTGATCTTAAAAATCTATATATTTAGCAGCTTTTGCCTGCTCTTTTCGTAAAGCCATGGCTTGACTCATATCTACGGCTGCAGCATCTTCTTCTCCTAATTTTTCGAGTAATTGAGATCTTAGATAGTAAGCAGAGGCAAAACTTGGATCTATATCAATGGCCCTGGATACCATCTCTATAGCCTCATCTAGTAAATTTTCTTTAAATAATATGGCGCTCTTATGATAATAAAACTTAGGATTTTCTGGTTCACATCTTATAGCTTCATCGAGGTCTTTTAGTGCTGCCTGAGCATCCCCCATCTTAAACTTTGCAATTGCTCTTGCTTGATATGCTTTTGAAAAATTAGGATCTATCTCAAGTATTTCTGTAAATATAGCAATACTACCTTCATAATCTTCATCCATAAATTTAAACTGTCCGTCAGCAAAACGATCTTCTAAATTTATGTCTTTAACCATGACTCTACCTCCATTTATAAGGCCTCTTTTTTATAATTACTGCTAAATATTAATCTGTTCTGACATCTTAAACAAGAAATTATTTATTAAAAAATAAAGGCGTGAGATTATCTCACGCCTTAAAAGATAAATATTATATTCAAGATTAAAATTCTAGACCTACCTCAGCAAATACCCCTTGAAGTGTCGATTTAGTTTCAAAATCATTTATAGGTTTATCTTTCTTAAGCCTAAGCTTTTCCCATTTATATCCTCCATCTATAAAAATTCTGCCCATAGGAGGGAGTCTTAATAGCGTAAATTCTATTTTACCTTCAAAATCGTAATAATAAGAGCCTTCATAGGTAATTCCTCTAGCATCTGCATAAACTCTAAATGGTACACCTGGTGGAGAAAGAGTTGCGCCTAAATATGCCATTGGAATAACAAATGAAAAATTCTTTTTTTCCGTAACACTAAAACCATTAGCTATACCAGATACTCGCACATATCCATCAAAATATCTTCCTTCAAGTCCCCATCTTATATCTATAGTATTAGCCGTAGCTAATCTTATAAATGGTATATGATAATAAAGAAGAAAATCATATTGATTTAATTTTAACTTAGAAGATATAGAACCATTAAATATATAATCTCCAAATCCTAAGTTTGTTACTGTAGAAGAGCCAGTGTATTTAAAAAATACCATATCTGCCCTAATATTTGGGAATAATGGTATAGGAAGTTCTAGCTCAGCCCATGCCTTAGGGGCTACTTTAGTAGTAGATAAATCAAGATCAGTATCTAGATTTATAAGCCCCTGTTTATAAGCGAGATTACCTGTAAGTTTTGATGCCCATCCTCCTACTCCAATACCTCCATCTATAAGCGGGGCGGCTTTAACTTGAGCGTGACAAAAAAGTCCCAACAAAAATAAACTGAGACTAAAAATTCCCACCTTTTTAAATAGAG
>CAZODM010000127.1:0-3393 GCA_964578585.1 uncultured Desulfobacterales bacterium | reverse complement strand
ATGCTTAGCTCACCTGTTGAACGTAAAATAGTATAGAATTTTTCATTGTCAAAAACGTGAAAAAATGTTTTGCAGTTGAAACTACAATTGTACCATATCTTATAGCAATTGGCTAACTCTACAGCTCTGACCTTGTTAGTGAAGTTAACCTTCTTCTTAGCCGTGTTCTCTGCTAGGAACTTTTTTATGTCACTTTTTTTAAAATTGCGTTTCTGTATGTTTCTAAATTTAGTCATATGCACCCTCTCTGAGTTGAAATATATCTTCTTATTCTTCTTCTCCTAAAAAGGAAGTTCAAGAAGCAAATACAGAGGTTACTTTCTCCTCTTGCGTTGTATTTTTGTGCGTTGGCAAGCCACAAACCACTGTTTTTGTGCGCTGGCAAGCCACAAACCACTGTTTTTGTGCGCTGGCAAGCCACAAAAAACCACCCCCTAGATTCTTCTTCTTCTTCTTCTTCTTCTTCTTCTTCTTCTTCTTCTTCTTCTTCTTCTTCTTCTTCTTCTTCTTCTTCTTAAGTTTTTGCTGCCTAGGGCCGAAAAGCGGCTCAAAATCTGCCCATTGTGCGCCCGCAGTGGACAATTTCAAATTTCACCGTGGTGAAACTCTGTCATATACTATATGGGTTTTTCGGCCCTAGGGGACTCTAGGAGGCTCTACACGCTTTGTGGTTGTGCTCCCAAGAAGGGACGCACAGCATGTGTTGCATGTCCTTCCAAAGGGGGTTCCGACTAAACTATTGGTGTAGGGTTGGAATTTTGATGCCAATCCTTATATATATAGAAAAAAAAATTTTAAAATTTTGACACACTGTGTAACCCTAATTTATTTTTTTCTATTGTAGCTAGTTAGAAAATTAATACAAACTTCACCACAAGTATATAATCTATATAATTTTTTTATGTTCCTATACCCAACGGGGTGCCTATGTTGCTCTACAGTTGACCTACTGGGGGTCCTGCAGCCCTACTACTACACCGTTCTTTAGTAGCGAACAAATGTTTGGAGCCTCTTTGCCTAAAATGAAAAATTGCAGCTCGCTACTCTTCTTCTTCTTCTTTTTCAAATTCATTCCTGCACTCTCTTTTTATGTTTAAACCCCAGAATGCCACAACATTACCGTGCATACGCGCTCTTACAAAACCCATTTGGCCGAGTTCCTGGTAGAACTTCCTCAACCCCACTCTGTAGGTCTCTTGCCCCCCGTACATGTTTGAATACCACAAGCAATATGAGTTATAAATATCCTTACCTGACTCTTTCTTCACCCTAGTCTCAATGGTGCATGTGTTTATGAACTCTTGCATTGGGTTGGCCTCTGTGTGCCAAATATTTTCTTCCAAGAGGCAGCTTTTTGGTTTTTTAAATTTTCCTCGTTTTCGTAATCTTTTTAAGCCAGCCAACACTACATTCAACACCCCACTAGCTTCTGCATCACACAATAACATTTTTGAAAAACTCTTCACTTCACCGCCGTCTAAATCAAATTGCCTGTTAAAAGGTATTATTTGCATCCTTCTCCTTAACCCCCTCGAGAGATCGCCATAGCGAGGGTAAGAGTTTGAACACATGATTAATTGAGCTGTATTAACGAAATTGAATTCTCGCTTGAACTTGGGGTTTGCTGACAGTATTTTGTTAGATGACAATTTTTTCATGACACTATCATCTAATTTGATGGATGATGCTAAATCATCATCTACTAACACTAATTTACCGACTATAGCATGCAATGCGTGGGTATTATCTCTCGACAGAGTTTCAACATTTACTGGCGTAGCTGCTTCTTTACCTGCTAAACCCATTATCACCTCCGTTAATGTTGTTTTGCCGTCACCGCCTGGGCCTTTGAAAAGCCAAAAAGCTTCTATATCTTTATTCGGCTGTATCATGTAGCCTATGACTTCTTCTATATGCCTCACCATGTCTTTTTTATCTTTAAAATTTGCAAATGTGTCCAACATGGCTTTTTTGAACAGCTTCGACTTGGCCTTATTATTGTATGTTATAGTGGGTTTAGTTGTTAATAACGAACTGGGTTTGTGTTCCCTTAGGTCCGCTGTACCATCAGGGAGTAACCACAATTCACCGTTTTTACAGTTTATCACAGCTTGTGGTTGCCCATACATGTTAGTTTCCCCTACTGTAGTGGCTACTTCGTAACCCAACATTTTTATAGTATTAGATATCAACATGGTCTCTGACCCGAATGTAACATCCTCATGTTTCCCTCTAAATCTGTCGAGCACATCTTTGACTGTCCTGCCTATCACAGAATCACTGTTCACTTGCTCCCAATGTGTGCCGATATATCGCCACCAAACGTCATCTATGTACAGTAGTCTGTTGCCAGAAAATTCATGTTTCAACACAGCCCTGGCCAACCGCCTAGCTGTGTCTTCAGCAACATCACTTTTATCCCTTATGTCTTTATCAGAGTTTTTAGCTGCCCTAGAGTATTTAGATAGGTCACTTTTTTGTATTTTCAGTTTGTTGACGAAATGGTCCATTATCTTTGTGCGCACCAGTATAGGTATGTCATCCAACCTGTTATATATTCTACCTACGTCTATTGCATTTACTTTGTCTATGTCGATATTGAGCGCAACTTTGTATAATTTACCAGCTGCAACATTGTGGGGATTATCATCATCATTGAGTAATATGTCCTCTAGTTCTGCATCTAGTTCTGCAAAATCCTTCTCCGCTGACACAGCCACACATTCCATCCAGTTGCTGCCTCTTTGAGCTATTTCTTTGAACATGCTACCGCTGCCGACATTATTACCTCTACCTTTGTCTGACATACTGTACCACCTTATGCGGTGCATGTTCTCTGTACCTATGAAAGTTTCATCGGTTTCACACCAAGCTTGGAATACATCAAAACCTTCTCCCCCTGTCATGTAGTGTGCAGACATCATTATCTTCAACCAATCCGCGTGGCCTCTGAAATCCTCCGCAGGCAACACCGCCAAACATTTTTCCAGTTGCTCTACGCTGAACTCTCCCCATTCTTTCCCACCACCTAAATCATTTTGATGGGCACCTCTATCCAATTCTTTCAATAACCCCTTAGGGGTAGCTTTCAAACTTGCTTGATTCAGATCGTTATCAGAAAATTTATCCCATTCGTAGCGTTTACCGTTAGGGTGTATAGAACCTGCACAAACCACGAAGCAGCCTTTACTAAGAAAATCTATGCCTTTATATGACCGCAGGTTTTTCTTTATGCGAGCACTTTCAGGTTTTTTCAAGTATATATGTAAACCACCACCACCAGTGTTTACCACTGGATTATCTGTTATGTCTATTTTAAAATCAATAAGTAAGGTATCCAACGCATTTTTGTTCTCATCATTCCTGGGATCATAATCTATTATAAGCATACCT
>CAZODM010000126.1:0-3591 GCA_964578585.1 uncultured Desulfobacterales bacterium | reverse complement strand
TAATCATTTAGTCTTTAATAGAGATCAAGGTATTATCTCTATAGATTTATCTCCTTTACCTAAGAAGGTAAAAATATATAGAGCACTGTTAATAGTCCATAGAAGGGGCAATGTTGCTTCTTGGCCCTTTACTAAATTGGCAACCCAAAAGATAAAAATTGTTCCAATAGATAATAAGGAAGACTCTCTTAAATTGCTTCCCCCAAGATATAATACCTTTAATTGTACAAAGGCAGTAAAGGAGGCTCTTAAAGAGGGTAAAAAGAAGCTTCTATTAAAAATGATTTGTTTTCCAGGATTAGGAGAGCCTTCTTTTGCAACTTATATAGATAAAAAGACAAAACAGGTTGTTTTGCGTTTAGATGTTACATGCAATGTGGCAATTAATAAAAAGATTGATTCTGTCTATGATATAAAAGCATATTGTAAGAATGGAGATACTGTTATTGTATGGAAAGATCATTCTCCTTTGATCCACTCTAACAATATAACAGGAAAACAATTCAAAAGATTGCTAAAGCTTGCTAACAATCCTCATGAGATACGCTATAGAATCTATAGAAGCCTAGTTCCTATAACTCCTAAGACTTTTTCTAAGGCAAAATTAATAGATGAAGTCAGCCCTTTTACTATATGGGATCCTTGGTATTTTGGTAGATGGTGGATGGGAGAACATCACTTTTTTAGATCTATTGTGCCTAGAATGCCTGTAGCTAATGGTATTTTAGGAAATTACAATGAAGGGATCTATGTATATCATTGTAAAAGGAAAGATAAAGCCTATTACGCAGTTGTTAAGACAATAGATGGTCAAGAAGATTTATCTTCTTTAAAATTAGGGGAAAATTCTCTTAAAAAACCAGTTGCTGAAGCACCAGGAACTGGACTAGTTTTGTTAAGAAAGATTATTAGGCATAGAAGATTCCATTACATAAAAGATTCTACCCTTTATTACTTTGTTAAGTGGGAGGCACCCCCTAACTCTAATTTCCCTGATACACCATTTAATTATTTAGTTGCTGTCCCTCCCTACAAGCCCAAAACAGGAAAACGAGCAGTAGATATTGCACTTCATTGTTGGGGCGGATGGTTAAATACTGGTTATGGGTGGTGGTATGAGGCTAAAAGAGGCGCCTTATTGGTTGCAACTAATCAAAGACCTTATGATTGGTGGACTGGATTTAATGAAAATATGGGAACACTTAAGCCTTATACATCAGCAAGAGTCTATCTATATACCCAACATAGGATTAAGGCATTTGTAAATAATTTTGTTGCATCTAATTGGAACATAGATACAAACCATATATTTGTAACAGGAAGTTCTATGGGAGGCTCAGGTGCCTCACTTTGGGGTATTAAGGCAGGTGATTACTTTTCTTTTATAGTTAGTTGGGTGGGGGTTCATATACCATCTGAGACTAAATTTAAGAATTCTTTTGAGCACTGTTATGGAAAAGAGGCATGGAAGTGTAAGTATGATAGTACTAATATGCCTATTTTTGATTATGAAGACAATGTGAAGTGGTTATATAACCATATTAAAGATGATACCCCACCTATTATCTTTGCAAATGGAAGAAATGATCACAAAATTGGATGGCCTCAAGCATGGCAGTTTGTTAAAGCACTTATTGCAACAAAAAGGTCCTTTGTGTTTATATGGAATATGAAGGGCCATGGTGCTAGGGCGCTTTTCCCCGGAAGTAATGATAGATATTCATTAATTGATTATTCTCTTAATCAGACTGTACCTGCATTTACACATTGTTCTTTAGATACTCCTTTGGGAGATAGTCCTAATAAGGCACCTAAGAGTGGAAGGATTAATTATTATCTACTTTGGAAGACAAATAATGTAGTAGATTCACCAACTAAGTGGGAGATGACTATATATCTATCTAAAAGAGCACCAAAAGATAGCTGTACAGTTGATATTACTCCACGGAGAGTGCATCATTTTAAGATAAAGGCAGGAGAGGAGTTTATATGGGAAAATATTGAAGATGGTAAGATTATTCAGGCAGGTGAGGTAAGGGCAGACAAATATGATTTAATTACCCTACCTTCTGTATATATTTCAAAGAAAGGTAATCATATTATTATATTGCCTAAAAAGGGGCACAAAATACCTTTAAGTTTTGTAAATCCCAAAGATGTATTTCTAGTAACTCCAAATAAGGAGTTTAAACTTAATCTAAAATTAATTGGTGGCAGCCCCCCATATAAATTTTTATTAAAAGGTAATTTACCCAAAGGATTAATCTTTGATAAAAGACACAGAAGTATTTATGGGATTAGTTCTCAATATGGAAGCTATCCTTTAACTATTTGTGTAACTGATAATAATTCAAACTCAATTTCTAAAAAGATAACATTGTTAGTAGTCAAAAGACAAATAAAAACAGGATATATAAGAGAAGATAAAATAATTCATAAATGGCATAAGATTATTGTTGATCCCTCTCAATCTAGAAGGCTTTTTAAGATTATTGCTAGCGCACCAAGTTATACAAAAATTTTACTAAAGCAAGGTAATTACAAACTTTATAATGATAAAAGACTTATATTTAAAAAACCTTATTTAGTATTAACTTCTTTATCTAAAGATAGAGATAAGGTTATTATAGATGGTCAATATAAAGTTGGAAGTCTAATAGAGATTAAAGCATCTCATATTACCATAAGCAATTTAACTTTAGAACATGCTAGATGGCATGGAATACACCTAAAGGGTGGAGCAAACAATATAAAATTGTATAATCTACATATATTAGATTGTGGTGAGCAGTTGATTAAGTCGAATCCTAATACCATTCATTGGAATGAGTCTTATGCCAAATTTAATGATAATGTTACTATTTCAAATTGTTTGTTAGAGATTACAGACAAAGGAAGAAATAGAGTGCATAAGTTGCCTCACTGTCCATGTTATACACAAGGTATAGACGCTCATGCAGCAAGACATTGGTTAGTAGAGGATAATATATTTAAAGATATACATTGTTATAAAAAGACTGCAGTAGCCTCTATTTTGTTTTGGCATGGTAGTAGAGATATAATTGTACAAAGAAATAAGATAATAAACGGTATTATTGGAATCCAATTTGGCGAAGGCGATGTAAAAAAGGCACGAATTTATCCAGATAAAAAGATTAAAGCAGGGGTATATGATAGTATCATCAAAAATAACTTTATATTAGGAGATAGGACCTTTTTTGATACAGGTATTTGTGCGTGGGCATGTAGAAATGTAAAGATTTTTAACAATACTATATATTCTTTGTGTAAGCCTAAAAGGTGTTTTGCAGGAATTGATATACGCTTTAAGAATTCTATTGTAAGTGTAAAAAACAATCTTTACTATCCCAAGATAGTAGATAGGGCGGGTAAAAATTCAATTGTTTATATGAGCAATAATGTAAGGTCACAAGCAAAATTTTTTATAAATCCTGTAGTAGGCAATTTTCATTTAAAAGGTAAAATATTACATGTTGTAAATGCGGGTGAAAATCTAGCTCCTTATGTGATCTATGATATTGATGGGCAATTAAGAGATAGCTATCCAGATATAGGGGCAGATGAATTAGT
>CAZODM010000125.1:0-3625 GCA_964578585.1 uncultured Desulfobacterales bacterium | reverse complement strand
AGACACAACCCCACCAACAACCCCAACCAACCTTCAAGCAACAACAAACTCATCATCACAAATCTCTCTAACATGGAGTGCATCAACAGACAACACAGCAACAGCAGGCTACAGAGTATACAGAAACGGAACACAGATAACCACAACAACAAACACTTCATACACAGACAACAGTCTTTCTGCAGGAACGTTATACACATATACAGTGTCGGCATACGACGCCGCAGGAAACGTTTCATCACAATCAACAAGTGTTAGCGCAACAACAAACGCGGCTACAGTAGTTACAACAGTCTCTCTTTCCGCCTCTCCAACCACAGTAACCTCAGGCAACAACACAACACTTACATGGAGTTCAACCAACGCAAACTCATGTACAGCAGGAGGTAACTGGACAGGAACAAAAACAACATCAGGCACAGAAACAATAGGACCTATCACATCAAATTCATCATTTACATTGACGTGTTCTGGTGTAGGAGGTAGTGCATCGGCAAATGCAAACATTGCGGTGTTAAATAACGGGAATGGTTCTATGGATAGAACGGGAACACAGTGGTCTCCATATATTGAATGGTCTTTAGATAACCCTACCTATACTGGTAATCCATTTGATTTAATAGCAACTGTTACATTTATTCACTCTAACAGTGGAGAGACTCGTACTACAGAAATGTTCTATGCAGGAGGGACAACATGGAAATTTAGATTTACAGGAACACGAGTAGGAGATTGGACATTCACTACTACAAGTAATGACGCAGAGCTTAATGGGAAGAGTGGTGTTGTAACAATTGTTCCTAATCCTATAAATTCCAAGGGTTTCATTACAAGTATAGGTAATAAATGGGCTCGTAGTGCTACTAATGAGGTTTTTGTACCACAGTATGTTATGTACTCAGATATACCAGACTTTTATAATAAGCCTGGAAAAATAGATGCCGATATACAGACATTCATTAATGAGTCTGGATTTACAGGTTTTCATGTGAGTGGGTCAGCTGTTTGGTTTAATATAAATGAAAAAAAGAGTTCAAGAATAGCTATTCCAAATCCAGATTTCAGGACATTTGAAGCATTGGAACTGCTTATTACAAAAGTATATGCTGCTGGCGGCAGTATACATATTTGGGCTTGGGGAGATGAGAGCAGAGGAAAGACTCCAACCAGATGGGGAATAAATGGTACTGAAGATAAGCGTTTACAGCGATATATCGCAGCTCGGCTTGGTCCAATTCCCGGATGGACAATGGGGTATGGTTTTGACAATTGGGAATGGGTAAGAACAACCCAATTAAAAGAATGGCATAACTACATGCAATCAAAATTCGGTTGGAGTCATTATTTAGGTGCCAGATCTGCAACGAATAAACTTACTCAGTTATACGAAGGACTGGACTATTCTGGTTATGAACAATGGCACCCTGATTACAACAAGTATGTTGAGACAATTAATACTCGCCCAGGTAAACCTTCGTTTTCAGAAGATCGTTTTCGTATACGTGGTCGTTCAAAAGATTATACTGAAGAACAAACCCGACGAGGGTTATGGTATTCAGTGATGGCTGGTGGTGTGGCTAATATTTGGGGGAATTTACTAAGCGGTAGTTCTTATCTATCTGATCCTTACCAGAACCCAGAATGGATAAAAACAAATTTTGAATTCTTTAAGAATCGTTTTACTAAAGACATGACCCCAACCAACACACTAACTGATGGTTATACACTCACCACACCCGACAATAAACACTATGTTTTTTATAAAGAGAATACGAATTCTATTCGCATGGACCTTTCTGGTATGAACGGTTCTCAGATGGCTATTGCAGTTGATGCCAAAAAAGCTTATACGGAGATCAATCTTGGTAGTCTGAATACTATTAATCAAATATGGAATGCACCCTATATATCAGATTGGGCAATTGCTGTTGGAGATTTTGGAACTTCAAAGACACAACCCATTCCATCACAAGACACAACCCCACCAACAACCCCAACCAACCTTCAAGCAACAACAAACTCATCATCACAAATCTCTCTAACATGGAGTGCATCAACAGACAACACAGCAACAGCAGGCTACAGAGTATACAGAAACGGAACACAGATAACCACAACAACAAACACTTCATACACAGACAACAGTCTTTCTGCAGGAACGTTATACACATATACAGTGTCGGCATACGACGCCGCAGGAAACGTTTCATCACAATCAACAAGTGTTAGCGCAACAACAAACGCGGCTACAGTAGTTACAACAGTCTCTCTTTCCGCCTCTCCAACCACAGTAACCTCAGGCAACAACACAACAC
Source organism: uncultured Desulfobacterales bacterium (assembly GCA_964578585.1). Lineage (GTDB taxonomy): Bacteria > Desulfobacterota > Dissulfuribacteria > Dissulfuribacterales > JAMONC01 > JAMONC01. The sequence continues at coordinate 1,310 of CAZODM010000125.1, read as the reverse complement.
TTACATGGAGTTCAACCAACGCAAACTCATGTACAGCAGGAGGTAACTGGACAGGAACAAAAACAACATCAGGCACAGAAACAATAGGACCTATCACATCAAGCTTAGCATTTACACTAACTTGCACCGGAACAGGAGGAAGTGCGACGGCAAGTGTTAATGTGAGTGTTGGAACGACAAACACAACCCCAACTTCATATACTGGAAAATGCATCACTGTAAGTGATTTGGATAATCTTCCTGCGGGTGCTTGGTGTGAGGTGCCTAATTCGCGCTTAAAGGATGTTGCGCCTTATGGTTGGAGTGCAAACGTAATTAACCCATGGAGTGGAGGCGCATACGACACAAAGCGTAATAGGTTGATTGTATGGGGCGGTGGGCATCGTGATTATGCAGGTAATGAAGTATATACTTTTAATATAAACACACTTAAATGGGAGCGCCTTACAGATCCCAGTCCTAATGTAGGCGGTACTGAAGTAGGAGGTCTGTATCCTGATGGTTTACCTCGATCTCGCCATACGTATGATTATATTGAGTATGCTTCAAATGTCGATAAATTTTTGGTATTTGGGGCAGGCGGAACTTATCCTTCCTCGCAAGTTTCTGACTCTAATACGTACTCTTTCGATTTTGATAAACTTAAATGGGACAGCACACTTGCAGATGTTCCCGGTGGTGGAAATAGAGGCACTACTGCGTACAATCCAGCAGATGGAACAGTTTGGTTGCAACGCTTAGGTAGTAATGGAACCTTATTAAGATATAATCCAATTAATAATAGTTGGACGGAACATGCTAAACAATCTATGAGTATCTATGCTATCGCAGCAATTGACTATAAGCGCAATAATATGGTTAGTATAGGTAGTTATAGCGGATCTCCTCAGGTATTTAAATGGGATCTATTAAATCCTGATAATAAGCCAATTAATCTTGTTCCACTTACGACCGGGAATAAAGACCTAGAGGGAAGGACAGCGCCAGGTTTTGTTTATGATATAACCTCTGATAAATTCGTTGCATGGGACGATGGCCCTGAGGTTTATTTACTAGATCCAGAAACTTGGGCATGGAGTAAAGTAAGTCCAATTGCAACTAATAAGGTCGTTCCCACATCAGCTCCTAAGCAAGGTACTTATGGTCGTTTCCAGTACGTGCCGTTCAAAAATGTATTTGTGCTGGTTAATGGAACAAATGAAAATGTATATTTCTACAAACTCTCAAGCGGAGCAGGAAGTTCCTCCGCATCACAAGACACAACCCCACCAACAACCCCAACCAACCTTCAAGCAACAACAAACTCATCA
>CAZODM010000124.1:0-3740 GCA_964578585.1 uncultured Desulfobacterales bacterium | reverse complement strand
CTAAATCACAACTTTATTTTGCATAATTTTACATTATTTTGATAATAATTGCAAAAACCGCTTGACACTATAAACCAAAGGGTTATTTTATAGGTAACAGCAGGGGATAATAAATTAAACACAGGAGAAATAAAATGAAATTAATGGAAAGCACAAAAAACGGAATGATTGAGATCAGAAGCATTGAGACTATAACGGGCCTTGAGAACTACCAAATCGTAATGATGGAGCGTGGCGACAAGATGAAAGTCTTGATGAAGAAAGCTAATTGTGTGGGTGGGAACAAAAATCATTACTCAGTAAAGGCAATAAAAGAATGTGTTGCAGAAGCAGAGATGAAACAAAATAAGAAAAACAACGCACAAGGTGGATTGTGCTGTGTATGCACAGACTGGTTTGCGATGTCACAGTTAGACGACAGAGGGATATGCCCTCATTGTCAATTATAAACAGGAGGCACGACGATGAATATGTACAGAACAGAAGGACAGAAGGTTTTTAAATTAGCCGGAGACTGCTACATTTTCGACGGAATGCTGCTTGGCAGAACATTGCCGCAGTATATCGCCGACAATAAAGATAAAGGACATTCAAGCCGCGAAAATATGGATTGATCTAATAATATCAATAACTTATAACAATAATTAGTGGTTTTAATACGAATTGGCATCGTGATTGCATTGTTAATAGGTAACAGCAGGGCAATAACGCACCTACAAAAAATAAGAAGAGGATTAGTTATGGGACTAGAAAATAAGATTTTATGGTTCGTAAATTTTACAGAAATACCTAATACCGGTCACACTACTGCTGTCAAATTATTTAGCACACTCACTGCGAGTAGACTATTTATGTCTGACAAATATGGCTACATCATACGACAAGACAAAAACTGCTTAAACAAATTATACGAAAAAATTAACGGCTTTATACCCAGCGCCGGTGAATCGCAGAAAATAAAATCACTTTAATCAAAACAGAGGAGAATTATCATGAGAAAAACAATAGAGCAAATGCTATGTAATGCTATGAAAAACCGTTTCGGTAGTTTTGATGTAGCCCCGGGTGATGACATTTACAGTCGACTTTCCCACCTCACGCCCCACGCACGTCAAGAGATGATCCGGCGCGGATATGTAAAAAAAGTGGGTTCCGGCCTGGTTTTAACTTTAGAGGGATATAATTTATGATTAACAAGATTCTAATTGATGTCTCGATAGCCACCGGGATAATTGGCCTGTTTTACGGGGTTTTTGGATTAATTTATATTTTAGGGAGCTGAGCCATGAAACTAACTCATAGGTGGCACACAAGCCGCGGATTAAAAGTAACAGTCACCTGCAAATTAGTATTATCTGAGACAATTTATGCTGATGGCGACAATGTTACGGTACCGACCTGCCAAAAATTGTTTAAAATTGAGGTTGAAGGCATGGGAGTTGCTGGCACATATCTCAATCGTACGCCCAAGCAGGTAGACGGAGAGACTTATCCAGCCTCCTGTGGTAAGCTTGTAATCTCTCAGGATAATCTTAATGCCATCGACAGCATGGTGGCAGAGATTAAGTCGCACCCTGCATGGGTCGCAAAAGAGACCAGAGAGTCAGCCGCCGCCGAAATAGAGCGGGATTATGAGGCTCATTATGCAAAGATGCAAAAAATTATGGGGTATTAACATGGACGCAAAAAAAGCAAAAAATATCTACTGGGGAGCAATGCCGCTCCCTGTTGGCGCTAAATCTCTGGGCGTATTTACAGATAGCCGCCGGAGAGGATGCCTCATAGAGCTTGCTAACGGCAACAGAGTCGTTGGTAATGGCGGGGTGATATCATCTGTCCCACGGAGTAACGGCCGATGACCGCTCCCAAGGTCACCAGGTCAATCCGTATTCCCCCGGGCCTGGCCGCAAAGATCAAAAAGCGTAATATTTCGATCAGCCGGCTGGCAAACCGGCTGATGGAGGAACATTTCGCCGGGGAGAAAAACGACGCCACCTTGGATCGTATCCGTTCTGTGTGCGGTTACGCCGGGCCTATTGATATGGCCCGGCTACCTGGCGCAGAGGCGGCGCTACAAGCAAACGGCCTGGGGGATTTTACCAAATTCCTTACGGCTTATATTGATATCTGTCAAATTATCAAAGAGCAAAAACAACGTGAAAACAAGGAGTAACATGAGAAAGTTAATATTATGTATCAGGTTGTGGGCCTGGCCGTGCACCTTTTGCGGCCGGGCAGTTAATCAAGCAATGGCCGTCTGCCCTAACTGCGGCGGCCGGGTAGAGGAGGACATGTAACCTTATTCTACCCGCTAAATCATCTATTCCCGGCACAATTAATCTTTTTTGGTTAGACTGTACCGGGAATTTTTTTGTTTAAATTCTGGCCGTTTTGGGGCCTTAAAATGGCACGTCGTCAAGACCGTCGTTTCCTGCCGGGGGCGTTTGCCCTGGGCTGTCCTCCCGCCCCGATTTTTTGGGCGATAGCATTTTCATTTCTCGGGCGATAATCTCAGTCGTGTAGCGCTTGTTGCCGTCTTTATCTTCCCACTGCTTGGTCTGGATCTTCCCCTCAATATAGATTTTTGACCCCTTGGTGAGATATTCCCCGCAGACTTCCGCCAGCCGGCCCCAAATTACTATCCGGTGAAATTCCGCCTTCTCTTGCTGGTTCCCGGCCTTGTCTTTCCACTTTTCATTCGTAGCCAAACTGAAATTGGCTACCGCATCCCCGCCTTGCGTAAATCTGATTTCCGGGTCACCGCATAAATTCCCGATTAACATAACCTTATTTAACATGATTTCTCCTTAAAAGTCAATGGTTTACCTATAATTATTATACTATTTTTGATGGTGCAAAGAAATATTAATTCCCAAAAATTGATTACATTTATGCTCGCCTTCGGTAGCCGTTAATTCTCCACTAATGACCTTGGCCATTATTGCCAAACACTTTTTATTGCGCTTTAAATCCACATCTGATTTATAGCTGGGAGATTCGGGGAGGGCCATTTCATCCAGGTGGGCCTGATATGCTGGACTACGATGATATTCTTTAATAATTTTAAGAATATCGCTTATTTTTGGGAAAAAAGTATTGCGCCGTCTCGCTTCGTTTATACAATGCTTAAAATCCTCGGCATTAACATGCTCACTCTTTAAATCATTTAACCAATCCTCTGCAATTATGTCCAGCACTTCAGGGGTGTGGTCTGCTTCCGGGTAATGCAAGGACAATCTGAGTATCTCCCTCGCTATCTGATTCTTTTTTAACATTTTGTTCCTCCTTTAAAAACTTAGCAATATTATCACGCATCACGGCTTGTGCTTGCTTAACAGTTGTGGCTCTGGGCGCCGCTTGACTCTGCTGCTGAGCGCCTGACATCCATATGGCCTCAAATCCAGTCCAGTTTCGATTTGTCATTTTATCTACACAATCCGCTACGCTAAAACCCTGCTCTACCGCTAATGACAATTCTTTAATCAAACTCGTTAACCCACGCTTAGTCAAAGATGCTTTTTTTCTTTTTCGATGTTCAATGATGTCGTCCCAATCATTCTGAGAGATCCAATCCGGTTTAAAATTTTTCACGTTAAAAGTAGTTTTCTTTCCTTCTTCCATTCTTACATTCTTGTTTATAGTGGTGCTACCGCAGCGCCTTCGTGAAGCCTTCATGGTGCCATCGTTGGTGTCTTCGTAGTTCTTTGGGTCTTGATAAAAGTCGTAATTACATATAGTTA
>CAZODM010000123.1:0-3812 GCA_964578585.1 uncultured Desulfobacterales bacterium | reverse complement strand
TTGTGGGTCATCATATGAAAAGACTTGTAGTGGGACCACCAGGAACAGGCAAGACATGGTGGATCTCAAACAAGATAAAGGAGTTAGTCGAGGAGAAGGGGATTGATCCAAGACGCATTTTAGTAGCTTCTTTAACAAAAGCGGCGGCAAAGGAAGCAACAGGGCGTCATGGATTAATCCCTTCAGATAATATAGGAACAATCCATTCTTTTTGTTATCATGCTCTTAAGCGACCAGAGATAGCTGAGAGTTATAAATGGATAAAAGAATGGAATGCATATGTTAAGGAATTCAATCCAGAATGGAAGCTGTCTCCATCTTCGATTAATGGATTTGTAGATGTGGGAGTTACATCAAAAGGAGATGAGTTATTAAATAGAATCAACATAAGAAGAGCGAAACATCAAGATCCTGCTAAGACTGAAGATATAGAAGAGAAGAGGTTTTATGAAGAGTGGACAGCATTTAAGGAAGAGTATAATCTTTTAGATTTTACTGATTTAATAGAGACAGCAATAAAAGAAGTAGTTTATCCGCCAAATCAGGCAACAATTATTTTCGTAGATGAGGCTCAAGATATATCAAGGTTAGAGTACAAATTATTGCTAAGCTGGGCAGTATGGGGATCAGATATATATTTTGTTGGAGACAAGCTCCAGAGTTTATTCACATGGAGAGGAGCAGTTCCTGATGCAGTTGAATGGAGCAAATACAGCACATATAAACTGTTAGATAAGAGTTATAGGCTTCCAGATAAGATTAAGAAGTACTCTCTCAATTTCATAAACAAATATTTTGATGAGATATTAGAATATAGGGGCTCAGGTAAAGAGGGGAGTGTGTATAAGATAAATGTTACGTACAATTATCTAGAGCCTATCTACGATATTCTGATGAAGTTAATAAAGAGTAACGAAACAATAATGTTGTTAGCGCCGTGTAGCTATATGGTAAATGAAATAGCAACATGGCTTAAGAGCAAAAATATTTTATATCATAACCCATATACACATAGATGGAATAGTTTATCTCAAAAATCGTTAGCATTCCACTTGAATTTTTTAATGCCAAAATATCTAAAGAAAGATTTTAGTTTGTCTAATATTAAATATATTTTTGCTGGCTTAAGGAATTGCTTAAAAAGAGGAGTTAAGAAAGAAGTAAAAGAGTTAGAGCAGATAGAGGATTTAAAAGAATTTATTAAAGAGTCTTTTAAAAGGAAAGAAGATTATAGAGCATTTATGAAGTTAGATGAGGAGTGGTTTATAGAACATGGGGGCAATAAAGATGCATTAGAGATAGTTAAGAAGGCGTTTACAGAGAGAATATCTCTTACACCAAAGGTAATTATAGGAACGATTCATAGCGTTAAAGGTGGAGAAGCAGACAACGTATTTTTATTTCCAGACTTATCAATGGCAGGTTTCATGCAGACAATGCAGGAAGGGTTTTATGGGATACAGGCGGTTGCAATGATGTTTTATGTAGGGATGACACGGGCAAAAAAGAGGCTGTTTTTATGTCAACCAAGTAGTGGGAAATATTTTTCATTATGAGAGAAAAGAATATAGAGAGAAAAATAAGAAGATATTTAGAAGATAGAGGCTGGTATGTTCATAAGGTATATCAAGATGAAAAGAGTAGTGGGTTTCCTGATTTAATAGCACTTAAAGGTGAAAGATTTTTATTAATAGAAACTAAAGCTCCTGCAGGCAGGCTTAGGGGTACACAGAAATATGTGCATTATAAGCTCAAAAAAGCAGGAGTAAAGGTAATAATAGCAAGAGATATAAAAGATATAGAGGAGGCATTATGAAGCACTTAAACAAGGTTTTTATTGAAGGAAGGTTGGCAAGAGATTTAGAGGTTATATATAACAGAGAAGGAGAAGGCATAGCCATAGCAAAAGGAACAATAGGAAATACACAAGTACGCAAAACAGAAGCAGGATGGGAAGAGTCAACTAATTGGATAGATTTTAAAGCATTTGGTTTTTTAGCCCAACGGTTTGCAGAGAGCATGCAGAAAGGAGATTTAATCTTATTAGAAGGAAAACTTGTTCAGGAAAAATGGCAAACAAAGGAAGGAGAAAATCGGAGCAGGTTAGTTGTTATTGCTGTAGATGGCAAGATTACAGCTAAAGTTAGAAAAGATGTAAATGAGAATGAAGAGGTTGAAGATGATATAGAAGATGATGATGTGCCGTTTTAGAGATAAGAGGGGCATTGTGCCCCTCGATAAGTCACCTTGTTATTGGTTTTATTGATTTTAATTTATTGTCATTAAAGCATGCCTCAAACATTTCTCTAGAAAATAAAGAATCCAAAAAGACTAATTCACAGTGATCAATATCATTGAATTTATATAAAGATTGAGGAGTTTCCAGCAGGACTTGTCTAATAGTAGTTAAGTTGTAATTTTTGCTGAATGCAGTTTTAAGATAGTTGGAGAAGTGTACGACGTTTATTACAACTTTAGCAGTTAGTGCGAGTTTAACTTTTGCCTTTAAGATAAAATCTATATTTGTATCTGAAGGATCTTTTTTCTTGAATAATTTTGTTAATTCTTTTGAGATTATAAGAGGTTCATTAGTTCTTTTAATGCGATAAATATTGTTAGGATCAACGCATCTATGAAGGTGTAAATTAAGATATCTGTATAATAAAATAATTATTTCGTTGTGAAGTATATTATAAGCAGGAGCAACAATAAGAGCCTTTATACTACCCATAATGGTTTCAATATTATCTCTAATAGTAGAGGTTTTAATAGGTTCAATAGCAGTGTCATCTGCTCCAGCGTTCATCATAAGAGCTTTATAGAAGTTAATTTGTGAGAATTTTTCTAAGCTAGCAAATGGATAGACTCTTCCATTTGCGTAATAGACCATTCCACTTTCTTTAACTTTACTTGTATACATTGGAGGAGTAAACTCTATTCTAACGATATCAACACCTAAGATATTTTTTAACTGTTTGCGGGCTTGTTTTACTTTATCTAAGTTATATTTAATAGGTCTTTCTATAATTCCAAGATCTAAGAGAATATTTATATAATAGTCTATGCTAAAGAATTGTTTTTCATGATGATACATAAAAGAGACGATATCTTCGGGTTTAAAATTTTCGAAATAGAGAAGTTTAATGAGTTTATAATGGAACTTAGTAAAAGATTTATCAAAGTTAGGACGAGTTTTACCGTTGAGCCAGTCAATAAATTCTTTTTCTTTATAGCCTTTTAAGACTTTCCATATGTTCTGTTTAATTTGTGGTGTTGGAATTTGTTGGCAGTGTTCTTTAAATTTAGTGTGAAACTGATAATGTTTCCAGAACTCTTTTAAAAACACATAAAAAGAAGATGTATGAGGTGAATTTTTAAACATACTTAAGAATTCATCTATTGCATAAGGAGAAGATGAGAAGGTGCGGAAGGTTTTAGTAGAATAAAGAATTTTTGTTAGGGGTATAAAGTCATTTTTTCTAAAGAATGTGATATCAATTTCATTGAAAGAGATAAGTGCTTCAATGAGGTTAGACAAGAAGCTTCTAATGTAAGGGAAGTTTATGTCTATAGGTTCTTTTAAGTGCCATATAAGGAAAAGGCTGTCAGAGGTATATAATATTTCGTTAGGACAACATCTTCGAGGGATATTAAATTCATCAAGGAGTATATTTAAATCAACGACGGGTTCTAATTCAACGACAAGGTCTGTTAATTTATCATTTTTTATAAATTCCATAAAAATCTCCTCCTGTGATGGTAAAAGATAGGATAACATAAAGATAGACAAATGTTAAGCCACTAGATATAGT
>CAZODM010000122.1:0-3927 GCA_964578585.1 uncultured Desulfobacterales bacterium | reverse complement strand
TATAACTTCAATAGGCTCTTCAATCCCGATAGTTTTAGCAAAGTTTAATAGTCTTGTCTTAACAGAAAATGTTACTTCCTGCCCTTTAGAAGCTATTAATAGCCCATTTTTAGCAATGACATCTCTTCTTAATATCATTCCTATGTTTAATTGAGATACCTTAATGCTCTTAATTTTATAGTTGCTACATGAAGCCTTTATGTTCTCTAATAATTTTAGGATGTTTGGATTATAATCCTCTTTTCTAGTCAAAAGCTCTTCATAAGCCTTTGAAGGTGACTTGCCTAAAAACACCAATTGATCAAAATCAATAACCGCCTTTAGTATTTGAGCACCAAGTCTAATAATCTTTTCATCAGCATCTTTAGGCTTGTCTTGATAGTCAGAAAATCTTTTGTGCTGTAAGCGTATCATTTCAGCAACTCTTTCAAATCTAGGGATATTCTTTAATAGATTTGCCCCCACCTGAGGATGAGATTCAAACATCTCTTCTTCTTCAGGCTCAAGTTTTACTCCAGAATACACCTTTTCTATAAGATCACTAGGAAGGGTAACACAGCCAATCTGAGATAAAGAGGCTGCAACATAAAACTCCCAACTATTTGGCAGCTTAAGGGTATTTATAATTTGAGATACATAGTGTTTAATCCTATAAGAACGACTAAATGCAGCCGGGCTAACCTGGCTCAATATCTCTGTTATGACTTTTATACTACCATTAACAGTCTTTTCTAATATCTCCCTTTCTGCATTTATAAGACTATAGTGTTCAATAGCTTCAAAAATCGTACTTTCTAAAACTGCGTTAGAACAAGGTTTATTTAAAAATCTAAAAATAGCTCCTTCATTTACTGCTTTAACAGCAGTTTGCTGATCTGCATTCCCTGTAAGCATAATTCGAACAGTATCAGGAGATATATCTTTTACCCTAGAAAGGAGCTCTACTCCATCCATCTCTGGCATCCTCATATCTGCCACAATGACAGCAAATGCAGAGGAGGAATCTATAATATCTAAAGCCTCCTTACCTGACAGGGCAGTAAAGACATCAAACTTCTTTCTAAGTTGTCTATGCATTGCCCTAAGTATGTTTGGATCATCATCTACAAAGAGCACTCGTTTATTCATACTTACTTCTCTCTTCTTTTGCTATTTCAATCCAATCATCTAGCCTATCACCACATTTTATTCTATTTAGAAACTCCATAGAAAACCTAGACCTAATAGCTTCTTTGTCTTCATCTGCCCCTTTATAGAATTTTAAGACATTAGCAGCATATACTGCAGCAAGCGCATCAAACTCATTACATGGGTAACACTCAGGATGATGGTGATACACTATTGCCTCTACTACTGGACCAGGAAGTCCCCAAAGCCCCATTAGGTAACCTCCAATCTCAGCATGTGATGTCTTAAAGACTCTAGCTTCTGCCCTAAACAGCTCTATACCTTCTGTTTTGGCAATCTCTATAGCCTCTTTATACTTATCTGGCATATTAACTGCTAAAATTAACTTCCCAATATCGTGTAACAACCCTGCAATAAAGGCATAATCTGTTGTTTTTCTATCCTGTAACTGTGCTACTGCTATCTCTTTAGCAAGGTTTCCTACATACATACTGTGTTTCCAAAGGATATCTAACGAAATAGGAAGCCCTTTTTTGTCATCATATTGAGAAAATATATGAAGCGATAACACCAATGCCTTAACTGTTTCTAAACCCAATAGGTGTACAGCTTTAGAAGGGCTTTCTACATGACTAAAGTGACCAAAAAATGCAGAGTTAACAAGCTGTAATATCTTTGCACTCATTGCCATATCCTTTTCAATACATCTGGCAACCTCTTCTACTGAACAGTTAGGATCTGCCAGTCTTCTTTGAATCTCAATGTATATTGATGGCATAGAAGGTAGTGTTTCTAATCCAGAGACTATCTTTTCAATAGTAGGGTGAGTCATAAGTTTTTTTATAAAAAGTGCCCTTGTCAAAAGGTTCTTTAATTTTATTGGTTCACAAGGTTTGTCTAAGAATTGATGTGCAATACCAATGCTCTTTAAAGTAGCATCTACTGAAGACTGGCCTGTTAAGATTATCCTCATTGTGTTTGGATGCTTTCTTTTTACCTCATTTAAAAGGCTTATACCATCCATACCCGGCATTCTTACATCAGATACAATGATATCGAACTCCTTTTTATCCATAAGGGCTAATGCTTCTTTAGGGCTTATTACAAAATACATATCAAAGGCCTTTCTAAATGGACGTAACATACGAGAAAGTCCATCTAGCACCTTCTTTTCATCATCTACAAATAAGATAGTCTTCCTTTGCATATTAAACTCCATAACATTCAAATTTAAAACTTACCTAATAAGGGTTAGTTAGAAGTAATTGGAAGCCTTATATAAAATGTAGTGCCCTCTCCTACTCTACTTTTAAAATCTATAGAGCCACCGTGTTTATCAACAACTACATTTCTTACAATTGCAAGCCCTTGTCCTGTCCCCTTACCTACTTCTTTAGTTGTAAAGAATGGATCAAATATCCTATCCTTAATCTCTTCTCTTATCCCAACCCCAGTATCTGATATACTAATTTCAATAAATCCATCATTGCCTTTTTTAGTCCTAATAGTTATCTTCCCTTTGTCTTCTGAATTATCTCCAAGCCTTTCCTGAATAGCATGTACAGCATTTACAATCAGGTTTAAAAACACCTGTCCTAATTCATTTGCTAAACATGAAATTGGAGGTAAGTCTTCAGATAAATCAGTCTCCATCTCTGCTACATATTTCCATTCGTTTCTTGATATAGTAAGGGTAGTCTCAATGATCTTATTTATATTAGAAAGCTCTTTTTCTTTACTGCCAGGATGAGAGAACTCTTTCATTGCTCTTACAATGGATGTTATTTTTGATATACCTTCTCTTGTTTGTTCTATGGCGGTAGGAATTTCTTCTTTTAGATAGTCTAGGTCTATTTCTTCTTCTAGGTCTTTAATGCTAGATATAAGTCTTGCAATATCACATTTAGTTGAAAAAACGATATTGTTAATCTCTTCTATGAGTGAGATAACATCTTTAAATCCTTCATCTAAAAAATCAATATTGCTTGCTATATATTGAGCAGGGGTATTTATCTCATGTGCAATACCTGCTGCAAGTTGTCCAACCGACTCTAGCTTTTGTGAATGTAAAAGTTGAGCATGTAAGAGTTCTTTTTCTTTTTCTGACCTCTTTCTCTCAGTTATATCTCTTGCTACATGCACGCAACCACTAGTTGTACCATCTGCCTCTTTATATGGTACAACAATTACTTCATAATATCTTTGTCGTCTCTCATCAAAAAACTCTATCTTATGTTGCTTTCCATCTTTTAATAATTTTTTGTGAGGACAAAAATCTGGAGGGGCATCAGCATTATGAAAAGCCTTATAACATTTAAGGCCCACAGCCTCTTTGGGAGTAAGCCCCATAACATTAGCCATTGCCTTATTTAAGCGTACAAAATTAAAGTTTCTATCAATAAGTGCAATAAGGTCTGGTATGGCATCTACAGTCCTCTCCCATTCCCTTTTTATATGTTCTATCATTCTAGTAAGGCTTTTGTTTTCCCTAATTTCTTTCTCTAATTTTTTAGTGTAATCCTCTAAAAAATCAGTCTTTTCTTTTATAAGCTTTTCAAAATATCTTATATCTCGTTTAACATAGTTGCCTTTATCACCTTGCCTATTAGACAAAAGCGGCTTTGATTGCGGATGATTCATAATTAGACACCTCCTGAAAAAAATCCTATCCTATACCCATCCGTTTTGCTTATCGAAAAATAATGGAAATCACTAAAAAAATTACGATATATAAGTAAATTAGAACTTTATTTATTTCTTAAGCGTTATGAATAAATAACTATAATGTTAACTAACTCA